>CAJOGF010000007.1 GCA_905233995.1 uncultured Bacteroidales bacterium | reverse complement strand
CAGAGGAGTTCTTCACTCAATTCAGTGCTTATAGGTGGAGCACAATTCTGCATATTTACACAAGTTTCAGAATTGAAGTGTCCTCAAAATCTCCGCTACTTGGCTCTGATCAAGAAATTAAGGACTCTTTGACTAAAATCATTCTTGAGTATTTTAACGAAAAATCTCGAAAAACGCCTCCTCATGACAATGCAAATCCTTCGGTTGTGATTGTGGTTGAGATTAGTAAAGAAAATAATTGCAAATTTTTGCTTGATTCTTCAGGTGAAAGTCTTTCTCGTAGAGGCTATAAGGTTTCAAATTCTTCTTTTAATGTATTTGACGAGGTATTTTCGGCTGGTTTGGTTCAATTAACAGGATTTAAGGCTGATACCAATTTTATAGACCCTCTTTCAAAAGGTGGTATTATGTTGATTGAGGCCTCAATGTTTGCATATAATATTCCTGCTCAGGTTTGTAGAGAAAATTTTGGTTTCTTCTCTTGGAGAGACTTTGATTCTGAAATGTGGCAGGATATTAAGTCGTCAGCAAAAATTAGAATTAAGCACAATGGCGAATTTGCCTTCAAATTGATTGGTTATGAGGCTGACGAACATGATGTTAAGGCTGCAAATCAAAATATCAAAAAGGCAATGCTTGATAAGTATATTGATATTATTAGAGGTGATTATACCGATATTGAATTACCTTCGGGGCAAACAACAGCATTAACAGTTGCACCTCATTTGGATTCTTTCAAACAGGAAGAATATAAACAAAATGTTGCTATGCTTTCTTCTCTTTCCAAAAAAACTTTCAAAACCTCAAAAAATTGGATTGTTTCTGAAAACAATAATTTGGAAAAAGTTTTGGGAATAAAACCTCAAAAAGAAATAGAAATCAAAAACAACAAATCTGTTTGGGTGTTAGCGAGATATTAATTTTTTTTGGAAAAAAATTTAAATATTTTCTAAAAAAAATTGCACATTTTAAAAATATATCATTATTTTTGTGCAAAAGAAAAATGCAATTTATTTTTTAACCAATTTTTATCCAAATATGAAAGCGGATATACATAGCCTTTATGAAAAGAGCAAGAAGGGAGACCTTGTGGCAACGCATGAGGGGGAGATAGATTCCGACCTTATTACTGAGTATTTGAGTAAGGTTGAAAGTTCGCTTTTACAATCGGGTGAACTTGCTAAAGTGATAAGAAAGGTTTACAACATTTTGGTTGAAGCCTTACAAAATTTGTTTCATCACTTGGAAATTCCGCCTAAAGATTATTTGGACAAAATCTGTTTGCCAGAGAATTGTCGTTATGCTTTTTGTTCTCTTATAAAGGAGGGAAAAGGCTCTTACAAGATTACTTCAGGAAATTTTGTTTCAACTAAGTATGTGCAGTTTTTGCGTGATAGAATAGAGCAACTTAATTTTCTTTCTGTTTCTGAACTTAAAGAATTGTACAAAAGAGTTTTGAACAACGATGAATTTTCTTCAAAAGGTGGCGGCGGACTTGGTTTTATAGAAATGGCACGAATTTCAGGTCAAAAACTCGGTTATGACTTTATCAAATATAACGAAAGTTATAGTTTTTTTGTACTTGAAATACATATTTAAAAAATAACGTTAGAGACTATAAAAAAAATAAAAATGGATTCAATAAATATAGAAGGCACACCCAAAACTCCGGCTGTTTCGTTTGATGCAAAAACCGGACAGATAGAAATAAAGGGACGTTCAATCCCTGAAAATTCTATAGAATTTTATAAGCCTTTGGTGGAATGGCTTGATAAGTATGCTGACATTGCAACAGGAGTTGTAAATGTGGTTATTCAGTTGGAATACTTTAATACGAGTTCTTCCAAGTGTATTCTTGATGTGTTTAAAAAGTTGGAAAATTTGCATAGCAAAAATAAAACAGAAGTTGTCATCAATTGGTACTACGAAGAAGACGACGAGGATATGTTGGAGGCTGGTGAGGATTATCAGTCAATTTTGAAAATACCTTTTAAAATGGTTGAAATATCCGAATAGCGGATAATCTTTAAGAGAAAAAAACTTATTGTAATCCATTTTAATTTAGGTGTTTTATCTTTTTAATCAGAAAGGGTATGAGGGTATTTTATTTTTGTATATTATCAGTTTTGTTGACATTTGGGTCGTTGTTTTTGTTTTCTTCTTGTGATGAAACTTCTGACACAACCGAAAATAATTCTCAGGAGCAAACAGATGAAAAACAAACTGATGATGAAAAGAAAAATAATTCAACTGTTGATAATAGTGTGTTTTCGAGTGAAGAAATATCTTCGTTGAATACAGCGGCAAATGTTGACTACCTTTCTGATGATGAAAAACAGGTTATTCTTTTGTGTAATCTTGCTCGTTATGATGGAAGCCGTTTTAGAAAGGGGTATGCAGAGCCTTTCTTGAATGGAAAATCAAGTGATGCGATAAAATCTCTTTTTTCAGACCTTGAAAAAACAAAGGGTGTTCAAGCCTTAAAACCGTTGCAGGCGTTTTGTAATTCAGCGGCCTCTCATGCTGAAGATATGGGTAATTCTGGTAACACAGGGCATAATTCAACTGACGGCAGAAGTATGTCTGATAGGCTTTGGAAAGCAAATCCTAATGCTATGAAAATCGCTGAAAATTGTAGTTACGGATTTTCCAAACCAATTGAAATTGTTATGCAACTTCTTGTTGATGACGGACTTACACCTCCGGGACATAGAAATACTATTTTAAGCGATAAATACAACGTAATTGGTGTTGCAATTCGTCAGCACAAAACTTGGAAATATAATTGTGTTCAAGATTTCGCTGATAGATAGTTTTTTTCTAAATTATTCCTGCTGACTTTAAAAGCAATACAATCAGCAATATTGGACAGATATACTTTATCATAATTCTGTAAAGTCCCTTTCTTGAAAAACTTTCGTTGTTTTTGGTAACTTCTTCGATTATCGTTTTAGGACCTCTAACCCAACCTATCAACACGCAGGTTGCGATTGCTGTTATTGGCATTAAAATATTATTGCTGAAATAATCCATGAGGTCAAGTATTTGTGCTTTTACACCGTTTGGTAGGGATATTTCAAAATATAACGCATTGTATCCCAAGCAGACAAGAATTGCTAAAAAAAGTCCTATCGAAAACTCAATTAATACAGCCTTTTTTCTTGAAATTCCGTATTTGTCCATAAAACTTGAAACTATTGCTTCTAATATTGACATTGCACTCGTAATCGCTGCAAACAATACCATTAAGAAAAATACTGCTCCTAAAACTATTCCAATAACGCCCATTGAAGAGAAAATTTTTGGAATGTTGATAAACATAAGTCCTGGTCCTGACGAATTTAAACCCTCGTAACCAGAAAAAACGTAAACAACAGGTACAATCATCATTCCCGCTAAAAATGCTACTACGGTGTCAAAAATTTCGATTCTGTTGATACTTTCTACAAGGTTGTCTTTGTCTTTAACATACGAACCATACGAAATCATTATACCCATCGCAATGCTAAGACTATAAAATAGTTGACCCATTGCGTCCATAAGTGTTATCGAAAATTTTTCAATGGTTAAGCCTTGAAAATCAGGAATAATAAAAACTTTTAAACCTTCCAATCCCGTGCGTGTTGAGCCGTTAGAATCGGTGTGAGAAATGGTCAGCGAAAAAACTGCAATGCCAATTATTAATATTAACAGAAGTGGCATTAGGATTTTTGAATATTTTTCGATTCCTTTGTTGACTCCTCTAAAAATAATAAATGCAGTAATTACCAAAAAAATTACTGTATATGTTATCGGTTGGGTTGTTGATGTTATAAAATTGGTAAAATAACCGTCAGAGGCTGTTTCTGCACCTTTTAACGAAATAAAGTCAACGGCATATTTCATCACCCAACCGCCTATGACACAATAATATGGCAAAATTATCATCGGGATAATACACGCTATGATGCCAAGATTTTGAAATCTTGGATGTATTCGTCTGTATGCTGAAAGCGGACTTTTTTTTGTTTTCCTGCCGATTGCAATTTCGGTTGTTAGAAGTGTAAAACCAAATGTTAATGCCAAAATTAAATATATCACAAGGAATAATCCGCCTCCGTCTTTTGAGGCAAGATACGGAAATCTCCAAATATTGCCTAAGCCTACCGCACTTCCGGCGGCTGCAAGCACAAATCCTATTGAGCCGTTGAACGAACTTCTTTCTGCCATTTTTTTTATTTTTTTCAAGGTGCAAATATCCGATTATTTTTTGTAAAATAAAAAAATATGTTTACTTTTGCCGCAATAAAAATTAAAACAATTGTAACAAATGAGCATACTTGTTAACAAAGATTCAAAAGTTATTGTACAGGGTTTTACCGGCAGTGAGGGTACTTTTCATGCTGGACAAATGATAGAATACGGTACCAATGTTGTTGGAGGTGTTACCCCCGGAAAAGGTGGACAGTTGCATCTTGACCGTCCTGTTTTCAACACCGTAGAAGAGGCTGTAAAGGCTACAGGAGCAAATACAAGTTGTATTTTTGTTCCGCCTGCTTTCGCCGCTGACTCTATTATGGAGGCTGCCGAGGCAGGTATAAAAGTTATTGTATGTATTACCGAAGGTATTCCTACTCAGGACATGGTCAAAGTAAAAGAATATCTTAAAGGTACATCTTCAAGACTTATCGGGCCTAATTGTCCGGGTATCTTGACAGTAGGCGAGGCAAAAGTTGGTATTATGCCGGGCTTTATTTTCCAAAAAGGTTGTGTGGGTATTGTATCTCGCTCAGGTACATTGACATACGAGGCTGTTGACCAAGTTACAAAAGCCGGTTTGGGTCAGACAACCGCAATCGGTATTGGTGGTGATCCGATTATTGGTACTTCAACGCTTGATGCAGTAAAACTTTTCAACGAAGACCCTGAAACCAAAGGTATTATTATGATTGGTGAAATTGGTGGTTCGATGGAAACTGATGCTGCTTATTGGATTAAAGATAATTGTAAAAAGCCTGTTGTTGGTTTTATCGCTGGTCAAACTGCACCTAAAGGTCGTAGAATGGGACACGCAGGCGCAATCATCGGCGGAAAGGCTGATACTGCCGCTGCTAAAATGCAAATCATGAGAGAATGTGGCATTAAGGTGGTTGAATCTCCTGCTGACATGGGTAAAGCAATGGCAGAATTACTAAAATAAAAATCATATTGCTGTTTTTTTCAGCGTTCCGTTGCAGTTTTTTCTGTTGACGGAACGTTTTTTTTGTTTTTTTATTTGTTTACAGCAATTTTTTTATTTATCTTTGACATTTGTTAAATTTCAAATAGTTATGAATGAGTCTATATTAAGCGCATTGATGCAAATGTTCGCAATTGTGGCTACGGTCAACAGCGATGAAATGTCGGAGGATGCTCGACCTACGGTGGAGGCGTATTTGAAATTGCAATTAAGCCAACAACTTGTAGATAAATATCTTAATCTTTTTGACGAGTATTATGCAATTCAAAGCGGCTCTGCTAAAAAGAACTCTGACGCAAAGCAGAAAAAACGCAACTCGATGAACTCGGTCAAAGTGCTTAAGATTTGCAACGAGATAAACGAGACACTCCAGCAACACGATAAAATTATTGTGGTGATAAGGCTTTTGGAATTTGTTAAAAGCACTGTTACCGACAAAGAACTCGATTTTATCAATACTGTTGCCGAAACGTTTAATATTCCGACTCAGGAATATACTGATTTGAAAGCCTTTGTGTTGTATTCAGCAAACGAGATAACCGACAAATCGCAGTTGATGGTTATTTCTTCTAATCTTGATGACCAAAGTTACGAAAACTCAAAAACTGTTTTTGAAAAGAATTTAAAAGGCAGTATCGTTATTATCCGAATGAAATCGGTTAACTTGTTGTTTTTCAAGTATGTCGGTTCTGAAACCGTGTACATGAATAGTTCACAAGTTATTCCGGGTAGAACTTATTTGCTTGGAAACGGTGCGGTTATAAAAAATTCGAAAATAACACCTGTTTATTTCAGCGATATTTCCAGTCGCTTTATTCTTGACGAGCAGAAAACCAAATTGGAGTTCTGTGTTGATGACATTGAGTTCAGATACGGTAACAGCGACAATGGTATTCATAAGTTTTCTTTTTATGAAGAGTCCGGCAACTTGATTGGTATTATGGGTGGTAGTGGTGTCGGCAAGTCAACGCTTCTTAATCTTTTTATTGGCAATTATCCTTTGGCTGGCGGCAAAATTACAATCAACGGTTATGACTATGTCGGCGGAAAAGAAAAACTAAAAGGTGTAATCGGTTATGTACCGCAAGATGATTTGTTGATAGAGGAACTTACTGTTTTTGAGAATCTTTACTTCAATGCTAAACTTTGTTTCAGTAATTTTAACGAGGAGCAGATAAATTCTACCGTTATGAAAATCCTAACTGAAATGGATTTGAGCGAAATCAAAGATTTGAAAGTTGGTGGACCTCTCAACAAATTTATTTCAGGAGGTCAGCGCAAGCGTCTTAATATTGCTCTTGAACTTATGCGAGAGCCGTCGGTTTTGATTGCTGACGAACCAACCTCTGGTCTTTCGTCTGCCGATTCAGAAATGGTTATGACTTTGCTTAAAGAGCAGACTTTCAAGGGGAAACTTGTGATTGTCAACATTCATCAACCCTCTTCGGATATTTTTAAGATGTTTGACAAAATTCTTGTTATGGACAGAGGCGGTTATCCTGCTTATTACGGCAATCCTCTTGACGCAATTTCGTATTTCAAGAAAATTTCAGACAATGTTTCGTTTCAGGAGGGTGAATGTCCGCTGTGCGGAAATGTTAATCCCGAACAGATTTTGGAAACCCTTGAGGCTAAGATGGTTAACGAATATGGTAAGTTGACTCGAAACCGCAAAATTACACCAAAAGAGTGGTATGGACTTTATAACGAAAATATTGCTCCAAAAATTAAAGAAAAGAAGAAAAATTTTCACGATTCACCAACTGAAATACCTGAAAATAATTTCAGCATACCTGATAAGTTTAATCAGTTTAAGATTTTTTTCAGGCGTAACGTTCTTTCAAAGGTCGTTGACAAACAATATATGTTGATTAATCTTTTGGAATCGCCAGTTTTGGCATGTCTGTTGGCTTATTTTATTAAATTTTTCTCTGGAACACCTGACGATACGGGAGCATACGTTTTTGCAAACAACGAAAATATTCCGGCTTATATGTTTATTTGCGTTATTTGTTCGTTGTTTATTGGCTTGTCTGTCAGCGCAGAAGATATTATAAGGGACAAAGTTATTTTAAATAGGGAACGTTTTTTAAATCTTAGTTGGTCAAGTTATATTAACGCCAAAATTGTAACGCTTTTGATTTTATCGGCTGTTCAGACGTTTTTGTTTGTATTTTTGGGCAACTGGATTTTGGAAATTAAGTCTCTAACTTTTAACTATTGGTTGGTTTTGTTTACGACTTCGGCGTTTGCAAATCTTGTGGGACTTAATGTGTCGTCAGCATTAAATAACGTTGTCAATATTTACATTTTGATACCTTTTATAATAGTGCCTGAATTGCTGTTTGGTGGGGTTTTGGTAAGTTTCAACAAACTTCATAAGGATTTTGCTTCTGCTGACTGCGTGCCGATTGTAGGTGATGTTATGACTTCTCGTTGGGCATACGAGGCATTGGCGTTAACTCAATTTGAAGATAATCAATATAGTAAGTATTTTTATAAAGTTGAAAGAGAGATTTCGCAAGCAAATTACGATGCAACTTTCCTTGTTCCGAGGCTCAAAACGCTAAACGAAAATACTATGCGGGCTTTAAAAACCGGTGAAAATATTGACAAAGTTGACAGAGATTTAAAAGTGATTAAAAATATGATTGAAGAGATTTGCAAAGTGCGTGGTCTTCAATTTGAAAAAATAAATTCTCTTACAAAGGACGGCTTTAATGACACTGTTTCTGATGAACTTGATAGTTTCTTGGATGATTTGAAAGCAAAAGCCGAAAAAGAACAATACATAGCCGGTGAAAGAAAAGACGAAATTTATGCAGAATTAATTCATACTTTGGGTTCTCGGTCTGCGGTTCAGCAACTTCAGATGGAGAATCAGAACAAGCGTTTGGACGAAATGCTGCTTAATAAAAACGAAGTTGAAAAGATTTTGATGACCTCTGATTTCAGACTTGTTCAGCAAAAAGATCCTGCATACCATATAACACGTTTTACAAACGGACGTTCTCATTTTTATTCACCAATCAAGAAACTTGGTTCTTGGGAAATTCCGACCTTTACGTTTAATCTTGTGTTTATTTGGTTGACAACTACGTTTTTCTATTTTGCTTTGAGGTTTACTTGGCTAAAAAAGGTGCTTGATAAAATCAGTGGATTTAAAATTAGTCTTAAACATAAAAAAGATAAAAAACAGGAAACCGTTCAGAAATAATTTTGAACAAAGAAAAATGGTTAATAAAAAAAGTTTAAAAAATTATTCTGCCGTTTTTAAAAAAGGTGTATTGTTTTGTTGTGTATTGTTTTTTTCGTTCTGTTCTGACAAAGATACGGGGAGAATCAACGAAAAAATACATTTGCTAAAAAACGAAACAGTTGCATTTAGATTTAAGATTATTCCACATTCAAATGGTAAAAAGATTGTGGCAACAAAATTTTTTAATCTTGACGGCATAATTGTTGGCAGATTTGAAAACGATTATTGCAATGAAGATATTGTTTTGAATTTCTGTGATATATTTGTTAATCAAAACAAGCATATTGTTTTTCCGTTGGAAATGAAAATGATTAACAATAATTCAGAGGTTAAGTGTGTGGATTTAAAACAATATTATGTTCATAATGATTATCCTGAAATTTATGCTTCAAAAATGTCGGATTCGCTTTTGAATCAGGAAATTGGCAGATTATATTCGTTGGTTGTAAATGATAAAGAAAAGAAAATTCGGCATGAATACGGAGAGATTTCTTTCGATAGTATTGTTTTGACAAAACCGAATGATAGGGTAATGTATGAATTTAAGATTTTGAGCGATGACAATGCAAAATTAAACTAAAATATGAGGATAGTTATCGTAGGAGCATCTTCGGGTTTAGGCAAAAAAACTGCTGAAATTTTTATAAAAAACGGTTGGAAAGTAACCGTTTGTGCTCGCAGATTGGATAAACTTGAAGAATTGAAAAAATTGTCAAGTAACGTAAGTGCTGAATATTTAGATGTCAATTCTGAGGATTCTGCTCAAAAACTTTCTGACATTTTGTCAAAGGAAGGTGGGGCTGATGTTTATTTTCATGTTGCGGGTGTTGGTTGTCATAATGTAGAAGCAAATTTGGAAAAAGAATTGAAAGTTATTGAAACTAATTGTTTGGGCTTTTCGCGTTGTATTATAACGGCTTACAATTATTTTAAGCAAAAAAACGGCGGACATATTGCCGCAATTAGTTCTATTGCAGGCACAAAGGGACTTGGTGCAGCCGCCTCGTATAGTGCGTCAAAGGCAATGAATAATATTTATTTGCAAGCCCTTTCGCAACTTTCGTTTTTCTCAAAAGCAAATATACGTTTTACTGACATAAAACCGGGTTTTGTTAAAACTGACCTTTTGGATTCAAAACGTAATTATCCGTTTTTGATGACAGAGGAATATGCTGCAAAAAAAATTTACAAAGCAATAATTAAGAAAAAAAGAAAAGTTGTAATTGATTGGAAATATGCAATTATAACATTTTTTTGGAGACTAATACCCGATTTTATTTGGGAACGACTCAAGATAGATGTCTCTGAGAATAAAAAAATATAAAAAAATTTTTCTCTTTAGGAAATAATATGTACCTTTGAAACCTGAAAAAATTTAAGAAAACAATGTTAGAACCAATCTTAATACAGCAGACAAGCGATACTCCGAAGGTGGAACTTGATATGGAAAAAGGTGTTTTTCTGTTCGAGGGAAAGTCTTTGCCGGAAGACGTTTTCAAATTTTATACCCCCGTTCAGCAGTGGTTTTCCGAATATGTCTCTCAAGCGAACAATCAGACCGAGATTGTTTTTAATCTTGATTATTTCAACTCTTCGAGTGCGAGGTTTATTGTTAAGATTTTAATCGGTTTGGAACCCCTTTGTGAGGAAGGTAAAAATGTTCATGTTACTTGGTATTATTCACAGGACGATGAACTGATGTATGATAGGGGAGTAGAACTAAAAAGCGTTCTCAAACTTCCTTTCGATGTTGTTTTAAAGTAATTATTTGGGTAATAAAAAAAAACGAAAAATCTTAAAAAAAAATATTTCATTTAAATGATGGAATCACAAGACGATAAAAAAACTGGTGCTGCCGAACTTGTAATGCAGACCCTTCAGGCGTTGAAGGACTCTAAGAATGATGAAACTTTGAAACAGAGGATTGAAGATATTAAAACAGAAATAAAATCTAACAATCTCTCTTCTCAATCACTTGAAAGTATGGACGATTCTAAACCGGAATTCTTTTTTGACTATTCAGATTTGACAAGTCAGGAGATAATTTCGGAAATGGAAAAAATTGTTAACGAAGGTGATATTTTATCTTCAAGGGCTCAAGTTGACGCTCTTAGGTCTCAATTTTATAAAAACAAAGAGGTTGTTTCTACTGAAGAAAAATCTTCTTTGGAGCAAGAGGAAACTTCTTTGGAGGAAAATAAGGAAAAAGAAATTGATCCTTTGGAGGAAAAATTCAAGGCTTTGTACGGCTTGTATCGTGAAAAAAGAAACGAACTTAATCTCGAAATCGAAAAACAACAGCAAGAAAATCTTGCCGTTAAAAAGGATATTATTGAAAAAATTGGAGCGTTGATTAATCCAGAAGGTTTCAGCCGTCAGACATACGATGAGTTCAAGAAACTTCAGAAATTGTGGAATGACACTGGCAAAGTGCCTCAGACAGAGACAAAACAACTTTCAGAGGCTTATCATGCTCAGGTTGAAAAATTTTATTATCAAGCCAAAATCGAAAAAGAATTAAGGGATCTTGACTTGAAAGTAAACACAGAAACCAAAATTAAACTTTGCGAAAGAGCGGAAGAACTTATTATTTCGCCTAAAATTGTTAACGCATTCAAGGAGTTGCAGAAACTTCATGAGCAATGGCGTGAAACAGGTCCTGTGATTGCTGACAAAAAAGAAGAACTTTGGGAAAGATTCAAACTTGCAACTTCCAAAATCAACAAACGTCATTTGGAATATTATGACAATCTCAAAAAGGAGCAAGAAGAAAATTATAAGGCAAAAACTTTGATTTGCGAAAAAGCCGAAGAAATTGTGTCTCAACCTTGCAATTCTTTCAAAGAATGGGAGACAAGGTCTAAGGAAATACTTGAACTTCAGCAGATTTGGAAACTCGTTGGTTTTGCACCTAAAAAATATAATACTAAAGTTTACGAGCGTTTCCGTAAATCTTGCGACGAATTTTTTGAAAAGAAACGTGATTTTTTCCTTCAAAATCGTGAAGAAGAAGAAAATAATCTTCAAATCAAAGAAGATCTTTGCGTTCAGGCTGAAGGTATGAAAGATTCTACTGATTGGAGCAAAACTACTGATTTTTTCAAAAAACTTCAAGCAAAGTGGAAAACAATCGGTCCTGTTCCAAGAAAAAATTCAGAAGAATTGTGGCAGCGTTTTCGTAAGGCGTGCAACGCTTTCTTTGATAATAAGAAACAGCATTTTAAGGAAAAAGATATTCAGGAAGATGAAAACCTTAAACTTAAAGAGCAGATTATTAGCGAAGTAGAAGGTTTTGTTTTTTCCGAAAACGATGAAGATAATATTTCACGACTTAAAGATTTTCAGAAACGTTGGTTGCAAATTGGTTCGGTGCCAAGAGCCAAAAGAGATAAGATTTTTGAACGGTTTCGTAAAGCCGTTGACGCTCAGTTCAATAAGATAAATATTGACGAGGCAAAACGTAATGAAGTGAAAATCAAAAACTTGATAGAATCAGCACAAAACTCTTCTAACGGTTTTGAAAAACTTAGAGCCGAAAGAGAAAAAATCCGTAAAAGGATTGATAATCTTCGTCAGCAGGTTGTTTTGGCAGAAAATAATTTAGGATTTTTCTCTGAAAGCAAAAGTGCTGAAAATATGATTGAAAATTTCAAGAGAAAACTTGAAAAATCAAAGTCAGAGATTTCAGAATTAGAAAAATTGTCTTCTATGCTTGCAAAGGCTATGAACGGTATTGTTAGCAAAAATAAGAAATAATGGATAAAAATACACTTATTGGAATTGTTCTTTGCATTGCAGTTTTTATAGGTTTCTCGTTGTATAATCGTCCAACGCCGGAGCAACTTCAGGCGCAAAAGCGTCAAAGAGATTCTGCAATGGCGGCGTATCAAGAAAAAATTCAGCAAGAAGCCTCTCAGAATCGTCTTAGGGATTCTGTTTTGAAATTAGAAGAAGGTTTGTCTGAAAACATAGCGGCAGATTCTGCTGTAAGGGAGAATTATGCGCGTCAGTTTGGAAAATTTGCAAATTGCGCTTTTGGTGAAAATAAGGAAGTTGTGCTGGAAAACAACAAAATTAAAGTTACTTTCAAAACCAAAGGTGCGGCAATTTCAAGCGTTGAAATTTTCGATTATAAAACTTATTCGGGCGAAGAACTCATGGTTGTAAAACCGGACGCTTTGAATGAGATGAATATTGATTTTTTCAGCGGCTCGCAGGCTATTTCTACCAAGAAGTTGTTTTTTAAGCCTTATCAAACCGACTCTAATGCTCTCTCTTTCAGGGCTGAAGTTGATAACAATTGTTATTTGGAATTTAGATACAAACTTCCAAATGATAGTTATCTTATGAATTTTGAAATTTCGTTTCATAATTTGGGCAATGTCATCAACAAAACTTCCTCGTATATTGATTTTACTTGGAATCAGGCGTTGCCAGTTTTGGAAAGGGGCAACAAATGGGAGTCTCAACATTCGGGACTTTATTATAAATACGAAGACGAAGGTTCTGAATATCTGTCTCTTACCTCAGATGACGACAAAAAGAATCTTAACGGTTTTACAAAATGGATTGCTTATAAAGGTGAGTTTTTTTCGTCAGTTTTGTTGGCTGAAACAAACTTTTATAATGCAGAAGTCTCGTTTAGAAACGTTAATACAAACAATAATTTCAAGTTTTTGACCTCTCGTGTTGGTTTTTCGGTTTCTGACACTGTAAAGTCTATGGCTTTTTATTTTGGTCCTAACAAGTTTAAAATCTTGAAAGACGTTGTGTACCAAAGAGGTGAGGTTTCTCAAGATGACCTTGGTCTTCAAGAACTTGTACCGCTTGGTTGGGGTATTTTTGGTTGGATTAATAGAATAGCGATTATTCCGCTTTTCAATTGGTTGGGTTCGTTTATTTCAAATTACGGTATTATCATTTTGATTATGACCATTATAATCAAATTGGTGATTTTCCCGTTAACTTACAAGTCTTACAAATCTACTGCTTCGATGAGGGTTTTGAAACCTCAGATTGATGAAATTAACAAAAAATTTCCAAAGCAAGAGCAGGCAATGCAGAAACAACAGGCTGTAATGGATTTGTATCGAAAGGTTGGAATTAGTCCAATGGGTGGTTGTCTTCCGTTGTTGTTGCAAATGCCAATACTTATTGCGATGTTTAATTTCTTTCCGGCTTCGATAGAGTTGAGACAGCAAAGTTTTCTTTGGGCTACGGATTTATCATCGTATGATTCTATTTTGGATTTACCGTTTAGTATTCCATGGTATGGAGATCATGTGAGTCTTTTCACTCTTTTGATGGCGGCAGCTATGATTGTTTCCACAAAGATTAATTCTTCACAAATGGATACAGGCAGTCAGCAAATGCCCGGAATGAAAATGATGATGTATTTTATGCCGGTAATGATGGTATTTTGGTTCAACGATTATTCTTCGGGTTTGAGTTATTATTATTTCTTATCGAATATTATAACGATAATCCAAATGTATGTAATTCGTAGAACTATTGATGAAAACGCTATTTTGGAGAAATTAAATTCAAAAGCGGCTAAAAATGCCGGAAAAAAGAAATCAGGTTTTATGGCACGTCTTGAGGAGGCTCAGCGCAAACAAATGGAAGCCATGAAAAAACAACAAAATAAGCGTAGATAATTTTTCAGTGAATTTTACAATTTAAATCAATAAGAACATGAAAAAGATTTTATTAATTGTTGCCGTATTGTTTTGTGCGGCAAATTTGTCAAAGGCTCAAGATTTCACAGTCGGTGTACGGGTCGGCATGAACGTTGCAAATATTGGTGGTGATTATGAGGGTGATGCAAAACTCGGACTGAAAGCGGGTATTGTTGGAACATTTCCTCTCGCTGACAATATTTATCTTGAACCAGGTGCTTTTTTTTCTCCAAAAGGTTCAAAGCTTGAATATAAAACGCCTGATGGAAAAAATGCGAAACATCTTTGCAATCTTAATTATTTGGAAATACCAATCAATGGTGTTTACAAATATGAAATTAATAGCAATTTAACTGTTAGAGGTCATCTTGGTCCTTATTTCGGTTTCGGCATTTGTGGAAAATCAAAAGACAAGATTGATGGAAAAGTTGATAAAGATACAAAAGTTAAGAATTTCAAACAAAGTGGAAATAATCTCAAAGCATTTGATTGTGGTTTGAATATTGGTGCAGGAATTGAATTTAGTGTATGTTACTTGGGTGTTCAATATGGCCTTGGACTTGTTAATATGTCAAAAGATGACGATTACAAAATGCGTAACGGCGTATTTTCAGTCGATTTCGGTGTTAACTTCTAAGATGAAAAAATAAAATTTAAAAAAAAAAATCGGGACTAAAAAATCCCGATTTTTTTATGTCTTTATATCTGAATAATATTGTTTCTGATAGCGAACTTCATCAAATCAACGCTTGATTTGAGATTAAGTTTTTGCATTATGTGGTTTTTATGCGTTTCTACGGTTCTGACAGAAATAAATAATTTATCCGCAATCTCTTGATTGGTAAGTCCATCGCCCCAAAGTTTTAAGATTTCTATCTGTCTTGACGATAAGGCTGACGAATCATCATCGTACTCATCGTTTTCGGAACTCGAATCCGGATTCATCGTGTTAATATACTTTTGAAGAAGTATTTGAGTTATCGACTCACTATAATAATCATGTCCGCCACGTATAGTGTAAATGGCTTGAATAAGTTCTGAGGCTTCGCTGTCAATCGTTAGAAACCCTTTTGCACCCGCTTTAATCGTTTTGGTGATAATATCCTCTCGCTGCGAACCCGCTACAATTAAAATTGCCGTTTTGGGAAATTTCATTCGTAAGGCAATTATTATGTCAAGGTCGTTGTGCGTGATTTCATAAAAGTTTATTATCAAAACGTTTATTATCCTTCCTTGCATTTTTTCAATCAAAACGTCCTTGTCGGTAACTGAAATTACGTTTTTGATGTCGTCAGTGGAAGATAGATAATATTCAAGACATTGAAGCGGAAGTTTATGCTTGAAAAAAATACCTGTGTAAATCATTTTTTTTATTTATTGCTTGCAGTGCAAAATTAACAAGTTTTTTTCGATAAAAAACTAAATAAATGCTAATTTTTTGACGTTTTAATTAAAAAATTCATACTTTTGGACGTTTTAAGTAAAATACTTATTGGACTATGAAGAAAAATGTTATTATATTGTTATGTGCTTTAGTTTCAATTGGTTATGGTTGTCTAAAGCCAGTAGAAGAGTTTTCAAAGCCTGTTATGACAGTAGGATATTCTGAGCAGGATACTATTTATTTTAGTGAAATTTTAACTGCTTCTATAAACGTAAAATTAGAATGTCAAGAGGATTTGTACGGTTTCAAAATGTATTGTAATCCACCTCGTTGGCAGATTGATTCTTTTTTTGCTAATTATACTCATAATGCAGAATTGAATGTAAATTTTTCGCATACAAAGGGTCATGTTATAGAATCCACCGATTCTACCTATAAACTGACTTTTATGGCGTTTACCGAACATGATACAATTTATGCTAATCGAACTTTGAAATATAAGTTTGAATATCCCAAAATTGATTCTTTCGATATAGAACTTTCTGCTAATCCATCTAATCCGTGCCTTCTTGACGTTAAAAATCAATGTGCATATCGTTATACTGAATATTCTACGCATATGTATGATTTAGTTCTTATCAACGAAAGACGTCCTTTTTATACTTCGGTTGGTATATCTGGCGTGTCTTTGATAAGTCCTAATGCAGTAAGTTATCTTAGCGGATATTTTGAAGATTTGAATCCTTCTTTACCTCCATACGAAGAAGGTGCGTTGTCGTTCAAAGAGACAAAAATTGGTTATGTGCATACCACACTTATCAACAACAGTATAAAAGTAACCGCTGAAATGATTGGTTCAGAGGACGGTTGGTCGCAAACAAAAATTCAGTTAGGCGACCAAGATTTGGGATATGCTTATCACGATTTGAAACGCGGAACTCTTTACAAATGCGAGTTAAGCGATGGAAAATATATTGTTTTTCAGTTGACCAATAAAGCAAATTCAAATTCTGCTGATGCTACGGTTACTTTGAGAGTGTATTATCAAAAATAAAGCATTGATTTAGTGGAAATAATACCGCCCCATATTTTGTGTTATATCGCCGTATTGAATGGCTTTTTGAGGACATCTGTGTATACATGCAAGACATTTTACACAATGTCCAAGCCATGTGGGGCGATTATTTTTTAGTGAAATATTCTTTTCTGGACAAGTTTTTTCGCATAAACCGCAGCCGTTGCAAGAGTTCTCGGCAAAAAACTTTTTGTCGCTTAAAGTAAATTTCATAAAAAGAGGATAAACAATTCTGCCTTTCAAAAAAGGATAAGTGCCGATAACATAATGATTGTAGACTTTGTTGTTTGAAATTGCGTCGGCAATTTTGGGCAATTCTTCTTCGGCTGTTTTTAGTTTTTGGGTTGCTAATTCATCGCTATCGGTGCCGAATCCTTTCATAACGATATAATTGTTAGGCATTTGAACCGAGCAGTAAAAATTAATTTCTAAGCCGCTTTTGTGTTTCAATGCCTTAGAAAACATTTCTAACGCTTTGCCGCAATTGTCGCCGCAGACAAAAATGCAAAATACTTTTTTGCCTTGATAATTGATTTTTGTTTTTTTCAAGAATCTAAGCATTGTTTTTGACACGCCCCAACAATGAACGGGCGATACAAATCCTAAATAATCGTCTTGGTCAACACCGATTGAAAAATTTTTCAAACTTGTAACCTCGGTGTAATAATCTGCAATGTTTTGAGTTTTGGTGTTTAAAAGAGTTCCTAATTTTTGGGCAACGTGTTTGGAATTTCCTGTTCCTGAAAAATAAAAAATCATTCTTTATTAAGTTTTAAAAAAAGTGTTTATGAAATTTGGTCTGAGATTTCAAAAATTTCAAAATCGTCAGTAAAACTTTGTAACATTTTTGTAATGTCATCGCCTTTTGTGTGCGTTATAAAAATTTGACCAAATCCAGAGTCGTGTTGAATCAAATCTAAGATAGATGACACGCGATGAGAGTCCAACTTGTCGAAAATATCGTCAAGAAGCAAAATTGGCTTTTTGCCAGAATTTTTCAAAAACGAATATTGAGCCAATTTTAGAGCGGTTAAGAAAGTTTTTTGTTGACCTTGCGAACCGCAGTTTTTGAGCGGTAAATCGTCAATCGAAAAAATTAAATCGTCTTTGTGAACTCCAGAACTCGTGTATTGAAGAATTTCGTCCCTATGGAAATTTTTTTGCAAAAGGATTTCCATTTTTTCGTTTTCGAGTTGCGACGAATATTTCAAAAGTGGTTTTTCAAGATTTGAAACTGCGATTTTTTCGTAATATTTTAGAAATTCGGGCGTGAAATTTTCAACGAAATTTTTTCGGTTTTGAAATAATTTTTCGCCGTTTGAGATAAGGTGCGGATTCCACATTTCAAGCATGACGCTTTGAGTTGGATTGCCTGCAAAAGTTTTCAAAATTTTGTTTCGTTGCAAAAGTGCGCGGTTATAGTTTTGAAGTGCGCTAAGGTGCGACGAATCAAATTGCGAGAGTGTTGAATCGAGAAATTTTCTGCGTTCTGCACTTCCTTCAAACAATAGTTTTATGTCTAACGGGCTAATAATTATAAGAGGCAAAAGTCCAATATGAGATGAAATTTTGTCGTATTCTTTGCCGTTTCGTTTCATTGTTTTGCCTTTATGACTATCAAAAGAAAGCAAAATTTCTTCTTGTATTTCGTTTTCGATGTATAGCCCGCGAAGCGAAAAAAAGTCAGAACCCAATGTAATATTCTGACTGTCAGTTGTATTTATAAAACTTTTGCTGAACGACAGATAATACATTGTGTCAAGTATGTTTGTCTTGCCGACACCGTTTTTTCCCACAAAGCAGTTTATTTTTTTTGAGAAAACAAACTCTCTATTGAGGTGATTTTTAAAGTTTACGATATTTAATTTTTGTATTTGCATTTTCTACATAAAGTCGAGATTTAATTCTTTTGTCAAAACTTCGAGATTGTTGTTTTGATTGTTCAAGAAGTTGAATTTGTCGGTGTCAGTATATATAACGTTTTTTGACACAGTCTCGTCAACACGGGTAATTACTTGAATTTTAGAGTTGTGCAATTGTTGTCTGATATATTTCAGAAATCCGTCTCTAACTTCGTTGATTGCATCGTTTTGAAGCGAATTTTGAAGTGTCATTTCAAGAACGTAGTTTTCTTTTATTGTCGGGACTGAATTTGCAAAAATTGCGTGAAGTCTTGGCTTTTTGTTTTGATAAATTGCTGCCAATTTTGTCCATAATTGTGCTACTTGTTCTTGTGTAAAGTCTTGACATTCATTGTTGACGACTTGAGTGTCTTGTGCTTTTTGAGCATTCAAGGCTTCTTGTTGCTTTTGAGCCTGAATTTTTTGTATTTTCATCAAATCCTTTATGCTGACATTTGCAACGGGTGCTTGTTGAGGCTGCGAAGTAGTGGTTGTTGTTGTCGGCTGAACCTGAATATGATGAGTAGTTTGCTGTTGTGGTTGAGTTTGTGTTTGCGGTTGAATTTGCGGCTGTGCTTGTGTTTGTGCTTGCGGTTGAATAGTTGTAGTAGGTGTTGTTTGTTCAACCGAAGGCTGTATTGAGAGTTTTTGTGATGAAATATTGCAAAGTTGCATTAACATCAATTCCACTAAAAGACGTTTGTTTTTGCTGTCGCGATAATTTAGGTCGCAACGGTTTGTGATGTTAAGAGCCGTGTACAAAAACGGAATACTAACCTCTTGAGCCTGTTTTTTGTACCTTTCTTTTATGTCGGCACCGACTTCCAAAAGTTGCAATGTTGAGGCATCTTTTGAAACCATAATGTCTCTTAAATGTTGCGAAAGACCAGTTACAAAATGGTGAGCGTCAAAACCTTTGCTTAATATTTCGTTGAAAGCAAGCAGCGAATTTACAACGTCAGAATTTTGAAAATAATCTACTAATTTAAAATAATATTCATAGTCAAGAACGTTTAGGTTGTTTATAACGTCTTGATATGTAAATTTTTTGCCTGAAAAACTTACAATTTGATCGAAAAACGATAGAGCGTCTCTCATACCTCCATCGGCTTTTTGTGCTATGACATTCAGACCGTTAGGGTCGGCTTCAATGCCTTCTTTTTGAGCCAAGTTTTGAAGGTGTCCTACTATGTTTTCAACTTTCATTCTATTGAAGTCGAAAATCTGACAGCGAGAAAGAATGGTCGGCAGAATTTTATGCTTTTCGGTTGTGGCGAGTATAAATTTTGCATGAGACGGTGGCTCTTCAAGTGTTTTCAAAAAAGCGTTGAAAGCAGCCGTCGAAAGCATGTGAACCTCGTCAACGATATAAATACTATATTTTCCGATTTGAGGTGGAATCCTCACTTTATCAATAAGTTGTCTTATATCGTCAACGGAGTTATTACTTGCGGCATCAAGTTCGTGAATATTGTAAGAACGATTTTCGTTGAATGCCTTGCAAGATTCACATTCGTTGCAAGCCTCAAGGTCGTCAGTCAAATTCATGCAGTTGATTGTTTTTGCGAAAATTCTGGCGCAAGTGGTTTTCCCAACGCCTCTTGGTCCGCAAAAAAGATATGCCTGAGCCAACTGATTGTTTTTTATGGCGTTTTTTAAAGTCGCCGTTATATTTGCTTGTCCTACAACTGTGTCAAAAGTTGACGGTCTGTATTTTCGTGCCGATACTATAAAATTTTCCATGTTTTTTCTCGTTATAAGTGCAAAGTTAAAATATTTTTTGTGTGAAAAAAAATTTTTTACAATTCAAATTGAGGGTTAAATTCGTTTAAAAAATTGTAGTAAGAAATTTTCTGTTTGATTTAAAATTTCGCACTTAAAAATTTTAAGAATAATGAAATAGAAAGTTGCTGTTAATAAAATTTTTGCAAATAATTTTGCGTAAATGTTTGTAAAAAAACTACTTAGTAGCCATGCAAAGAAAATAGCAATGCTTATTGAAACCAAAAATGGCGCAATATTAAAAAATACATTTACTATTTTTATTGAATATATTTTATTTAAACAAAAATGTAAAACAAAGATATTCAGAATGTTGACCAAAACATAGAAAAACGCCATCGTAAGAATTCCGTATTTAAAAGTAAAAAACACGGTCAGCATTTGACAACAACAATTTATTATTGTACATATCATTACAGTCCCTGATTTTGAAAGACTTAGCAGTTGTTTTTGATATAATTTTCCGATAGGGTAGAAGGCTCCCCAAATGCAAAGGACGGTCATTATTTGTGCGCTTTCAAGCCATTTTTCGGTTATTGTTATTGTAATAAATTCTTGAGAAATAAAACCAAAACCAAACATACAAGGAAACGCTATAAAACAAGTTGCTTGCATTAGTTTGAAGAATACTTTCTGACGTTTTTCTTCATCTGTTTTGGAAAAAACGGGTTGCATTACGTTTTCGATTGCAAGTGATATTGTTTGAGTTGCGAGATTAGACCATTTGTAGGCTTGTGAATAGAATCCGACTTCTATTTTTGTGAAAAATTTTCCCAAAAGTATGGTGAAAAAATTGTCATTTAAGATTTGAAAAATGGTTGTTAAAAGTAGTTTTATTGAATATGGCAACATTTCTTTTACTGGCTTAAAATTAAATTTCCACATTGGTTTTATGGGGGCAAAATGCCAGTATAATAATGTGTTAACAGAAATATAGACAACATTCATAGCCGCAATTGCAAAGTATGTAAAGTTGAAATATACCAAACATACGGCTGAAATACCAGATAAAAAAGTTGCCGTTAAGTTGCATTGCGACATTTCTTTTGCTTTTAGGTTTTTGAAAAGATAAGCATTGTGAGCGGTCCCTAAACTGCAAATCAAAAATCCCAAAAACATAAATCTTCCTAATTTTACGAGTTCTGGTGTTTTGAAAAAATCCGCAATTAGTGGTAATGAAAAAAATAAAATCAAATACAGAATTATTCCAACCGAAAGACTTGTCCAAAAAACCGAATTGTAATCCTCTTTTGTGATATTTTTTCTGTTAGTAAGAGCCGAGCGGAAACCGCCTTCTTGAAGCGCATTTGCGAGTGAAGAAAATATTGTTAACATTCCTACAATGCCATAGTCAGAAACGCTAAGTTTGCGGGCTAAAAAAATTCCGACCGTAAGGTTCAGCATTTGTTGTAAAACATTGCTGAGCCCGCTCCAAAATAATCCTTTTGCGGTTTTGGATTTTAGAGATTCTTCTGGCATTTTTTCAGAAAATAAAAGAGCCATTCCCCAACGAAAAGAGAACAGCCCAAATGAAAAGAAATATTTTTTGTAGCCCCATGGAGAATCGAACTCCAATTCCCAGATTGAGAATCTGATTTCCTAACCGTTAGAAGATAGGGCCAAACTTGTTTTCCTTGTTTTTGACGATGCAAAGGTAAAACAGATTTTTAAAATAAAAAAATTTTTTTGAACTTTTTTATAATGTAACTCCTCTTAAAAAGTCTTCAGTTTTCATTCTTTTTTTGCCTTCCAACTGAATATCAAGAAGTTGAATGTAGCCGTCAGCACACGAAATTTTTAATATTTTTTTGTTGTCTGTGATAATTTCTCCCGCTGTTTTAACGCTGTTATCTTCTTCAAACTCCACTTGAAAAACTTTCAAACTCATATCTTTGCCTTTTATATTTATTGTTGTAAAGGCGCAAGGGTAGGGGCTAAGACCTCTTACTAAGTTTTTGATGTCTTTGCCTTTTTTTGAAAAATCTATTCTGCAATCTTCTTTAAAGATTTTTGGAGCCGGTTTTAGAACTGTATTTTGGTCAATCAGCATATTTTGTTCTATTGTTTCAACTATGCCTGATTCAATTATTTCTACAGTTTTTTTGACAAGTTTACTACCCTCAATCATTAATTTATCATAAAGTGAGCCTGCGTTGTCTTCTGGCAAAATGTCAACTTCTTGCTTTAAAATTATTTTGCCTGTGTCAATATCTTTATCCAAAAAGAATGTTGTAACGCCAGTTTTTTCTTCACCGTTGATTATTGCCCAATTGATTGGAGCCGCTCCTCTATACTGAGGAAGTATTGCCGTATGAAGATTAAATGTTCCTAATTTTGGCATACTCCAAACAACTTCTGGCAACATTCTAAATGCAACAATTATTTGTAAATCAGCGTTATAACTTCTTAACTCCTCCAAAAATGCTTCATCTTTTAATTTTGAAGGTTGAAGAACGGGAATATTGTTTTGTAATGCAAACTCTTTAACAGGTGTCGGCAAAACTTTACGACCCCTGCCTTGCGGTTTATCTTCGCCCGTTACAACGGCAACAACATTAAAACCGCTTTCAATCAGTGTTTTTAATGGTGCTACCGCAAATTCAGGCGTACCCATATAAACGATTCTCATTTAGTATCTTTTTACCAAATTACAACAATAATTTATTTCAATCAGTGTCGCAGAATTGCCTTTACCGAAACTACCTGCAAGAAGAACTACTTTGTCGTCGATTTCAGCAAATTGTTTGTTAAGTACAAATGACACTGAACTTTGGATAAAATCGTCAGCAGAACGGTTTAGTTTAACGCTGTGAGCGTAAACACCGTATGAGAGAGCAAGTTCGCGGGTTACGTTTTCGTTGTAACACATTGCGTAAATTGGTTTTGCACCTCTGTAAGCGGCGAGATTTCTGATTGTTGTGCCAGAGAAAGAATCGGCTATGATACATTTAGCGTCAAGTTCCACCGAAGCATGTACGGCTGTTTTTGACAAAAATTCCGAAATTTCGCTTTTTACGTGTACGGGGTGTGTGTTTTCTTTGAGTTTTTCTTTTATGTGTTCTACCTCCAACGCAATTTTGCTCATTGTTTTTACCGCTTCTATTGGATATTGACCAGAGGCTGTTTCTCCTGAAAGCATAACAGCATCTGCGCCGTCGTAAATAGCATTTGCAACGTCTGAAACCTCGGCTCTTGTAGGTCTTGGATTGTTAATCATGGTATGAAGCATTTGTGTTGCTACAATCACCGGTTTAAGATGCTCAATGGCTTTTTTGTTGAGTTCTTTTTGGATTGCCGGGATTCTTTCTGCCTCTATTTCTATTCCTAAATCACCGCGGGCAATCATTATTCCGTAGGCATAATCGAGAATTTCGTCAATATTGTCAACTCCTTGCTGATTTTCTATTTTGGCGATGATTTTAATTTTTGAATTGTGCTTATCAAGTATCTTTTGAATACACAAAACGTCTTCTTTGCTCCTTACAAAAGAGTGTGCAATAAAAGTTATATCTTCTTCGATAGCAAGTTGTATAAACTTTTTGTCTTTTTCGCTTAGAGCGGGAAGATTAATTGGAACACCCGGAACGTTAACACTTTTGCGAGGTTTTATTTTTCCTGAGTTCAAAACTTTGCATTTAAGACCTTGTTCGTCCCTTGAAACGGCTTCAAAAGCAATATCACCGTCATCAATTAGGATTTTTTTGCCTAACGGAACATCGTTTTCAAAACCTTCTCTATTGACGTATATGAGAGAGTTTTCGCAAATTTTTTCTTTGTCGCCAAAAAAATGAACAAAATCACCTGCTTTAACTTCAAAGCCTTCAACAGAATCTGTTGTTCTGATTTCAGGTCCTTTGGTATCAATCAATATTGCTATTGATTTTGATACATTTCTGATATTGGCAATCATTTTGCGGGTTGCGTCAAATTCCGCATGAGCCGTGTTTATACGGGCAACATTCATGCCCGCTTCATAAAGTTGTCTGATAAAATTTTCGTCGCAGCGACGGTCTGAAATGGTTGCGACAATTTTTGTCAGTTTATGTTTTTGCATATATTTTTAAGAAAAATTGATTTTATATTATATATTGTTTGTTTATTTCATATCGTTTATTACGTTTATAGCCTCTGACAAATAGACATCTTTTTCGAGGTCTGTAAACCATTTGCTGAATCTTTGAGTTTTTATTGTATCACCTTCATAGTTTGCCCAATCGTCTTTTAAGAATGTTGCTGATATTCCAGTTTTTTCTTTTGACAATTTGTTAAACTCTTCTGCTTCGTCTTTAATACGTTGTTTATCAGCGCGGTATTTGTCGTAATTTAGTGAATAATACGACTCGTCGGAGCGTTGTTTTAATCTTTTTGCATTTTTTTCTATTTCGGCAAAAAGAGAATTTGCGGATATTCTTTCCTTTGATTTTTCAATTACTTTCCTTTTGGAATATTTGTGTTGATATAAATTGTAATTTGTCTTTGAAATAATATCGTAAGCAAGAGCGTTTCGACTTTCTTTTTCGCCAACTTTTAAATAAGCGTAAGAATCGGGGACAATAATATCGGGAATGACACCTCTTAATTGAGTTGTCTCGCCGTTGATACGATAGAATTTCTGAATCGTTACTTTTATTGCTCCGAGTGGTTTCAAGTGGTCTTGACCCGTTAAGAATCTGTCAAAATCATAAAAACTCTGAACAGTACCTTTGCCGTATGTTGACTGACTACCCATAATAATTGCTCTGTCATAATCTTGCATTGCGGCAGAGAGAATTTCAGAGGCTGAAGCACTGAAGTTGTTTACCATTATTACCATAGGTCCATCGTATGAAGTGCCTTGTTTTTTATCGTCAAGAGATTTTATGTTACCCTCCTTGTCTTTTACTTGAACCATAGGACCAGAATTTATAAAAAGACCTGACATATCAACAACATCGCTTAAACTTCCGCCGCCGTTGTTTCTTAAATCCATGATTACGCCATCAACATTTTCTTTTGATAGTTTTTTAAGTTCTTTGTCAACATCTTTTGAACAACTTCTGCCGTTGCTCCTATCGTTGAAATCAGTGTAAAATTTTGGCAAATAGATATATCCTACTTTGGTTTTTCCGTCTTTTGAAGTCAAAACCGAAGATTTTGCGTAAGTTTCTTCTATTATCACAATGTCTCTTACGATAGGAATTATTTTTACTGTTCCATCAATTTTTTTGACAGTAAGTTTTACCACAGAGCCTTTTTTGCCGCGAATTTTTTTAACAACATCGTCAAGTTCCATGTTTGCGATGTCGATAGGTTCTTCGTCGCCTTGACCAACTTTTAAGATTATATCGTTGACCTCAAGTTCGCCTTGACGCCAACTTGCGCTTCCGGGGATTATGTCAACGATTTTTGTTTGACCATCTCGGTTTTGAAGCGTTGCGCCAATGCCTTCAAATTTTCCTGACATCGAAATATCAAATTGCTCTTTGTCGTCTGGCATAAAAAATTCTGAATGTGGGTCGCTTGTTGACACAATAGAATTTAGATAAAACGAAATCCAATCTTTATCCTTGAAATTAACAAATCTTTTGCTTGCTTTTACACTTTTGATTGCCTCTGCTTTGAGTTCCGCTAATGATTTCTCTTTGAACGAAGAATCTTGATTTTTCTTCATACTTTCTTGATTATCAATCAAATCGGAATATTTTTCCAAAACAGCAAATTTTGCGAGTCTGCGCCAATAATCTTTAAGTTCGGCTTTTGATTTTGCATAATCCAAAGAATCGGGTTCTGTTTCAATATATTCGTCTAAAGAAAAATCGAATTCACCTTCCAAAGCCTCGTCCCAATATTGATGAGCCTCAGCCTGACGAAGTTTGATTTTTTCGGTTGCGTAATCACAAAATCTCAAAGATACGAGTTTTATTTCATCGTCGATTTTGTAGCGGAAGAGTTCCAACGAATCTATATCGGCTTTTAGAAAATATCTTTTTCCATAGTCAAGTTTTCTGATATATTCATCAAAAACTTTTGAAGAAAATTCGTCATTGTAGGTGATATTTTCGTAATGGAACATCTGTAAAACCTTAGATACAAACGTCAATATGACCTTGTCTCTTTCCGTTGATTTTGTGAAATGCGGTTTAAAAGCCACAACAATTGCCGCAATCACAATGAGAACGGCACTGATTTTAAGAACAGTTTTCATTATTTTTTTTATTTTGTTTTCTTTTTCTGTATCAGAAGAATTTATTTTCATAAACTTTATAAATAAAAGTATTGACAAAGCATTTTTTGTTAACGCCGTGCAAATATAAAGGATTTTTTTGTGAAAGAGGATTTTTTTTTAGTTTTTTTTGTAAAAAATAAAATGTGTGATTTTTTTGGAGAAAGATAAGAGATAAAAAAAAAGAGTGATCCGGGTGCGATTCGAACGCACGACCCACAGCTTAGAAGGCTGTTGCTCTATCCAGCTGAGCTACCGGACCCCATTTTTTTGTTTTGCGGTGCAAAGATAAAAACTTTATTCTATTATCTCCAAATTTTTTTTGTAATTTTTTTTCAAAAAAACGTAACTTCTTAATTTTCAAAAAAATCGTCTCTGAAATTTACTAAGTAAACTTTGCCCTTTGCTCTTGTTATTGCGGTATAAAGCCACCTTAAATATTCTTTGTCTAACATTTCGTCGGTTAAATATCCTTGGTCGATAAAAACATTTTGCCATTGTCCGCCTTGTGATTTGTGGCAAGTTACGGTGTAAGCGTACTTTACTTGAAGTGCGTTAAAGTATTCATTTTGACGCAATTCTTTATACGCGTCTTTTTTTGACATTCCTTCATAATCTTCCATAACATTCAGATACAAAGTTCTGTTTTCTTGTTCTGACAGACCCGCTGATTGGCTTTGTAGACATTCTTTTATGATTTTAACTGAAAGTTCCACCGAATCCAAATCGTTGAATTTTAGGTCAACATTTATAAAGGTGAATCCATAAAGCGATTGTTCTTTACCAACTCTTACAACTTGAGCAAAATCTCCGTTTGCTATAAAATCCAAATTTTCAATTTCTTTTGCATAAAAATAATTGTTTTTGACCACCATCAGCAAGTCGCCAACTGTCAAAGCCTCTTCTCTGTAAAAAATTCGGCTTCGGATTCCGTTGTTGTAAATGTTAGCATTTTTGTTGCTTCGGGTTATGACAAGAGTTTCAAAAATGCCACTTTTGTCGTATGAATTTTCGAGTTTTTCCAAAAAATCTCCGCCTTGAAGTCTTTCAATATCAACGAAATCTTTCAATTTTATTTTTGGGATAAAGTTTTTAAGGTATTCGTTTTGAGAGATTTTTTGTCTTAACAAAGTTGCGTTGTACAAAATACCGCTGTCTTGAGCCTGTCTTAAAATTTGAGACAATGTGGACTGAAAAACTTCAGAACAATAACAAAGTAGTTCATCTTTGTCCAAAGCGGGCGAGAGTTTGCTTTGGACGGGCGGAAGTTGCGCGTCATCGCCCGAAAGTATAAGTCTACAATTATGTCCTGAAAATACATAATGTATCAAATCTTCAAGCAATCGTCCTGACCCAAAAACGCTGTTTTCTGAACTGTCTTTTGCTATCATCGAAGCCTCGTCTACTATATAAAAGGTGTCGGAATTGAGATTTCTATCGAGATTGAAAACGCTGTCAATGCCGGATTTTTGTCTGTAAATTAGTTTGTGAATTGTGTACGCTTGATGGTTTGAAGCATTTGAGAGTACTTTTGCCGCTCTTCCTGTTGGCGCAGAAAGATATGTTTTTACGTTGTACTGCTGAAGTGTCTTTACAAAAGCCGATAAAAGAGTTGTTTTGCCCGTTCCAGCATAACCTTTGAGTAAGAAAATACTGTCTTGTGTGCTTTCAAACATGTAGTTACAGAGGTTGTCAATTGCCGAATTTTGGTCGGAGGTTGGGGCGAAGGAAAAATTTTGAAAAGTGTTAAATTCATTTTGCATTTTTTTTTGTTTGCAAAAGTACCAAAATTCAACGTTTTAAAAAAAAAATTAATAAAATATTAAATATTTTTGAACGGATATTAATTTTTTTTTTAAATTTGCAGCAAATAAAAATTAAAAAAATAAACATTTTCAAAAATGAACAAATTATTGATACACTTATTGATGGTAGTAATAATCGCCGTCTTAGGTTATATGTTGTATGACAGCATTATGCAGCCTATTCGTTTCAAGAAAAAAGCGGATTGGCGTAAAGAACTTACGGTTCAGAGTTTAAAAAACATTAGAGATGCTCAAGTTGCGTTCAAGAGTCAAACAGGACATTATGCCGGCAGTTTTGACACTTTGACCGACTTCATCAAAAACGGTAAAATTAAAATTGTAAAGGCTATTGGTAATATTCCTGATAGTTTTTATAACAAGTATCCACGCAAATTGGCAGAAGCAAAAGCAATTGAAGCAGGAATCGTAAAACGTGATACTGTAGAAGTAAGTTGTTATGATTCTCTTTGCGGTGGAAGATATGATGTTGCAAAACTTAGATATGTACCAACAACGAATGTGGAGTTTGAACTCGGTGCTGATACTTTGGAAACTAATTCCAAAATTAAAGTTCCTGTTTTTGAGGCTAAAACTCCATACGATGTTTATTTGAATGGTCTTGATCGTCAGGAAATCGTAAATATGAAAGACGAGGCTAAAACTTTGGATAGGTATCCGGGTTTAAAAGTTGGTTCGCTTACCGAATACAACAACAATGCAGGAAACTGGGAATAGTTGTTACTAAAAATAATTAGCCGCTTTTCTTAAGCGGCTTTTTTTTTGCATTTTATTTATAAAAAAATTAGAGAAAATATGAAAAAAACTTTCATATTTTCTTTTTTTTATTTAATTTAGCGGTGAATTTATTTGATAAAAATCAACTACAATGAAAAATATTTCGGAAAAAACACAAACCTTTAACATCAATAAGACAAGTACTTATAACTTATCTATACAAATTAGTCAGTGGGGATTTACGTATTGTATTCTTGATACATATTCAAAAGAGTATGTTGCTGTAAAACATGCTGGTTACGGTATGGAATTAACGGACGAGAATCTTTATGACAGAATCAAACAAAACATTACTTCAGATGCTTGTATGGGCAAAAGTTATAAATCGGTTGATATGATTTTCGTTACAAGAAAATCGCTTTTGGTTCCTAATCAGATTTTTGATAAGACAAGGTTGAAAGAACTTTCAAACGCTAATTTTGAGGTTAACGACAAGGAGGAGATTCAATTCAATAAACTAAAATCAATTTCGGCTTGTAATGTTTTTGTAATTCCTTCTTACATAACAACTTTGATGGTAAATACATTTCCAGAAATCAATTTTTATCACGAGGCGACTCCGTTTATTGAAAATCTTATTCGTAATGGTGGCGAAGAGACAACTGTTTCAGTAAATTTCTATTACGATTTTATGGATATTGCTGTTACCGAAAAAGGTAAAGTTCTGTTGTATAATACTTTTGCTTACAAAACAGCAACAGATGTTCTTTATTGTGTATCGTCAGTTATTTCAAAATTAAACCTCAAAAAAGATACAGCGGTAAGGCTTTCTGGTTATTACGACAAAGAGTCTGATGTTTTCAAACTTTTGTATCAATATTTACCGAATGTAAGTTTTGTAAGTCTCAGCAAAGATTTGAAATATCCTTTTGAAGAGAGTTTGCCAGAGCATACATTTTTTAATATGATGACTTTACCATGCGTATTATAACGGGACTTTTTAGGAGCAAACAGATACTTTTGCCTTCTTATTTTCAAGACCGTCCAACAACGGATATGGCAAAAGAATCTTTGTTCAATATTTTGAGTAATGTTGTTAATTTTTCGACAATTAATTTTCTTGATCTTTTTTCAGGTACGGGTTCTATAAGTTACGAAATGGCTTCAAGAGGTTGTCGAAATATCACTTGTGTTGATATTAATAGAAAGTATTGTGATTTTATAAAAAAAACGTTCAATGGTATGTTTCCAAACAATTCTCCGGCGAGAATTATCAATGTTGACGCTTTGAAATTTATTGAAAACACTCCGCTGAATTTTGATTTGATTTTTGCTGACCCGCCATACGATATGCCGGGTGTTGATAAAATTCCTGAAATGATTTTAAATAATTCGGGTTTCAAACAAGATACTTTATTAATTGTGGAACATTCTGTCAAAACCCGTTTTACTGATTTGACTTACATTAAGGATCAAAGACATTACGGAAAAGTAAATTTTTCGTTTTTTTCAAAAGCATGAATTTTTTTTATAGATTTAAAAATTGAAATAAGATCGGAGGTTATCCTTTTTTGGGATAATCTCCTTTTATTTTTTGTTTTCTAAGAGAAGATTTTGATTGTTTCTTGGATGACAAGTCATGATTGTTTCACGCAGGTATTCGTTGTCAAGGTGTGTATAAATTTCGGTTGTCTGAATTGATTCGTGTCCTAACATTTCTTGTACGGCTCTTAAGTTTGCGCCGCCTTTAACAAGGTGAGTGGCAAACGAATGTCTAAAAGTATGTGGACTTACGGGTTTGTTGATTCCGGCTTTGTCGCAAAGTTGTTTTACAATTTTGAAAACCATCACTCGTGAAAGTTTTCCTCCATTTTTGTTAAGAAACAAATAGTCTTTGTTTAAATTGTTGATTATTAAATGACAACGCATTTGTTCGATGTAAAATTTTATGTATTTCATTGCGGGCGGACTTATCGGGACAATTCGCATTTTGTTTCCTTTGCCGAAAATTTTTACAAAACCTATTTCAAAATTTATGTCTTGAAGTTTCAAATTTACAAGTTCTGATACTCTTAATCCGCAACTGAAAAGTGTTTCTATGATAGCGCGGTTTCTTTCACCGTCAGGACGGCTTAAATCTATTGCGTGTTCAATCTCGTCTATTTCTTCTACTGACAAAACTGTTGGAATATAAACTCCGATTTTTGGGACTGACAAAAGTTCTGCTGGACTTACAATTATTTTGCCGTCAGATAAAAGAAGATTGTAAAAATGTTTTATTGCGCTTAGTATTCTTGCTTGCGTTCTCACTGATAATTCAAGGGCGGTAATCCATTGTAAAAATTCAGTAAGGTCGTCGTAAGTGAGATTTTCTAATTGCTTGTTTGTCAGAAAGTTTTCGCTATAGAAAGCAAGTTTTTCAATGTCGTTTTGATATGCGTCTATCGTGTTGGACGACATTGAGCGTTCTAAGGCTAAATGTTCCAAAAAAATCTCTACGCAGATACGATTGTGTTCTGTCATATTTTTAGTTTTCAGAATTTTTCTCTATTTTATTCTCGCCATTGATATTTTTTGAGGAATCTTTGGTAGATTGTGTCTTGAAAACCATTTGCAATCCGAAAGTTCTTCTTGTTGAATTTTGATTTCACCGCTTTCGTATTCTGCAAAAAAGCCAATCATTTCTTGATTAGGATATGGCCAAGGTTGTGAAGCAAAATATTTTATGTTTTTTACTTTTAGACCTGTTTCTTCCATAACTTCTCTTTCTATACATTCTTCAAGACTTTCGCCTGACTCCAAAAAACCAGCCGTTAGTCCGTAAAATGTGCCTCTAAATCCATAACCTTTTGATAATAAAATATCATCTTTGCCTTTGTAAATCAGTACGATAACAGCGGGATTGATTCTTGGCCAAATTTCATTGGAACAGTTTGGACATTTTTTGCTTATGACGGTTGAAAATTCAAGTTTTTGTCCACAAACGCTGCAAAAGCGGTTTGTAGAATCAAAATATACAAGTTCTGAGGCTTTTGCTGCTTTTCTGTATGTGTCTTTATCAAGACTCTCAAACGAACTTCTTAGCCCTAAAAATTCAAAGTCTTCACTCAAATTTTTTTCTTTTGAAGATAAAAAACAAAAGCAATTTTCCAAAAATTCAAAACAGTGATTTTCTTTTTCACATTCTATTGGAGAAAATTCGCTGTATGGAATTTTTTTGTTTTGTAATAAAATTTCGTTTTTCTTATTGAAAATAAACCAATATTTTTTCATTTTTTTTATGTTTTATTTCTTGACAAAAATACAAAAAATAGTTTTAAAAAAAATAAGAAAAAAATATTGATTTCATTTATCTATACGGCAATTTCATTTAAACTTTTGAACAACGAATTAAAATGTCTTATTCGTTTAATTCGTTGTTAAAAGAAATCGCCGTGATTTATCTATGCTTGATTGTCAAAAAAAAAAGTTGTTGTATTTCTTTTTGTTGAATTTTTGGAAAAAAAACGTAAAAAAAATTTTCTTTGTCATAAAAAAATATATAAATTTGGCGGTGATAATAAAAAAGAATTAATTACTATTAAGATGAAAAATTTAACACTTGACATCTCCAAAGCATTGGAGTTTGTTTCAAAAGACGATTACAAAGCCTTGCAAGGCAAAGCGTTGGAAAGCAATGCTGCTCTTTACGACAAGACACTCCCCGGTAATGATTTCTTGGGCTGGGTTGATGTTAAAAACATTATTAGCGAACAAGAACTTTCTGAAATCGAAAAGAAAGCAGCTGAACTAAGAGAAAAAATTGAAGTTCTTGTTGTTATTGGTATCGGAGGAAGTTATCTTGGTGCCAAAGCAGTGATTGAGGCTCTTAGCAATTCGTTTGCACAAATGAACGTTAAAAAAGGTAATCCGATTGTTTTGTTTGCTGGTCAAAACATAGGAGAGGATTATATTAGCGAACTTATGGAGGCTATCTCTGACAAGTCGTATGCTCTTTGTGTGATTTCAAAATCGGGAACAACGACAGAGCCTGCAATTGCGTTCAGACTTCTGAAAGCCAAAATCGAAGAAAAATACGGCAAGAAAGAGGCTTCTGAAAGAATCGTTGCAATTACAGATAAATCACGTGGTGCGCTCAGAACTCTTGCAAATTCAGAGGGTTACAAAACTTTTGTAATTGGCGACACGGTAGGAGGTAGGTTCTCTGTTTTGACTCCAGTTGGACTTTTCCCGATTGCAGTTGCTGGTTTTGACATTCGTCAGTTGTTGCAAGGTGCTTTTTCGGTTGAGGACTTCACTCAGAAGGGTAAAAGTTTTGACGAAAACACAGCGGCTCATTACGCTGTTGTTAGAAACCTTCTTTACAAAAAGAACTTTTCAACTGAAATTCTTGTTAACTTCCATCCTAAACTTCATTATTTTTCAGAATGGTGGAAACAACTTTATGGCGAATCAGAAGGTAAAGATGGCAAAGGTATTTTCCCTGCTTCAGTTGATTTTACTTCAGACCTTCATTCCATGGGACAATACATTCAAGAAGGTGTTCGTTTGATGTACGAGACAGTGATTTCGGTTGCTGAACCTGACAAAAAAGTTGAGATTCCTTCTGATGCTCAAAATCTTGACCAACTAAATTTCTTGGCAGGAAAGCGTGTTGATTTTGTTAACAAACAGGCAGAACTTGGTACAAAACTCGCTCATTTGGACGGCGGCGTACCTCAAATAAGAATTGAAATTCCTAAACTTAACGAATATTATCTTGGACAATTGATTTATTTCTTTGAGAAAGCGTGCGGAATTAGTGGTTACATTCTTGGTGTTAATCCGTTCAATCAGCCTGGTGTTGAAGCCTACAAGAAAAATATGTTTGCGCTTCTTGACAAACCCGGTTATGAAGAGGCTTCAAAAGCAATTCGTGAAAGATTAGCAAAATAAATTTCTCGTTATTTATTGTTCGTTTCAAGGGACATCAAAATTTTTGGTGTCCCGTTTTTTTTTTTGAAAAATTCTAAAAAAAGTTTGTATTTATGAAAAATCTTTTAGAAATTTGCGTTTGAAGCAAAGCAAATTAATTGACAAATATTTAATTTTTTTTTTAATTCTACAATAACATGAAAATTTCAAAAATTACCTACGCGGTTTTATCAGCCGTTGTGCTTTCTACCGCAATCGTGTCTTGTAACGATGATGAAAAAAATGTGGACAATCCACATAATCCAGAAGAGTACGTAGTGGAAAACTCGTCGGAAATTTCTAACGCTTTGATTGCTAAAAAATCTCTTTCAGATTATGTTTCTTGGCCAGACAATTATTTCAAGTTTGTGGACAAAGTAGACAAATTTTCGAGTAAGTTAGCAACTACAATAGGTTGTGAATCAGACGGAAATACTGCAATTTCTCCATTGTCGGTTTTTATGGCTTTGAGTATGGCCGCAGAAGGTGCTAATAATGATACTCGTCAAGAAATTCTTGACGCTTTAGGCCTTAGTTATCAGGAATTAACTGAAAATATCAAATATCTTGTTAATTCTACAAATCGTTTGTTCGGACACGATAATCGTAAAAATCAGATTAAATGCGTAAATTCGTTATGGTTGAGAGATGGTTATGATGTTAATAAAGATGGCGTTAACTCTTTGACGCATAATTTTTATAGTGATGTTTTCAAGATGGATTTTTCTAACTCCGACATTAATTCGCTTGTTACTTCTTATATTAAAAACGAAACTTTTGGTTTCTTGAATCCAAATCTGCAAATAAGTGATGATGCAATGATTTTGCTTATCAATGTTGTATATTTGCGGGAAGTTTGGAGTCAGTTAGGAGATTTGGAGTTTACATCTTCAACGTACAATTTTCTTAATTATGACAAGTCTAAGAAAAAAACTAAACTTCTTCAAGGTGATTATTGCGCCGGACGTGCGATTGATAAAGACAAATATAAAAAGTTTTACACTTCTTCAAATAGTGGTTTGAATTTGACTTTTTATGTTCCTAAAGATGGTTATTCTGTTGACGATGTTTATACTTCAGATGTTCTTAACGATGAAACAAGATATTTATATTCGGATCTGCAAAATGATTATTACACACGTTGTTTCTTCCCTGAATTTAAAGCAGAATTTGATGATGACATCATAGACATTCTTAAAAAATTGGGATTCTGATTGTGATTTTAGCAATTTGACCAATCAGTCTGTTTATTGTACAAAAGTTAAACATGTTGCTAAACTTGATGTTTGTCGTTCAGGAGTAGAAGGTGCAGCGGTAACTGAAATGGAATTTCTTGTATCGGCTGCTGGTCCAGATGTCGAAGAAAGACACGATGTTTATGAAGATTTTATTATTGACCGCAATTTTGTGTACATGTTAAGCGATAGTAACGGTGTGCCTCTTTTCGCAGGTGTTGTTAAAAAAATAGACTAAAAAGCAATGACTCGTCATTTTTGGAATATATATTCTCGACAAAAAAATACTGAAGTTCTGCATAAGATAGAAGTTCTTACGCGGAACTTCGGTTTTATTGTTGATTATAAAAAGTTTGCCGAGGATTATTATATTTTGAAAATCGAGATTGAAACTTTAAAAACCGAAGATTACTATAATTCGTTATCTTCGGTTTTTAGTATTGAAAAATTCAGTAAATTATCTTTGAATAGGGTGGAGGACGATGAGGTTTTCTTGAACGTTAAAATCCTTATTTAGACGCGATTACTTCGATTTCTAATTGTGCTCCTTTAGGAAGGTCTTTTACTGCAAACGCGCTTCTTGCGGGAGGATTTTCAGAAAAATATCCACCGTAAACGTTATTCATTTCTTGAAAATCTTTTATATCGGCAAGTAGACAAGTTGTTTTTACGATGTTGTTGTAATTATAACCTGCTTCTTTGAGAATTTCGCCGATGTTGTCCATTACGAGTTTTGTTTGTTCTGAAATTGAGCCTTGCGAAAGTTCTCCTGTTTGTGGAATAATTGGAATTTGTCCTGACACAAAAAGCATATTTCTGGTTTCAATTGCTTGAGAATATGGACCAATTGCTTTTGGTGCTTTGTCGGTGTGGATTGCTTTTTTCATGATTTTAAATTTAATAAAAAAAAAGAAAAAAAGCAGACCTATAAGCCGGATTCTGTCCCGCAAAAACGGTGTCTGTCATTTATCTACGGCTGTCATTGCTGACAGTCTCTAACGACCTACCCCCCGGCATGGACGAGCAATCCATAAAATGCCGGTATATTTGGCCTTTCAACCCGTCGATACACACCACCGACATCACTGCCGATAGTAGTGAGCTCTTACCTCGCTTTCTCACCCTTACCCTTTCGGGCGGTTGTTTTCTTCTGCATTTAC
>CAJOGF010000006.1 GCA_905233995.1 uncultured Bacteroidales bacterium | reverse complement strand
ATTTTTGTCAAAAAAAAAATAAGTTGTTATGTCAGGATTATATATTCATATTCCTTTTTGCGTAAAAAAATGCGGATATTGCGATTTCTATTCCGTTAAGAAAACAAACGATTCTATTTTGCAAAAATTTCTTCAAGCACTTATTGAAGAAATCAAACTTAAAGCTTATATCTTTGAAAACCAAATTGTTGAAACTGTTTATTTCGGCGGAGGAACCCCTTCCCTACTCCCTTTTGAATATATTGAAGAAATTTTCAAAACGCTAAATGATAATTTCAATATCCTAAAAAATGCTGAATGTACTTTGGAAATCAATCCAGAACATGTAACTGATGAATATTTTTCTTTAATGAAACAATCTGGTTTTATCAATAGACTTTCAACCGGTTTTCAGGCTATGGACGATTACGGTCTTAAATATCTTGGTAGAAATCATACTGTTAAAGATAATTATCGCTATCTTGACCTTTGTGAAAAATACGGTTTTGACAATTATTCTGTTGACTATATTTTTGGTTATGAAGGTCTTTCGGATAGCGAGATTTTACGCTCCATGAAACTATTTATTGACAAGAAAATCCCCCATATTTCCGTTTATAGTCTCTCAATCGAAGAAAATACAATGTTTCACAGGAAACTATTAAAAGGTTTGTTAAATAAGCCACAAGACGAGGTTTTTTTAAGGCAATTTACGTTAATTGATTCAATATTGACAAGTTACGGTTATAATCATTACGAAATTTCTAACTATTCTTTACCTCAAAAACATTCTCAGCATAATTCTAATTATTGGAATTTTACGCCGTATTTGGGTTTTGGACCTTCAGCACACTCCTATTACAACAATTCGCGGTCGTGGAATTGTAGAACTTTGCCTGAATATTTCAAGCAAATAGAAAAAAAACAACTTTGCTTTGAACATGAAATCCTTACTCAAGAGGATATTTATAACGAAAAAATAATGCTTGGTTTAAGAACTTCAAAAGGTTTGAAATTATCAGAAGTACCAAAACTTGATTATTTAAAATTCAAAGACTATTTTATAGTTGAAAATGGTTATTTGAAGTTGAACTTAAATGGTTGGTTTATTTCTGACTTCATAATCTCCGAACTATTTTTATAGTTTTAATTTTAAACTTATTTCGGTTGAAATATCATAATGTTCGTAATCTTCGGTTGGAAGTTTGCTGCGGTATTCATAATTGAAACCAACTTCTAAGAAGAGTTTTGTGGTGATTTTGCTCGATAGTTTGGTTGTTGAATTTATGATGTAGTCAGAAAAATCCTTCACTGAAGGTTGATAAAATGTATTGTGTCCGATGTAAAAATTATCGCCTATTTTTTGTTTTATTTTCGGTCTTAACGAGATACGCACCATTTGCCTATCAAGTTTGTTTTCTTCGGGCGTGTAGTCAACATTGTCGTAAACGGCGGCAAGACTTATGGAATAATCGCAAACGTTTGTTATAGTAAAAATACGATACTTAAAACCCGTTAACGCACTGATTTTAAAGTCATAACCTTTGTATTTATTGGTAACAATTTCGGTTGCAACAAAGGGCGAAAATTTGCCGTATTGAAATAGGTCAAAATTCATTCCTGCATTGAAACCTTTGTTTTTTTCTTTTCCTTCTTCTTTTTGATATACAAATTTATAATTAAAATTGTTTGAAATTATACTGTCGTTTCTTTCAAGTTCGGCGTAGTTTTTTAGCGAAAAGTTGTCAACATTTCCTGAATTTTGCGACATACCTGCTCCAAGTTCAAAATTCCAACGTTTTTGAGCGGATAAATTTAGCGTTAACGCTGTTAAAATCAATGTTGTAAAAAATTTCATTGCAATAAAAGTGTAAAAATTTTTGCGCAAAACTAAAAAATATGTAATACTTTTGCAAAAAGTTTTTATGCTAAAAAAATGGGAAAACTCAAACAACTTGCCTCTCAAACCTTTATTTACGGTTTGAGTTCTATCGTTGGACGGCTTTTAAATTATTTGTTGGTGCCGCTCTACACCCGTGTTTTTGTACCTGAAGAATACGGGGTAATCACAGAATTATATACTTACGTTACTTTTTTGATGATTCTCTTAACTTACGGAATGGAAACTGGTTATTTCTTTTTCTCAAAAACCGAAAACAATTCCGATAAGGTGTTTTCAACCGCTGCAACTTCGTTGTTTACAACGAGTTCTTTGTTCGTGTTGATTGGTTTGGTTTTAACGCCTTGGCTTGCAGAAATTCTTGATTATTCTTCGCACGAAAATTTCATTTCTTTTTTTGTGATAATTTTGGGTCTTGACGCTTTTACTTCAATTCCTTTTGCCCGTTTAAGACAACAAAACAAAGCATTGAAATTTGGAGTTTTCAAACTAATAAATATTTCTATAAATATTGGTCTTAACTTATTTTTTATTCTTTATTTACCTAAAATCGGAAAATATGATTCTGATTTTGGCGTTGGATACGTTTTCTTATCAAATTTAATAGCAAGTGGAGTTACTTTGCTTTTGTTTTTGCCTGATTTTTTCAAAGTGAAGTATTCTTTTGACTTTTCACTTTTGAAAAAAATGTTTATTTATTCGATGCCGTTGGTTATTTCGGGCTTAGCGGGTATGATAAATGAGTTTTTTGATAGGGTTTCGATAAAGTTTTTTTACACTATTCCTGACACTGTAACAAATGCTAACGATTACATTTTGAGTGAGTTAGGTATTTATGGTGCAAATGCCAAAATTGCTGTCTTGATGACACTTTTTATTCAATGTTTCAGATATGCTGCCGACCCGTTTTTCTTTTCTAACAAGGGCTCAAAAGATTTCAATGCTCTTTTTGCTAATGTCAACAAATATCTTTGGCTTTTTGGGTTGTTTATTTTCTTGGGAATAATGTTTTATCTTGACATAATAAAACATTTTATTAGAGATACTTATTGGGACGGACTTAAAGTTGTACCTTATCTTTTAATCGGTCATTTGCTTGTTGGAATGGTTTATTTGCAATCTTTTTGGTATAAACTATCCAAAAAAACGGTTTACGGTATTTACATTTTCCTTATCGGTTCGGTTGTAACTATATGTTTGAATTATGTTTTTGTTCCTAAATTCGGTTATATTGCGTGTGCTGTTGCTAATGTTGTTTGTTACATTATTATGTTGATAATTACATTTTTATGGGGACGAAAATATCTGCCTTGTAAATACGATTTCAAAAATATTATTTTGTATACTGTTTTGGCAGCCGGATTTTATTTTTTGTCGCTTTACCTTGAAAATCTTCTTGTTAACACTATTTTGTTGTTAATTTTTGCGGTTGTTGTTTTGCTTAGAGAAAATTTATATTCTTTGATAAAAGCAAGGATAAAGACGTTGTTGAAAAAATGAATTGTTAAAACATTGTAATTACTTTTTTTAGAAAGGAGTTTTTTTGCTAATTTTGTGTTTAAAAATAAATTTTCAAACACCGAATTAACAAAAAAATGGAGAACCTTACTTTGAAAAACGGGCATCTCGATATGCCGGTTCCAGACGGAATAGATTTTCGTCAGGAAATAAATAAACTTAAAAAACAAAAAAACGCTGTTATTCTTGCGCACTATTATACAACAGATGAAGTTCAGGAAATTGCTGATTATACGGGCGATAGTCTCGGACTTTCTCAGCAGGCTGCCAAAACAGATGCTGACATTATTGTTTTTGCAGGAGTGCATTTTATGGCTGAAACGGCAAAAGTTCTGTCGCCAAAAAAGAAAGTTTTGATTCCTGACCTTGCCACTTCTTGCTCTTTGGCTGATTCAATAACGGAGCAACAGTTGAAAGATTTAAAGGCGCAATATCCTGATTATACGGTAATTTCATACGTCAATACAACTGCTGAAATTAAGGCTTTGACCGATATTGTTGTTACTTCCTCGAATGCTGTTAAAATTGTATCACAATTGCCCGAAGACGAGAAAATAATTTTCGGTCCTGATAGAAACCTCGGAAACTATGTGAAAAAAGTAACAGGCAGAAAAAATATGATTATTTGGCAAGGCGGTTGTCATGTTCATGACCATTTTGATGCGAATGCTCTTAAAGAATTAAAAATTCAATATCCGTCTGCAAAAGTTCTCGCACATCCTGAATGTCCTGAAACTATTTTGCAACAAGCAGATTTTGTTGGCGCAACTTCTTACCTCTTGAAAATGAGCGTAGAACAGCCTGTTAAAGAATTTCTTGTTGCCACCGAGCCGGGTATTTTCTACGAAATGAAAAAACGCAGCCCCGAAAAGACTTTTATCCCCGTTCCTAACGAAAACGGTCATCGTCTTAATGTCTGCGTTAATATGAAACGTAACTCCCTGAAAAAGATTTATTTAACTTTAAAATACGAGTTTCCGCAGGTCGATTTGCCAAACGAACTATCCGAAAAGGCAGTTGTTTGTATCAATAGAATGATGCAAATGAGTTAATCAATAATTTTTTTTTGTGTGATGAAAAAATATTGCGTTTTATTTTTTGTGCTTTCTTCGTTGCAAGTTATGGCTCAACAGGTTAACCCAAACGGTTATAACAAGTTTAGTTTTCCTGACGGTAGCATTTCGAGCGAAGGAACGTTAAAGGACGGTAAGCCTGATGGTTTTTGGAAAACGTATTATCCTAATGGCGTGCTAAAATCGGCGGGTAGACGTACTAATTTTCTTCTTGATAGTGTTTGGCTTTTTTTTGACGAGTTAGGCGACACAACTCGTCTTATCAACTACAATTATGACAAACGAAACGGATATACTTTTGAATACGAAGTTTTTCAAGATTCTGTAAAACATAATGTTGTAAAGTCAAAAGAACTTTACAGAGATGACAAAAAACAAGGCACATCGTTTTATTACGAAAAAGGTGTTTTGAAAGAGGAAATTCCGTTCAAAGATGACAAAAAGCATGGCGAAGGATACCGTTTCAACAAAAATGGAGATATAGTCGCAATAATGACTTTCAAAAACGGCACACTTATCGACCAAAACAACATTAACCGTGTAGATTCACGAGGTATGAAACAGGGCGTTTTTAAGACGTTTTTCCCCGACAAAAAGGTCAAGACCGAATTTTATTACAAAGATGATAAGTTGAACGGTTATTTTAGAGAATTTGACCAAAAAGGAAAAGAAATTTCAATTGTTCGTTACATCAACGGCGAATTGGTTCAAGAAAACAAAAATGCTTTGTCGCAAACAACCGAAACGGTTAAGGTAAAAAACGAATTTTATTCTGACGGAACTTTAAAGAAATCGGGCGGTTATAAAGATTCTTTGCCTGTTGGAGTTCATCGAACTTACAACGAACAAGGAAAAATTAAATCGTCCCAAACTTTCAGTGAGGAAGGCAAAAAAATTGCAGATGGCATTGTTGACGGAAAAGGTCGTCAGCAAGGCAAATGGACTTTGTATGATTCGTTAGGAAATGTTTCATGCAAAGGAAGTTACAAAAACGGCAAACGTGAAGGCGAATGGTTGTTTTATTTTTCGTTGGAGAAGATTCAGCAAAAAGGCGTTTACAAGGACGGCAAACCCGAAGGCAAATGGCTTTGGTATTATTCTGACGGCAAACTTCGTCGTGAAGAAAACTTCGTTAATGGCAAAGAAGATGGTTTTTGTTACGAACTCTCCCCTACTGGCGATACGCTTCAAAGCGGCGAATTTATCGAAGGTTTCAAGCACGGATTGTGGAAAACAAATATGGGCGATGCTTTGGTTTTGGAAAAATTTTCTGACGGCGAACTTCATGGCGATTATCGCGTGTATTTTTTACCGTCCAAAAAATTGAGAATTGAGGTTTCGTATCTTCAGGGTGGTCAGCACGGAAAATTTAGAGAATATTACGAAAATGGCAAAATCAAAACCGAAGGTCAGTATGCTGGTGGAAAAGAAAACGGTATGTGGCGATTCTATTCCGAAGACGGACTTTTAGAAACCGAAATTGAATATTCTCAAGGCGAAATCGCCAAAGTTGATGGTAACGCAATGCCTAAAAAATAATTTTTCTAACAAAAATTTTTTTCTGCGCTGTAAAAAAAGAAAAACACGGAATAATGATTTTTTTTATTTCCGTGTTTTTGTGTTTATTATGGTAATTATTTCAGAACCTTGTTTGCTTCGTTTTTTATTGTCTCTTCTATTAGAGATTCAAACGGTTTTAAAAGGAAAGGCACTTTTCCGTTTACAACGACTTGTCCGTTTTCAACTTTTATGTGTCCAGTGAGTTTCATTCCGTTGAATTTACAAGAATAATCGCCTTCGTTTCCGTTCCAGTTTTCCTCAATACCTCCGACTTTGTCTTGATGTTCTTCTTTGAGTTTGGAAAGAAATTTTTTCATTTTTTCGAGTGCTTCAGACTCGGAGTAATTATGATTTATTTTTACTTCCATTTTTTTTTACGTATTTTTTTACGCCGCAAATTTAACGTGTGTATTTCGAGAATAAAAGTTAAATTTTGTTAACTGACATAATCCAATTTCGTTATTTTTTTAAGTTGAATTTAAGCTTCGATAATTGTCGTATTGAAAAAAAACGCAAAAAAATCGTATTTTAAAGAATAAAATCTTTATCAATCGTTTTCTTTTGTTTCTTCCAGAAAATTAGCAAATTTCAACATTTTTTCCTTAGTCATCGCTTTAATTGTTTGGTTGATATTTGGATAAACATTAATCAAAGAATAATATAAAAAACTATCTGACATATTGTTTTTCAATAATTTAGAGAAAAAATCTACATAGAAATTTTCATAAAAACCTTCATACGGTTTTTCTATAATATTTGTGATAGAAGAAAAAAAAGTTTTAGAATTTTCAACAAATGTTTTCATTTGAGGCAGAGAATCTTCTTGCGAAAATGTTTGCATATCCGATAAAATCAATATTGTAGATGTCATATCTTTTTGCTGTTTTGACATAGAAATTTCGTTAAAACTTTTTTCTGAAATAATCCTATCAATATCTTTGGTATTTAAAATTTTCGCTATCTTGCAAATTATTTCTTTGGTTCTAACAGTATTGGTTTCGCACATAAGAAAATAATAGTAGCAAAGTAGACTTTCTGTTAAGTTCTCTTTATCTTTGTTGATTTCACCTAACACAAAGTGTGCTTGCGAGCCAAATTTGTTTTTCAAAACTGAATTTTGCAGCATTTTTTCCGCTTCTGAAGTTTTTTTCTGTTTCAACAGAATTTCGGCTTTAAGATTATAAAAAACGTAATTATTTGGAAATTTTTGGGTCATTTCGCTATAAAATTTATCTTGTTCATAATATTTTCCCAAAAATTCCAAACTTTTTCCCTTTATTAAGGCTGCTTTTTCGCCATAGGTTTCGTTGTTGATTGTTTTTGACGCATATTTTATTGCTTTTTGATAATCTTTAAGATTAAAATAGTTCATACTCAGATAGTAACAAACCAAATCCGGCATATAATCTTTCGACAATAGTGATAAAAGAATTTCGTTACTTTTGTTGAACTCTCCTATTGACGTTTTTTCTTCGGCTTGTTTAAACATTTGGGCGTTAATATCTTGCGCATAAAGATTGTTAAAGCCCAAAAGTAAGAAAACAAAAATAAAAAAACTAAATTTCATTGTTTGAAAAAATTTTCAACTTGTTGGTATAATTCGTTTCGTTTTGTTAAGTGTATAGTGTTGATTCCTAAAAGTTTAGCACTTTCTATGTTGTCTTGTCTATCGTCAATAAAAAGAGTTTCTTCAGGGGTGATTCCTGCGTCGTTTAGTACAAATAAAAAGCATTCTTTGTCTGGTTTTCTAAGGTGAATTTCGTTAGAATAATATATTTTTTTGAAAAGACCTTTTCTCCACTTTGCCATTTGTTCGAGATATTCAACGTGAGTTTCGTTTGTGTTGCTTAAAACGTAGAGGTTGAAATTTTGCGAAATTTTTTCCAAAAACTCTTGATTTTCTTTAGGATAGCCCGTTAACATTGCATTCCAACCTACGTTGAAAGTTTCTTGATTGAGGTTGATTTCGCATATTTTGTTAAATTCTTGACGGAATTTGTCGGGAGAGATTTTTCCAATTTCAAAATCTCTAAACCAATCGGAAATAATAATTTTGGAGAATTTTTCTTTAATATTCTTAACTCCTTGATTTGTAAAGAATTTCTCGGTTTCTAAACCGTCCAAATCGAACAAAACGCCACCGAGGTCGAAAATAATGTTTTTAATTTTTTGAAAATTTTTCATAAAAAATTTTTTTATTTTAAAAAGTTATTATAATTTTGCAATCACAAAACGAAACTGATTTATTTCGTCGGACCCATAGCTCAGTTGGTTAGAGCATCTGACTCATAATCAGGGGGTCCTAGGTTCAAGCCCTAGTGGGTCCACAAGACTCTGTCAAAGAATAATTTTTCTTGACAGAGTTTTTTGTTTTTGCTCTGCAAAATTAAAAAAAATTTTTGTCTTGAAAATATAATTCTTTATTTTTGCAAAAATATGTTGGAGCAATCCTAAAAAGAAGCGTCAAAATCCCAAGACTCTACAAAATAGAATTATGTAATTATGAATATTGAACATATACTTTATAAAGCCATTGATTTAAAGCCTATTACGATTGAAGAAGGTGAATTTCTTTTTCTTAATGCTCCATTATCTCTTTTAAGTTTTTGTGCTAACGAGGTAAAAAACAAACTACGAAAACATGAAGATAGAAACAAAGTTGGTTGGATTATTGACCGTAACATTAACTTGTCAAATATCTGTGTTACAAGATGTAAGTTTTGTAATTTTTCTCGTTCAAAAAATTCGTCAGAGGCTTTTGTTACAACAATGGAAGAGTACAAGCAAAAAATTTCTGAACTTTTTAAGATTGGAGGTCGTCAGGTTTTGTTGCAAGGCGGAATGAATCCTGATTTTGGATTAGATTATTATTGTAAACTCTTTTCAGACTTAAAAAAGACCTTTCCGGGTATAATTCTTCATGCTTTGGGTCCTGCTGAAATTGCTTATATTAGCAAACAATCTGGAAAAAGTTATAGAGAAGTCCTCGAAACTTTACATTCTTCAGGTCTTGATTCTTTACCGGGAGCGGGTGCTGAAATTCTTGTAGATAGGGTTAGAAAAATAATTTCACCTTCAAAGTGTTCGTCAAAAGAGTGGCTTGATGTTATGCACGAGGCGCATATACTTAATCTGCCTACTTCGGCGACTATGGTTTTTGGTCATAAGGAAACGATTTTGGAGCGCATGGAGCATTTGGTGAAACTTCGTGAACTTCAGGATAAAAAGCCTGATTATAGTGAAGGTTTTATAACTTTTATTCCTTGGCCTTTTTATAGCAAAGGCACACGTTTGGAAAAGGAATTTGGAAAATTTCCTGAAATCTCTTCTCAAGAGTATATCCGAATGATTGCGCTTTCAAGACTGATGCTGAACAACATAAAAAACATTCAAGCGTCATGGTTAACGGTTGGAAAAGCCGCAGGACAAGTTTGTTTACATAGTGGTGCTAACGATTTTGGTTCAATTATGATGGAAGAGCATGTTGTTTCTGCGGCTGGAGCAAATTATTCGTTGGACGAAAACGAAATGGTTGTTGCAATCAAAGAGGCAGGTTTTGTTCCTATGCAGAGAAATTCAAAATACGAGTTTGTATAAAAAAAACAGTCGATTTTTTTCGACTGTTTTTTTTATTTGTTAGTAATTTTTTTTTTACAAATCTTGAGCAAGACGAATACCAATCATGCCGTACTCTTTGTTTTGAGAGAAAGAGTGTCTTGAAGACATACGCAAATCGTCAAGACTAGAAGTCCAACAGCCTCCTCTGTAAACCCTGTCAGAGCCTTTTTCAGGACCTTTAGGATTATTTTCCGGTGAATTTTTGTAGTAGTTTTTGTCGTAATAATCGAAGCACCATTCCCAAACGTTGCCTGTCATATCGTAAAGTCCTAAAGCATTAGGCTTTTTGATGCCAACTTCATGCGGTGCAAGTTGTGAATTTGCTTTGTACCATGCTACTTCGTCTGCTTTGTTACTTCCTGAATAAGAGAATGTTTGGCTTTTGTTGCCACCGCGTGCGGCATATTCCCATTCTGCTTCGGTAGGAAGTCTGTAACCTTTTGCGCCTTCAATAGGTGTTGCAGAAAAAGAACTACTATCGCGTTTGATGTTGTAGTATTTATCAATATGTTCTGTACTTGAAAGCCAATTGCAGAACATTACGGCAGCCTCCCAACTTACGTTGTATACCGGAAGATTTTCTCCCCTACCCTTGTTGCCGTCGTTTGGTTTTACGTAACCAGTTGCTTCGCAAAAGCGGTCGAAAAGTTGGAATGTTACTTCTGTTTTGCTAAGTTTAAAAGTATTGATACTTACTTTGTGTTCAGGTGCCTCGTCAGAAACACCTAAAGAGTTGAATGTGTAATCGTTGCCCATCCAAAATGAGCCGCCTTCTATTGTTATCATTTCGGGTTTGTCCTGAGCAAAGCCCTGAAATGCAGCCAACGCAATAAGACCAGTTAAAAGTAAATTTCTAATCATTTTAATATTCTATTTTAAGGTTTATACTCTGTTATTATAGTTGTAGTTTTACGTAAGTTCTGAATTTAAAAATTTTACAGCACCTTTTTTGCTGCATAAAATTTTTGTTTTATCAGAGGGCGAAGTTAATAAAATTTTGTCTTTTTTTACGCAATTTTTTTCATTAACTTTTTTTATTGTATCCTCGTCCATTACAACGGCTTCTGGCCAACGTCTTTCAAAGCCGTCATTTTCAAGAGTTTTTGCCGTTGAATCCACACATAAAGTATCATTTATGATAAAACAATCTGTGTATGGGTCGATATTGCCTGAGGCATACCATGAAAGCAAATATAAATCTTCGTCTTGAAAGTCTATGTCAACAAAAATTGCAATTTTGGTTGACAAATCTTTGCTTTCGATTAATTCTTTAGCAATACTCTTAATAGTTTTTGTTTTTTTGTCTTTCACTGTTAAAAACACTATTGGAATATTATACCCTAATAATTTAACGTTAATTTTTGTTATTGTGGTATATTTTTCCAACAAAATTTGTACCTTTGGTGTGTTAATCGTAAAATTTTCAGTGTTTTTTGCAGTAAAGTCGAGAAAAATTTTCCCTCCTGATGCAAATTTTCTACTTGCATGGTCAAGTACATCTGAAACTCCGAGTCTATCGATGTATACATCTCTTTTAGGTGAAAAATTTTTCAAGCCGTCTCTTAAAAAATCTTTATAGTTTCTTAAATCTTCTTTTCCGTCATAAACAACAAGTATTTTGTTGAACATCATTTGACCAGCACCCCAAAGAGAGTTTTTCACTTTTATAGCCTCTGATTCGTAATGTGTCTTTATTTTTACAAGTGCAATATTGTGTTGAACTCCTGCTGTTGGCATGTGAAGATCTTCTAATTCAGGTACAAACGATAATTTTATTGGGAACGAAAATATTTTTTCTGTTGCTAAACTTATGTAGGCATCTTCCATAGGTGGAATACCTACTATTGTTGCTGGGTAAATAGCATCTTTTCTGTGAGTTATAGCCGTAATATGAAACTTTGGATAATAATCTGCTAACGAATAAAAGCCAGTGTGGTCGCCGAAAGGACCTTCAAGAACTTTTTCTTCTTCGGGGTCAATGTAACCTTCGATAACAAAATCAGCGTCTTCTGGCACTTCTATTTCTGGTTGTGACAGACATTTAACAAGTTTTACGGGTGATTTTCGTAAAAAACCAGCCAAAAGATATTCGTCTATTCCTTCAGGAAGTGGTGCCGTTGCTGAGTATGTATAAACGGGGTCGCCGCCCAAAACTATCGCAACCGGCATTTTTTTCTTTAGTTTTTTATATTTATTGTAATGAGAGGCACCTGTTTTGTGTTTGTGCCAGTGCATTGCGGTTAAATCTTTTTCTAAAAGTTGAACGCGATACATTCCAACATTTCGCTGACCTGTTTCGGGATCTATTGTGTTGACCATTGGTAATGTTATGAATTTTCCGCCGTCAAATGGCCAACATTTTAAGACAGGAAGTTTAAAAATGTCAATTTCCTTTTCTATAATTTCTTGAGAAGCCCCTCTCCTATTCAATTTTTTTGGAAAAAAACTTGAAATATCTTTTAATAATGGTAAGATTTTCAACTTTTTTGCTAAAGTTACTCTTTTTGTTGTCAGCGCATTGAAAAAATACTCTATTTCAGAAGATTTTTCGCTTAAATCTTTGCAATACAATGCCTCGCATATTCTTTTTTCAGAGCCAAAAATATTAATTAAGACGGGGTAATCGGTGCCTGTGTTTTTAAAAAGAATTGCTTTGCCGCCTAAGGGTAATTTCATCATACGGTCTGAGAGTTCAGTAATTTCTTTGTCAGGAGAAAAAAATTCTTCTACCTCAAGAATTTCGTCTTGAGATTTTAGTATGTCGATGAAATTTCTTAGCGTATGCATAAAACGTTATTTTTAAAAAAAAGGCGCAAAGAAACTTCATATTTTTTAAAGTTTGCTTTACACCGATTTATATATTCCAATTTTTCTCCTTAATTCTTTTTTTTATTTAAGAATCTTGGTTAAATTTCTTCTTCTTCGTCTTCGATTTCAATAAGGTTGATTGGCATATCAACCAAATCTCTAATTACTTCGCCGTACTCCAAAATATCGTCATCAGGCCAATACCAATTTACTTGTGTTGATGGGTCTTTATCGTACAAAACTTTCAATTGTTTTGTAATGGTTATCAACCACTTAGAACTACTTGTATTGAAATATTCGTATTTAAAATTAATAACAGTTCCTTTGTGTGGGTCTTTGGCAGTATACTCCATTATCCAATTCACCAAAGGCAAGTAAAACGATTCAGAATCCTCCATAAGGGATTTTCCTTCAAAATTCAAAATCCCTTTTTCAGGATCAAAATCAATCCTCGGTGCATTGTGTAACGGTTCTATTTGTATTTTTTCCATGCTATTTTTCGTATATAATTTGGCGTAAAATTAAGATAATATTTTGTAACGACAAAAACATTTTTCTTTTTTTTCAAAAAAAAATATAATTACTATGAAAATTTGATGTCTTAATTATTGTTTATTAAGTAGATTTTGGTCTTTTATTTTTCTTAAATTTTTTTTGTTATCTGTTTTATTTCTTTGGCGTTAAAATAAAAAAAATGTTTTAAATTGTTAATAAGGTTCAGCGTAAAAAGTATTTTTTTGCAAAACACGAAAAATAATTCTACTTTTGCATAAAATTAAAAAAGATGTTGGATTTCACTAATGTAAGACTTAACAATGTGATTCTTCACAAGTTAGGGAATAAATCAAGAGAAGAGGATATGATTTTGTCAGACAAAGAACTTGTTGTCAACGATTCTATTAGAGAAATGTTGATTCAGTTCTTTTTGGGACATTTTCAGGAGGAAAATTATTATAATTTTACTTCGGAAAATGGACCTACGGAAAATCATGTTTATCAATACGTTAACTGTATTTTCCAAAATGCTGACAATTTTGTTAGAGAAAGTGTGAATATTGCTCAAGCACTTTATGATGCAGGTACTCACCCTAAAATAAAAGAAGGTGATTTGTATATCGCTTATTTTTCGGATTTGGTGGTTGACGGTGAACTTGTTGATGCTGTCGGCATTTTTAAATCTGAAACTAAACAAGATTTTTTGCAGATTCGTCCCTCTGAAAACGGTCTTGATATTGTGATTGAAGAAGGTATCAACCTAAATAAAATTGATAAAGCGTGTTTGGTTTATAACACAGAGGCGGAGTTCGGTTACAAACTCAACATTATTGACAACACAAACAAGCAAGAAGCGCAATATTGGAGAATAGATTTTTTAGGAATTAGTCAGCGAAAAGACGATTTCTATCAAACGCAAAAATATATGGAACTTTGCAAAGATTTTGTTGAAGAGGTTTACAATGAAGATCATGAAGTTGAAAAACCACAACAAATTGCAATGCTTAATAAATCAAAGAATTATTTCAAAGAAAACGAAAATTTTTCAAAAGAGGATTTTGAAGAAAACGTTCTTCAACAGCCTGAAGTAATTGAGGCATTTAACGAGTATAAACAACAATATGAAGAGGAAAAACAAGTTAAACTTGAAGATAACTTTTCAGTTTCGGAAAATGCTGCTAAAAAGCAACAATCTAAAATGAAAAGTGTTTTAAAACTTGATAAAAATTTTCATATTTATATTCATGGCGACGAATCTCGTGTTTCAAAAGGTGTTGACCCTGAAACGGGAATGAAATATTATCAATTTTTTTATGACAAAGAAGAATAGTATTATGAAATACTTTATTAATATAGAAACTTCAACTGATATTTGTTCAGTTGCGTTGTCAAAAGATGGTGAAGTTGTTGATTTTCAAGAGAATACAGAACGTAATCATGCTTCTTCGTTAGCGGTTTTTATTGAAAAAATTCTTAATCGTAACAATCTTTCTGCTAATGATTTGTCTGGTGTTGCGGTTTCAAAAGGACCGGGTTCGTATACGGGACTTAGAATTGGTACGTCAACGGCTAAAGGCATTGCATACGGCGCAGAAATCAAAATGATTGCAGTTGACACTCTTCAGGCAATGGCTTTGAAAGCAATTGAGAACTATAATGATAAGAGTTTTGTATTTGTTTCTTGTCTTGATGCGGGCAGAAACGAGGTTTATTCTGAAATTTTTGATTCTCAAAACAGAGTTTTAAGAGGTTGTCAAGCCGAAATTATCGAAAAAAATTCATTTGAAGACCTTTTGAACGACAATAAAGTTGTATTTGTTGGAAACGCTGTTGAAAAAATCAGTAAAATTATTGAAAATAAAAATGCAATTTTTGTTTTTGATATTTTGCCATCAGCACAATATATGGTAAAATTGACTTTTCAAGCGTTTGAAAATCAAGACTTTGTTGATGTTGCGTATTTTGAGCCTTATTATTTGAAGGATTTTATTGCGACTGTCAGCAAGAAAAATGTATTAAAGAATTAAGTTATGAAGAAAGTTTTAATAGTTTTGTTGTCAATATTTTGCGTATTGTTTACAAAAGCGCAAAATTCGGTTATCTCGTCAAACGAAAAACTTGATTATGAGATTTATTACGCTTTTGTAACAGGTGCTCACATGACACTTCAAACGAATCAAGTAACAGAAAACGGAAAAACACTTTATCATCTTGTGGCAAAGGGAAATACGGTTGGTCTTGTTGATAAAATTTATAATATTATGGAAGATTACGAGACTTGGTGCGACCCTGAAACTTTAAAGCCGGTTCGTGCTTTGAAAAATGTCCGTGAAAGTCCAAAATATATTCGTTATATCACTTATCAATTTGACCATAATAAACAAAACGTAACGAGTTCACATTCAGGCACTCACAGTATTCCGCAAGAATGTTATGATATAGTTTCGGCTTGTTATAAAATTAGAATGTTGGATTTGTCGAATTTAAAATCTGGTCAGCAAATAACCCTCAATACTTTTTTCGGTGAAGAAAATTGGCCCTTGAGACTTCTATATGTGAAAACAGAAACAATCAAGATTTCAAAACTTGGAAAGATTTCGTGTTATAAATTTATTCCGGTTGTTGAAGTGTCGGGTGTTTTTACGGCTAAAGATGCTTTAAGTATTTGGATTTCAGCCGATCAGAACAAAATTCCTATTCGTGCTCAAATGTCTTTGATGGTTGGAAGCGCAAAAGTTGATTTGGTGAAATATCAAAACTTAAAGTATGAAACTGGATTCAAGAATTAACTAAAAGTCTAAATAATTATCCTTTTTAGATTTTTTGCTAATTCTTTTTCTACATCTTTTAGTTGTTTGCAGTTTTGAAGAATTGCATCTCTTTCTTGAATGGAAAGACTATTGTCTTTAAGCCTTTCGATTGTATTTTTGGAGGCTAACTTTATGATTTGCAGTTTATAAGTTAGTATCGACTTTGGAATGTCGTTTTTGAAAGTATCTTCTGGAGTAGCGCAAACAGCCCCTCTCCTTTCCCAAATTTTGCTGATACTATCTTTTGAAATCACCATTTCAGAGGCAAGTGTCCTTATTTTTTCGTCTTCGTTGTTAAGGAAATACGTTGTGTCGGTTGGTTGATTTTCAAAAAGTCGATTTTTGTAGTTTTCAAAAATATTTTTGTAGACAAGATTTGAAAACTCCATTTCGTCGTTTAGAATTTCGCTAATTATATATGTTGCAACGTTAACCGATTGTTCAACGCCAGAAACAGGGTCTGTAATGCGCTCGTATTCAAGATTTCCGTAGTTGATAAGATAGTTGATAATTTCTCTTTCTTCTATTTCGGCAAAAATTCCGTTTACAAATCCCGGAAGTTTCGCCTCCTCTCCTACTCTATCAACAACTTGTTTTATTTCAGTGTTTTCGTTATTGTTTTCGTTGACAAAATTCGGATTTGTTGTCTGGCGGATTTTTTGTTTTAGTTCGTCGTTTTTTATTTTTTTGATTGTTCGTCCTGTTTCGGCGTACAGAGCGTCTTCTTTTACTTCAAGAAGTCGAGAACATTCTTTTATGTAAAGCGACCTTGTTACTGCATTGGAAATCTTTGATATTGAACCAATTATGCTGTTAACAACTTCTGCTTTTTTTATTGGGTCTTCTGCATCTTTTAGTAAAATTCTTGTTTTGAACTTTATAAAATCCTCTTCGTGAGAGTCTATATATTCTTGTAGTTCAGTTGGAGTATGACTTCGTGCAAAAGAATCGGGGTCTTCGGGTTCTGGAAGTAAAACAACTTTTACATTTATATCTTGTTCCAAAATTAGGTCAATACCTCTAAGAGAGGCTTTTATGCCAGCAGGGTCGCCGTCGTAAATAACTGTAAGATTGCTTGTAAAACGCTTTATAACAGATATTTGTCCCGGTGTTAACGATGTTCCTGATGAGGCAACCGTGTTTGTGATTCCCGATTGATGCATCGAAATTACGTCGCAATAACCTTCGCAAAGGTAGCATTTGTCTCTTCGTACGATTTCTGATTTTGCTTGATAAATTCCGTAAAGAACTTGACTTTTATGGTAAACTTCTGATTCTGGCGAGTTTACGTATTTTGCTTGTTTTTTGTCATTGGTCATTATTCGTCCGCCGAATGCCACAACTTTGCCAGAAATGCCATGAATCGGGAAAATAACTCTGCCTGTAAATCTATCAAATTTATAACCGTCTTCTTTTTCTATTATAAGACCTGTTTTTGCAAAGTATTTTAATTGATAACCTTTTTTAGATGCTTCATTTACAAGTGCTTGTCTATTTGTTGGAGAATATCCTAATTGAAATTTTTCTATTGTTTCAGGACGAAAACCTCTCTCTTGAAAATATGTAAGAGCAATAGCCCTACCCTCTTCTGTATTAGAGAGTTGATTAGAAAAAAACGTTTGAGCAAATTGATTGGCGATATTCATACTTTCGCGTTCTTCATGCTCTTTTTTTTCTTCTGAAGTAAATTCTTTTTCCTGAATTGTGATATTGTATTTTTTTGCGAGATATTTTAATGCTTCGGGATAAGTCATGCTTTCGTGTTTCATAACGAAAGTAACTGGAGAGCCAGAAGCACCGCAGCCGAAACATTTAAAAATATTTTTTGCTGGCGATACAGAAAGCGAGGGCGTTTTCTCGTTATGAAACGGACAACACCCTACATAGTTTGTTCCGCGACGTTTTAACGACATAAAATCTTGAACAACATCAAGAATTTGTGCGGAATCAAGTATTCTTTGTACTATATTTTGGTCGATGATTGCCATATCTAAAATGCAAAAATAATATTTTCTTTACTAAAAAAAACATGTTTTAAATTTTTTTTTATAATTTTGCCATTTAAACAAAATTTTTAATACTTTATGAAAGGAAAATACGTCCGTGGAACAACTCTCGGTAACAAAGTTGGAAATTCTGTCATCTCCTCTACTATTTCTAAGGCAGATGAAGGATTTATAAAACGTTATTTGCCGATTGTTTTGATAATTATTTTGACGGCTTTTGTTTATTCGTTTTCTCTAAACAACGAGGCTACAAACTGGGACGACGATAAGTATATCGGCGATAATCCGCTTTTGAAAACATTTGATAAGGAAACTGTCTCAAAAATGTTTTTCTCTGATGACCCAAATGAAAAATATTTCATGGGAAACTATCACCCGCTTACGATGCTTTCTTTGAATATGAATTATCAAATTGCAGAAATCGGCGCAAACGGAAAGGCTCTACCCTATACGTTTATATTTATTAATATTATTCTGCATTTGATGTCGGTATTCTTGGTGTATCTTGTTTTCTCTCAACTATTTAACAAGCGCCTCTACCCTATCGTTATCGCTCTTTTGTTTGGTATTCATACTCTTCATGTGGAATCAGTAACTTGGATTGCAGAAAGAAAAGACGTTCTTTATACAATGTTTTACTTTTTATCGTTATTGTGTTATATTCTCTATAAAAAACGACAAAAAGTAACGTTTTATATACTTTCACTTATCATCTTCATTATCAGTGCATTATCTAAGGGACAAGCAGTGTCTTTAACGATAACACTTTTCCTTGTTGACTATTTCCTTTTGGACGATTCTCTATTCAATCAAGAGAAATTCTTTATGAAGAAAGATTTTTGGAAATTATGGATAGATAAGATTCCATTCTTTATAATCTCTATTGTTTTTGGTTTGATTTCGGTGAAAGCGCAGGCTGCATCTACTGCACTTGCTGAAACTGATCAATATGAAGCATATCAGAGAATTGCGTTTGGTAGTAACGGCTTTTTACAATACATTTTAAGGTTTATTTTGCCCATAAAACTATCATGCCTCTACCCCTACCCTGACATTCTAAATCGCACCGTTCCTGTTTTATTTTGGCTTACGGTGCCGATATTTATCTCGGTGATTCTCTTGTTTTTCTTTATGTACAAAAAAAATAAAATTTTCACCTTTGGATTGGCATTCTTTATCGTAAATATCGCTCTACTTTTGCAGTTCATACCTGTTGGTAGTGCGATGTATGCAGATAGATATTCTTATATTCCGTCGGTTGGATTATCGGTTTTGTTTGCTTATATACTTGATTTACTGATAGATAAGTATAAAAAATATACTCCTATTCTCTATGGTGTTTTTGGTGTTTATTGTCTTTTACTATGTGTTATGACAGTAAATCGCGAAAAAGTATGGCAAAACAGCCGTACACTATGGTCAGATTGCGTTGAAAAGTATCCAGAAGCGGTTATTGGTTGGAATAATCTTGGTAGTTATATCAACATGATGGCAGACTCTACGCTAAAAAACAAAGACGATAGAGAATACCTTAAAAATAAAAAACTTGCAATTGATTGTTTTACCTCTGGAATTAAGTATAAACCCGATTATACGCATGCTTTTTACAATAGGGGATTGGCTGAAAACGATATTTTTGAATTAACGTCAGATACAATTTACGAAAAGTCTGCTTTAGATGACTTTTCTAAGGCTTTGACCTACGATTTGAATTTTGCGCCAGCGTTTCAGAGTAGGGCAGGGATTTACGATTTGTATTCTGAAAGGTTTACTAATATTAATAAAGATTCATGTGCGTTTTACTTTTCGTTAGCCTTAAACGACTTTAATCACGCTTTGGATTTGAATCCAAATCTCTATGACATTTACGTAAATAGGGGAGTGGCTTACGGAAAATATGGAGATTTCAATCACTCGATTGAAGATTTTAATACTTATTTGGCGAAATTTCCAAATAACGCTTCAGCATATTCCAATCGAGGATTGGCTTACAACGGTTTGAAACTTTACGATTCTGCACTCGTTGACTATAATCGAGCAATCGAACTTGATTCTCTAAACGAGGGAGCGCATTTTAATCGTGCAATAACATTTAAAACATTGTCGGACAATGATTCAAAACGTAAAATGGAATTTCTTGAGGCTGCAACTAAAGATATTTCAAAATGTATAGAGATTAACCCTAAAAATGGTTATTTCAATTATATGCGGGGTATTTATAAAATTAATGCAAACAATAGGGAAGGTGCGTGCGAGGATTTTCATGCGGCTAAAGAAAAAAATTATGCAAAAGCCCAAAATTTAATAGATCAATTTTGCAACAAATAATGCAAATTTTTCGTATATTAAATGCTTTGTCTTGTAATGAATATATTGATTTCTAACATAAAACTGAAAGTAATTGTTTGTTTAGTCGTTTTTTTGGTTGATATTTCTTTTTTGTCGGCTCAAAAGAATGATTTGATAAACGTTGTTGATTCTAATATGTTGAAACAAGGCAAATGGATATATTATTATGATACTCTTCATACTTTAAAATATTCTGAAGGTATGTATGTTGACGGTAAAAAGCAGGGTATTTGGGTGGAGTATTATCGCAACAAGAATGTGAAAAGCGAAATCACGTATGTTAACAATATTCCCTCTGGTTTTGCTTGCCTTTATTATGACAACGGAAATCCGTCAGAACAAGGTACTTGGAATAGTTATGGTTGGGTGGGGGAGTACAAACTTTTCTATCGTAACGGTAAGGTTGCAAGAATTTTGAATTATGACGAAAACACTCTTAGAACTGGTGTTCAGAAATATTATTCTCAAAGTGGCAAACTTACTATGTCAGGTTATTGGGAAAACGGTAGGGCAGAGGGATTTGTCAGTGAGTATTATGACAATGGAACACTTCGCAGTGAGAGTCATTGGGCTTACGGTAAGATTAACGGAGTTGTGAAAGAATATTATGAAGGCGGAAGTCTTAAAGCCGAACTTGTTTATAACAATGGCATTTACGATGCTGTGTCTTCAAGACAATATCCAAATTATTCTGTTTCAGAAAATGCTATCGTTTCAAACAACAACAAGCAGCATGATAAATCTGAATTTGGCAAAAAGCCAAGTAAGCAAAATGATAAAGAATCTCCTATTGAAGCCGAACATTTTACTGGAACTGGTTATCGAAAACTCTATAATATTGATGATAAAAGGCTTGAAAGAGAAGGTTATTTTATTAATGGTGTTTTTGATAGCGGAAAACGTTATTATTACAATTCCAAAGGAGAGTTGATTAAAACTGCGATTTATGAGCATGGCAAAATAGTAAAAATAATTGACAAATAAAGAAATATTTAAAATTTATTATAAATGAGTAATTTATTAGTTTACAATTCGTTAAGCAGAACAGTACAAAAGTTTGAACCCATTAATCCGCCTTTTGTGGGTATGTATGTATGTGGTCCAACTGTTTATGGTCCGGCGCATCTTGGACATGCTCGTCCTGCTGTAACTTTTGACTTGATTTTCAGATATTTGCGTTATTTAGGATATAAGGTTCGTTATGTTAGAAACATTACCGACGTAGGACATCTTGAGCAAGATGCCGATGAGGGCGAAGACAAAATTGCTAAAAAAGCAAAACTCGAAAATCTTGAACCAATGGAAGTTGTTCAGACTTATACTGAGGATTATCATGAAAATATGCGTCTTCTTAATTGTCTACCTCCGTCGATTGAGCCGAGAGCCTCTGGACATATTATCGAACAAGAAAATCTTGTTGACAAGATAATCGAGAATGGTTACGCATACGTTTCCAACGGTTCGGTGTATTTTGACATCATGAAATATGCTGAAAAATATCGTTATGGCAAACTTTCGGGTAGGAGAGTGGAAGACCTTTTGGAAAAGACTCGCAGTCTTGACGGTCAGGACGAAAAACATAATCAGTGCGATTTCGCACTTTGGAAAAAAGCATCACCGACACATATTATGCATTGGCCAAGCAAGTGGAGTGAAGGTTTCCCCGGTTGGCATCTTGAATGTACTGCAATGAGTACGAAATATTTAGGCGAATATTTTGACATTCACGGTGGCGGAATGGATTTGCAGTTTCCGCACCATGAATGTGAAATTGCTCAGTCGGTTGGTGCGTTAGGACATGACGCTGTTAAGTATTGGATTCATAACAACATGATAACAATCAACGGTAAGAAAATGGGTAAGTCGCTTGGTAACGCTATGACTTTGAAACAGTTTTTTGCTGGCGACCATAAACTTTTGGAGCAACCATATTCTCCAATGACGGTTAGATTCTTTATTCTTCAAGCGCATTATCGTTCAACGTTGGATTTTTCAAACGAGGCACTTCAGGCTTCAGAAAAAGGTCTTGAAAAACTTCTTTCAGCCGTTAAAACTCTTGATTCTTTATCGTTTGGCAAAACATCGTCATTTTCGGTAAAAGATTTTAAGGAAAAATGTTTTGACGCTTTGAATGATGATTTCAATACTCCTGTTATGATTTCGTATCTTTTTGAGGGTGTTAAACATATTAATCTTATTAAAGATGGTAAAGAAAGCCTCACTGAGGCTGACTTAAACGAATTGAAAAAACTTTATAACGATTTGTGTTTTGAAATTTTGGGACTTAAAGACGAGAGTACAAAAAACGATAATTCCGAAAAAGTTATCGGTAATTTGGTTGATATGATTCAGCAATTGAGAAAAACTGCAAAGCAAGAAAAGAATTATGCTTTGTCTGATAAACTTCGTGATGACCTCAATAAGGCTGGCATCAAAATAAAAGACACAAAAGACGGTTACGAGTGGAGTTTATAAGTATTATTTGATATGAAAAAATCCTGCATATTAACAATATATGCGGGATTTTTTGTTTACTGGTGTAGTAGGAGAGAAGTTTTTTTATGACAAAAATATATAATTTTGTGTTTTGTTTAAAATAATAATTTAAAAAAATTAATTCTTATTTTACTAAAAATACTGTTTAAACTTATCTGTATTATTCAACAATTACTTTAAGTAAAAAAAAATTAAAAAAAAATCAAAAAAAATTATAAAATAATTTGGATGTAAAATTTTTATGTTCTAAATTTGCGACATCAACTTTTAAGGGGCAAAGACCTCCAGCAATTTTAAAAAATTAAGAAAATGAGAATCATTGTTAGAAAAAAACTTGCGCATTTAAGCAATGCATTAGTAGTAGAATTCCTACAGCAAGTAATCGAAAAGATGCAAATCCTCGATTCTGAATCGTTTGTTCAAAATTTAGTGTTTAACTTTAAAAAAGCGGTCAACAATTTTCAGATGGCTTTTTGTTTGCAGTCGACGGTATCTTATACGGCTGAGGTTCAGAAATGTGCTAACCTTACCCTTAGGAATTACGTAATTTTCCGAGATATTGTTTACGAAAATCTTTCTTCTAATAATCAGGAGCAGGTTGAGATTGCAAAAAAAGTCAATGATGCAATTTTGGAAAATCAGTTTTCTTTAAGGGACGCTTACAAGGTAAAATTTTCAAAACTTCAGTCTTTGATTGATTTTATCGAAGAAATGAACTCTGACAACTTGTATGTTATCAACTCTCATGCTGAGTATCAGTTGATTAGAGAATCTCTCGAAGCGTTTGATGAGGCAATTGTAAGGCGAAATGCTTATCGATTGAAAAGAAAAGCCAAAATTATGACATCAAAAATTGCGGTTATAAAAATTTACAATGCTCTTGTAAATTTCATTGAAGCGCAATATGTTGTTGGTAATTCAAAACCGTATGAAGGCTTTGTAACCGTTCTTAATCAAATAATTACATCGTTGCCAACTAAGATAAATTCGGATGTTAAGGCGTTGAAAGTAGGGTAGGAGTGGATATTCTTTCATTTTACAATGTATATATAATTATAAATCACATTATTAATTTTTTTTAATAATGTGATTTTTTTTATTTTAAATATTTTTTTTATTTTTGCTTGGTTAAATTTGTATAATTTGGAATGAATCTATATAAAATTCGATATAAAAGTTTTGGAACGATATTGAAAATTTCAATAATTTGTTTGTTGATTTTTTCTGTGTCGAGTCTGAAGGCGCAGAATAATAATTCTATTCTGTTGGATTCTTTGGTAGAAGTTGCGGAGTCAGCACCTGAAAACGAGAAATTTGAAAAATTCAGTTCGCTTTGTTGGAAAATGCGAAATTATGACCCTGAGCAAGCACTTGAATTTGGTCAACGTGCTTTGGAATACGCTCGTAAATTTGAAAATAACGAGCAAATTATCAAAGCCTTAAGTTATATTGGTGTATGTTACAGAAATTTAGGAAATTACGATGATGCTTTTGAAGTTTATAATCAAGGTCTTGATATGTCGCTTAAATACGATGTTAAAGACCAAGCGGCTTATTCTTATATAAATATTGGAAACCTTTATCTTTATCATGATAAGTATCATGAGGCTGATAGTAATTTGCTCAAAGCGTTAGTTATAGCACGTGAAATAAAAGATTCGTCAATTTTAGGATACGCAAATTTAAATTTAGGACGTGTTAATTTGGGCTTAAATCGTAATCAAACTGCTATTTTGTATCTGAAAGAGGCTCTTAAAATTCGTCAGGAGCAGCATGACGAATGGGATAAGATTGTTACTGTTAAGAAATATATTGGAGATGCAAATTATGCTGATAGTATCTATGATGAGGCTTTGAAATATTATATGGCTGCCTTACCCCGTGAAGACGAAAGATTAAAAGATAATGATCTTTTGAGCGACCTTTATGGAAAAATAAGTCGTATTTATCTGATTAATAAGGAGTATGATAAGGCTTTGTCGTTTGGAAAAAAATGTCTTGAGACTTCTAAATTAAGAGGTATTGATTTTCGTATAAAAAATGCGAGTCAAAATTTGGGCGATATTTATTATAAGAAAGGGGAGTTGGATTCTGCTATTTCGATGTATAGTGTTGTAATGAATTATGCTGACACTTTTTTTAATAATTATAAAAGTTTTGGTATTGCAAATTATGAAATCAAATTCAAACAACTAAAGAAAGAGGCAGATTTTGCTGTCTTAAAGCAGGAAAAGGAGACTCGTAGATGGATTAATATTAGTTTAGGTACGTTTTTGGTGATATTTTTGGCTGCAATAATTATTCTTATTAAAACTAATAGAAATAAAATACGTACAAATAAATTGCTTCAAAATCAGAATGACGAAATTGAGGCGCGAAATGTTCAGATTTCACAGCAAAGAGATGCTTTGCAAAAACAGCAGAAAGAAATCACAGATTCGATTGTTTACGCAAAGAGAATACAGTTTTCTATAATTCCGGACAAGGAAGTTTTGAAAGATTATTTTAATGACGGTTTTGTTTTTCACTTACCAAGAGATGTGGTCAGTGGAGATTTTTGGTGGTCTTTCCATGATAACGATTACTTTATATTAATGTGTGCTGACTGTACAGGACACGGTGTGCCGGGTGCATTTATGAGTATGTTAGGAGTTTCTGCGCTTAACGAGATTGTTGTAAGAGACCGTAAACGTAATGCTGCGGATATTATGAATAGTTTAAGAGAACTTGTTAAAAAAACTGTTAATCAGAATCTTAATGAGGGAAAGAAACTTCTGGACGGTATGGATGGTGCGTTGATTGTTGTCAACAAAAAGACAAATATTCTTGAATATTCTGGTGCGAATATTCCTTTTATTTGTTATCGTAAGGGAGAGGAGATAGTTATAAAGTCAACACACAATCCTATTGGTGTTTATGTTGTTGAAATACCTTTTGTATCGCATGAATTTCCGCTTGAAAAAGGTGATAGAATTTATTTGTCTTCTGACGGATATTATTCGCAGTTTGGCGGTCCGAGAGATACTTTGTTGAAATCAAGTGGTTATAAAAGAATCTTGAGAAGTTTTCAAGATTTTGACATGGATCATCAGCGTCAGATTATAGAAGATAATTTTTTTGCTTGGAAAGGCAAGAAAGGTCAAACTGACGATATTTTAGTTATTGGAATGGAGGTTTAGTTTTTTTGTATTATGGATTTTTCAACTACGATAGCCGCTATTTGTACGGGACATGGTGGTGCAATTGCTGTTATTAGAATTTCGGGGTCAGATTCGTTAAATATTGTGTCTAAGGTATTTAAGCCACTTAGTAAAAGTTTTACTTTAAATATAGATGCCCAAGCCAATCGTCTTTACAACGGTTTTATTGTTGATAATAGTGGCAACGAAATCGACCGTGTTGTACTTTCAATATATTTTGCACCGCATAGTTATACAGGCGAAAATGTTGTTGAAATCTCTTGTCATGCAAGCAGTTACATTCAAAAAGAAATATTGTCGCTTTTGATTAAGAATGGTGCTGAAATGGCGCAACCGGGTGAATTTACTCGTCGTGCGTTCCAAAATCATAAAATGGACCTCTCGCAAGCGGAGGCGGTTGCCGATTTGATTGCGTCAAAATCCAAAGCCGAACATGATATAGCAGTTAATCAAATGCGTGGCGGTATTACACAGGAAATCAAGCGTTTGAGAGATTTGTTGCTGAAATTTACATCGTTGATGGAGTTGGAACTTGACTTTTCGGAGGAGGACGTTGAATTTGCCGACCGTAATCAGTTGAAATCTATTCTACAAGAGACAGAAAACTACTTGAAACGCCTTGTAGGGTCGTTTAAGTATGGCAACGCAATCAAAAACGGTATTCCCGTTGCGATTTGCGGCGAACCAAACGCTGGAAAGTCAACACTTTTGAACGCTCTCTTGAATGACGAGCGGGCTATCGTGTCCGACATTCCCGGTACAACACGCGACACTTTGGAGGATTTTTTGAACATTGATGGCGTTACATATCGTCTTATTGACACTGCAGGAATTCGCACAACTGACGATAGAATTGAAAAACTCGGCATCGACCGTGCCAAAAACGCCATTTCAAAGGCGGAAATTGTCGTCATTGTACTCAATCCGTTGACCGATGTTTCAACGCAGTTTCACGAAATAATTCCTGAAAATTTCCCGACAGAAAAAATAATTGCAGTTGTCAACAAATCAGATATTTGCGATACCATTGATGTATCCACTTTGCCCGTAGGTGTCAACGTTGTAAAAATTTCAGCAAAACACAAAACCAACCTTGAGGAGTTGTTTTCGATGATTTCGCGACTTGGTGATTTCAACTATTCGCAAGATGAGGTAATATTGACCAACATTCGACATTACGAGGTTTTCAAACGTGCTTTGGAATCCGTCCAAAGAGCCGAGAATGCGTTGATGTCGGGACTTTCGGGCGAATTTGTATCGCAAGATATTCGCGATGCCTTGCGCGATTTTGCTGAAATCACTGGTGACGAGATAACCACAGACGAAGTTTTGGGTAATATCTTTAAAAACTTCTGCATCGGGAAATAGCCTTTGCGATGGTCTAAAGACAATCGTTTCATTCCCTATTTATGACTTCTTTTTTTATACCTTGACTGCGACACAACTGCAATCGTCAAAAACGTCATAAATTCAGACATCGGCACGGCGAGCCACAATCCCTTTTCGCCCATGATTTGCGGCATTATTATGAAGCACGGAATCATAAACAGAAGTCCGCGCAGGGTCATGTAGATAATCGCCTTTTTGATTTTTTCTATGCTTTGATAGTAACCGATTAGCACGAGATTGAGCGTGAAAAACAGAAAACTCACCGCAAAGTAAGGCAGTCCGTTTGCTGCGATTTCAAAGGCGTTGCTTCCTTGGGTCAAAAAAAGTTGCAATATCGGGCGGCAACATACGATTGTGAGTGCAGTAATCATGACACCACACGCAAGTCCAAATACCACAGAGAGTTTCAGCGTCTTGGAAACCCTTGCCGCAATGCCTTTGCCGTGGTTGAAACTGATGATTGGCAATGCCGATTGCGAAATTGCATTTCCAAACATAAAAACGAGCGGAAATAGGTAACACGCCACGCTGTACGCCGCTACACCGTCTTCATGCAACAATTTCATAAACTGAAAGTTGCCAGCCATAATCATCAGCATGATAGCGAGTTCGCCTATAAGTCCCGACATTCCCACTTTTGCCATGTAGCCGACGTTTCGCATCGTGAGATGTATGCTCGTGTTGGTGAATTTTGGGCGGTAGAATTTGATGGTTTTGGAAAATTTCCAAAAATACACCGCCACCATTATCGAGCCTGTTACCTGCGCAATCGACGTTGCGAGAGCCGCGCCTTTGAGCCCCATTTGCAACGGAAAGACAAAGATATAGTCGAGAATGATGTTGAGTACCGACGGCACTACATTTGTGAGCATTGCGTACTTGGGCGAGCCGTCAAGCCTGATGATAAACATGCCCGCCATCGTGAACGAAAACACAAAGACGCACGGCAATCCGTAATAAAAATATGTCTTAACGAGTGGTATGAGTTTTTCTGAGCCGCCAAACATTTTGGCAGTCAATTCCGGGAATATGTACACAAACGTGCAAACCACCGCCATCAATGCTGTTGATACAGTAACGGCTTGTGTAACATTGATATTGGCGGCTTTTACGTTGTTTTTGGCGAGATGTATTGCAGCCACCACCGATGCGCCAGTGCCAGTAAGGAGAGCGAGGCCTGTCCCGATGATGTTGACCGCCGCCAGAGCGTCGCTGCCAACGCCTTTGCCCACAAAAATACCGTCGGCAATATTCAACGCCGCTCCAAACAGCAATCCCAAAAGCGTCGGCACAAACAATTTGAAAAACAACGGCGCAATGTCCGTCTTCTCAAAATCAATAGAATCTCTTTGCATGGTCGTGAAAAATTTGTGCAAAGATACGAAGATTTTGTGGGATTTTTCACAAAAACGCCGCTGGAAATACTTTATTTCCAAGCGGCTTTTTTCAACTTTCAATTCTCAACCCCTACACATACTCCTGCCAACTCTTAATCTTCAACCCATCGACTCCTACCGCACAGAATGCCTCGATGAATGCGGTGTGGTAGATTACCTTCGGCGTATATTGAATCTCTTTTTGTCTTTGGTTGAAATTGCCTTTGTCGTTTCGAGAATATCAAAGATTGCTGTAATATCATTTTGGTTTAGTACGCCGAAATATTCTCCTGCCTTTAATGTCTCAAATGATATGGCAAACAATACACCACAGTCAACGTAACTATCGTAGTCCAAATATTCAGGATAGTTCTTTTGTTTCAGGCAATATTGTGTTGCAAAATATTGAGGTGAAACTTGTGCCAACGGCGACATCTTAGTATTCACAAGCACAGTACCATAACACGTTTTAGTTGTCTTGTCAATACCTACTATAATCATGCGCTTTGGTTTGCTTGTTCGCCCATCTTTGAATTTAAGCCCGTCGTTTGTAGATAAAATTGTACGAAACAAACCTCCAACGATAATTTTATCCTCGGTTACTTTACGTTGTTCTGCTTTGTAGCGGTCTTGTAACTCTCTAAAATCCATCATTTAGCGCATGTTGGATAAATTGTCGTTCTTTGATTACATCAAGCATATCATCGGTAGCACCGCCTGCTTTAGCCATTGCATAGAGTGTGATTTTTGTATCCTCTCCGGTCTTGTCGGTTTCTCGTTTGGCTTGTTTCCACGCCTTGTCGTGTGAAAGATCAGAAAGTTTGTATGAATTGATATCCATACAATTTGCAATCCACTTGTCAAGTATTTCAGTGTTAGATTCCGAAAGTTCGTCCAAATCGCAGTCCGCGCCTTGGGCAAGTTTTATAAGTTGGTGTTGGCTGTCGGTTGTAACAGATATGGAGTTGTAAAAATCTTTCAAATCGTCAGAGACATCTCGCCCGCACTCCACGCTCTTGATGACTTTGTAAGTAAGTGTCGGCACTGCACCGTGTCTTCTCGCTACAAAAGAATCGTCCATAATTGGCAATCCCCACACCACAAGATGTTCCTGTTGGGCAAAATACATTATCTTAAAGAGGTGTATATAGTCCAACCCTTGTGGCACTTTTTTGAGTATATATGCCACAACAGCCTGAATTTTAGATATTTGGTCTTTCGATTTCATTACTTTTGCACTTAAATTTACGTTGCAATATTAATAAAACATTTTGGTTTGGAAAAAAATATGAAAATAAAAAACTCCAACGTTTGTAATTGTCAGTTTCTTGCAGGTAATGCCCCGCTCTGAATTCTTTCATAATAGGCTTCCAAAAGGAATTCGGACAATGATATAGCCGCATTCGCGATTAAAATTGCGTACCTTTTTTCAATTTTCGGTCTGCAATTATTTACGTTACCGTGAGCATCACTAAAATTGTTTCTTAGACTTGCTATTGCATCAGTCGCGTTTTTCAACCCGTTGAAAACTCCATTTAATTGTTTTTCATAATCGTTAGGCGATTGTATAGGAAATCCTAATCTATTTTTACATTCGTCAAATAATCTACCGACATCGCCTTTTTTACTTTTGGATGTTGTTTCATCATTAATAATGTATATACAAGTTTCCTCTATAAGAGTTCTTGATTTTGTAATGACACTGTCATAATCATTTGTATTTAAATCCTCTTGTATTCTGTTTGGAAGCGTTTTTATGTACTCAGACAAAAGATCTTTGAATGCGTCTGATATTAAATAATGTTGGCAACCAATTTGATTGGCAACGACATTACTTATTCTTTCAATATCCCCGTCTTTTATATGTCTTTCCAAATACTCGTCTGACTTAAAATAATCCATATAGTTATCCTCCTCGGTAAAAACATCTGTAAAACCGAGTTTCGATTCATAAAAGGCTTTGACTTGCTTGCCATCAAAATCTTTTACATGGTTTTGTATGGCTGAAATTAATATTTTTGTATTCATCATAATTATAATTACAAGTTGGTTATATTACGCCATTCCTTTTTTAGTTGTTGTTCCCTTTTCTGCCACGCAAAATTAAAATCAGCATTGGTCCTTTTTAATTCATCGTCAATAATATTTTCATTATATTTTAACATAAACTTCGTTATCTTATTGGAATTTGCTATCTCGCAATTATCATTAACATAAAAATCTTTATCATCATTAACATTGTTTAATTGGATTTCATAAATTGTTTCCTCTTTTAGAATACAATTAAACGTGTACTTGTTTTCAGTTCCATTGAAAAACAAATAAATTAAATATTTAAGTGAAAATAATTCAACACTTTTATTGTCAATAAAAAAATCACTATAAATATTTTGCATATAATTAATCAGATAATTTTGCAAATCAAAGTCTTCATTGTCTATGTAGTTTTCAAACATATCTTTAATAAAAAATGGAGTGATACGTTTAGGGATTTGAATCATCCTATATATGTAATAGACGTTGCAAATAAAACTATATAGCAATTCAACATTGAAATTTGATTCTATTTGCCTTAAAATAATATCCATCCTTTTTTCCAATACATTTTCATGGTTACCCAATTGAAATGGCAGAAAAGCATAGCAACTACAAATAATTCTAATCCACTCTTTGATTAAATACTCATGAAATTCTTGGTAAAAATTATGATTATTTTTTCTTGCAGCGATAAAATACGAATCTAAATCACGATAATAAGGTAAATCATACGGATAATACTTTATTTTGCTAAAATAACTCTCTAATTTACAAAACAATACTTCCATTTTGGGATTAAATGCTTTTAATTTTGATACACAAATGTCATATACATTTAAATTAACCCCACTTGTATTGATTTTTTTGAACAATTCGAATAGTTTGTTTTTATCTTCTTTCTCATTTAGTTTATTAGGAAACGACAAGAGTATCACAACACTTTTAGAAAAAAAAATGTTATAATAGAATTTGAATATGTTAGATTTTACTCTATAATCATTTGAAGTGTTGAATCTTTTTGCAATGATACTATATGAAATTTTGCCTCCGTCAAAACATTCATACAATTGCTTAATAGGTATAAAAATGTTTTTATCATATTTGTCTAAATAATCAAAAGTTCCTTTATATTTATCGAAACATAGTTCCAACCCGTCAAATTTGGAAGTAAGCCCTAAATAAAAGGATTGAAGTCTTTGTTGTCCATCAAGAATTAAATATAACTGATTATTATTATCATGCATTAAGCCATCATTTTCGTCCGAAAGTAGAAATCTATCGTCCTTCAAATCTTCAACAAATGTCCTTGACGCAAAAATAGGGTAATCATCTGTGGTTTTGACGGCAGATATAGCTCCAAATGTATTACCAGCAAAGATAGAAGAGAACAAATCTTTAACCTGTTCTTTGCTCCATACATATCTTCTTTGCAAGATAGGAATTTTAAAACTGCCTTCCTTAATCTTCCTAATGACTTCGTGTATTGTATATTGTTCTGTTGTAGTCATTTTATACCTTATTTCTTGGGTAACTTAAATCTGTATTATCAGTAATCTCAACAATATCTTCGAAAACAATCTCTTTTGCGCATCGATTATCGACCATATAATGATAAAAGCCTTGAACCATTTCGGTTAATTGAAGTTTATAGCCAAACGTTTTGCAGATATTGTAGAGTTCAGATAAAAATTTAAAACCATAACCTTGTCCCCTATTCACTGCGTGAATATTTGTAATACATACGGTACTTGTAGAATGCTCTATAACCACCCTAACTATTAATAGTGGCGTATCAGATGGCGTTTCTACCTCTGTTTCAGTATACATTATTTTCGGTGATTTATCATCCGAGTTATTGACAATCAAATCATATAGACATTTTTGTATGTATTTATACAATAACAAATTAGCAGGAATAGGCTCACCCTCCTGTATGCGCCCTTCACTTATGCAATACTGATGTCCATTATCAAAAATAAAACGGACAACATCATCGTCAATATAATCATAAAAACCACCGCCATTGGGAATCCTTTTTCCTAAAAAATCATCATCATACGGCACAAACTTCTCGTTTTTATAATTGTATTCACGATCGGATTTGAATTTTTCTTCGTTAGTCATTTGCTTTCTTTTTTAAACGCCACAAAGTTAGTAATTATTTCCAAAACAGCATAAAAAAGGAGCGAAAAAAATCATTTTCCGCCCCTTTCAATTTTCAATTCTCAACTTTCAATTCCTACACATACTCCTGCCAACTCTTAATCTGCAATCCATCTTGTCCCACTGCGCAGAATGCCTCGATGAATGCGGTGGCAAGTCTTGCGTTGGTAATCAGCGGGATGTTGTGATCGATGGCGCCGCGACGGATGCGGTAGCCGTTGGTGAGTTCGCGCTTGGTGTGGTTTTTCGGGATGTTGACGATGAGGTCAAACTTGTGGTCGGAAATCATCTTCATAACATTCTCGTATTTCGAGGTGCCGTCCTCGTCGGGCCAACCTACTGCGGTGGCGGTTACACCGTTGTCGTTGAAATACTTGGCGGTGCCTTCGGTGGCGTAAATCGAATAACCAGCCTTGCAGAGTTCGCGGGCGGCGTCGAGCATTGCAGCCTTCTCCTTGGCACTTCCCGACGAAATCATAATGCCCTTCTCCTTCGATGGAATCTTGTAGCCGGTGGCGATGAGAGCATTGAGCAATGCCTCCTCGTAAGTATCGCCAAGACAACCAACTTCGCCCGTAGAACTCATATCGACACCCAAAACAGGGTCGGCATTTTGAAGCCTTGCAAACGAGAACTGACTTGCCTTAACGCCCATCCTGTCGATGTCAAACTCGCTCTTGTCGGGCTTGGTGTAGGGCGCGTCGAGCATGATGCGTGTGGCAGTCTCGATGAAATTTCTCTTCAAAACCTTGCTTACAAACGGGAACGAACGCGATTTCACGTCGCGACCATTAGCAAGATACTGGATGTTGAACGGACCCGAAATATTGAGTTCCTTGGCGATTGCGCGGCTGATTTTCTTAATCTGACGCACCGTGCCAAAACTGATTTGCTGAGCCGGGAACACCATCGTAGCGTCGCCGGAATGAACGCCCGCATACTCAACGTGTTCGCTGATGCCGTACTCAACGATTTCGCCATTCTGAGCCACTGCGTCAAACTCTATCTCGTTGGTTTCCTGCATGAACTGCGAAATCACAACGGGATATTCCTTGCTTACCTCGCTTGCGAGCGCGAGGAAACGCTCCAACTCCTCGTAATCGTAGCAAACATTCATCGCCGCGCCCGAAAGCACATACGACGGACGCACCAAAACCGGGAATCCAACCCTATCTACAAACGCCTTCACGTCGTCCATACTTGTGAGCGCGCTCCATTCGGGCTGGTCGATGCCGAGTTGATCGAGCATTGCCGAGAACTTGTTGCGGTTTTCGGCGCGGTCGATTGACACCGGCGACGTTCCCAAAATCGGCACGCTCTGACGGTGGAGTTTCATTGCGAGGTTGTTAGGAATCTGACCGCCCACCGAAACAATCACGCCGCGAGGATTTTCCAAGTCGATGACGTCCAAAACCCTCTCAAACGACAATTCGTCAAAATACAGACGGTCGCACATATCGTAGTCGGTGGATACGGTTTCGGGATTGTAATTAATCATAATCGACTTGTAACCGAGTTTGCGGGCGGTATTGATGGCATTGACGCTACACCAATCGAACTCCACAGACGAACCAATCCTGTAAGCACCTGAGCCAAGGACGATTACGGATTTTTCATTTTGATAATAATTAATATCATAACCCTCAACGCTGTACGTCATGTAGAGGTAATTGGTGAGGTCGGGATGCTCGCTTGCAACAGTTGGGATGCGCTTAACGGCGGGGAGAATGCCGAGTTTTTTGCGGTAGGCGCGGACAGCAAGATTCTCTTTTTCCATATTGCCGCCCTTGGTTTTGAGGACGAAACGTGCAATTTGGAAGTCGCTGAAACCGAGGATTTTGGCTTCACGAAGAACTTCTGCGCTCAGGTCTTCAATCTTGTTGTAAGATTCGAGTTTGTGCTTAAAATCTACGATGTTTTTGAGTTTGCCGATGAACCACGGGTCGATTTTGGTGAGTTCGTAAATGCGGTCAATGGTGTAGCCCTCTTCCAACGCCTGCGCAATCGCAAAAATGCGGAGGTCGGTGGGGTTGGCGAGTTCGTCGTCGAGGTTGGTAAACTTGGTGTGGTCGTTGCCAACAAAACCGTGCATCCCCTGTCCAATCATCCTCAAACCCTTCTGTATCAGTTCCTCAAAGGTGCGACCAATAGACATGATTTCGCCCACCGACTTCATCGACGAACCAATTTTGCGGCTCACACCGGCAAATTTGGTCAAGTCCCAACGAGGGATTTTGCAGATTAAATAATCCAACGACGGGGCAACGTAAGCCGAATTTGTGGTGCCCATTTCGCCGATTTGGTCGAGGGTGTAGCCGAGGGCGATTTTGGCGGCGACGAATGCCAACGGATAGCCCGTAGCCTTGGATGCCAACGCAGACGAGCGGCTGAGGCGGGCGTTGATTTCGATGATGCGGTAGTCGTTGGTCTCGGCATTTAAAGCGTATTGGATATTGCACTCGCCGACGATGTTGAGATGACGGACACATTTAACCGCCAATTCCTGCAACATCTTCACCTGAGCATCTGAGA
>CAJOGF010000005.1 GCA_905233995.1 uncultured Bacteroidales bacterium | reverse complement strand
TCTGAAAACCAAACCTTTAAAACAGTTGTTTGGCTTACACCAAGCGAGAGCATTCTCACTCAGACCGAAAACAATCTCACCAATCCCGACCACCCTTACCGTATGCGTTTGGACGTGGATTTCAATTCGGCAATAAATGTTTTCAACAAGAAACAATTGCTTTTGAATCAAGGATTTACGCCCGACAATATAAAAAACAAACTCAATATTTTTGTATTGAGTATCGACAGTCTCCGCGCACGTAAAAAGGAAGACAGAAAGGTTTACGAGGGCAACGGCAATTTGCTATCGTGGTCAAAACTTTTGGGCGTTGACGACAGCAGCGAAGATGAAGTGTTTTTGATGAAAGTGATTCAATTTTTGAAACCGTTTGTCATCATCGATGAAAGCCACAACGCGGTCAGCGAACTTAGCAAAGAGATGTTGGGATTGCTCAATCCGTCTTTTATCCTCGACCTCACTGCAACGCCGAGGGCTGGAGCAAACATAATTTCATTCATTCAGGCATACGAACTCAAAGCGGAAAATATGGTGAAACTGCCAGTAATTGTAAAAAACTGTGGCAACAAAGACACATTGCTTTCCGAAGTAATTGATATGCGCAACGCATTGGAAATCAAGGCAAAGAAAAATTCAAAATATATCCGTCCTATCGCGCTTGTTCAGGCAGAAACTCGCTCCGTCAATGCCGAAAAAACTTACGAAAACATAAAAGCCGAAATCATAGAAAAAGGCATACCCGAAGACCAAATCAAAATAAAGACAGCCGAAATCAACGAGTTGAAAGGCATCAATTTATCTGACCCAACCTGTCAAGTGCGCTATATAATCACCGTCAATGCACTAAAAGAGGGTTGGGACTGCCCTTTTGCGTACATCTTGGCAAGTTACGCCGACAGAAGTTCTGCCGTTGACGTGGAACAGATACTCGGACGCATTTTGCGGTTGCCCTACACAGAAAAACCAGTGGATGAATTTCTCGGTGCAAGTTACGTTTACACATCGTCAGACAAGTTTGACAACGCCGTTTCTAAAATTGTGTCAGGATTGCAAGCGTCTGGATTCACTGCAGACGACTGCCGTACTACGGAGGATTACAAAGAAGACCCTAAAGAAGAACCACAACAAGACGAGGGCAAACAAGCCGAAATCGACTTTGAAGGCAACAATCAAGAAAACACAGATAGCAAATCAACAGACGAAACATCATCCGAAGATAAAAAGGAAGATGAAGAACCCACCACCCAAAATGATGACGACAATACAAACACAGCTGTAAACGCAGATAACGAACAAGAATCGGAACAGCAAGAAGAATCCAAAAACGAGGAAGAAAAAACAGAAGAAGAAAAAATTGGCGAGCAAATAAAAGACTACAATACTCAAAACCAAGACGACAAGAAAAAAGATCCGCCCGAAACAGCAAAACAGGCCTCAAAAATGAAAGCAAAACTCAACAGCAAATATGTTGACGACATAAAGACCGTCAACTTACCATATTTCAGTTATTTAGCCGACAATGGCAAGTTGTTTGGCACAATAAAAAAGAAGTTTGAAAAGGAAATTCTTTTGAAAGATTTCGACCTTTCCACTTGCGATTGTTCTATCAACTTTGACGATGCTGAGGTGGAGTTTCGTCTAATAGACATCGACGAAGACAACGACGAAAAAGCGGTTATTCCGCAAAAAATGACGGAAGAGAACATCGTGCGAATGCTTGAAATACTTTCACACGTCAAAAACGACGAACAAAAACTCAAAACCGTTGCCCGCGACATTTTTCTGAAAATTGGCAATATGTTTCCACTTGAAGACAAAAAGGTGGAAAACTATGTCAACCGTATTTTTGAACACGTCAAAAAGAACGTTTCAATTGAAAAAATTGTCCGCAACGCTAACCGCTACTCGCAAATCATCAAGCACAAAATCGAAAAACTCGAAACCGACCACATTAAGCAAAAATTTACGGAAAAACTGCGTACAAACGACATTTCAACGGAATTGATGTACGAGTTCCACGACGAAAAGTCGGGCAAAAATCCTATTCAACTGCCCAAAAGCCTTTATACAAAGGAGTTCAATATGAACAATTTTGAACAAGAGGTGATAAAAAAAGTCTCGGACCTCAACAACATTATGTGGTGGACACGCAATCCGTCGAAAGGCGACAATGCGTTTTGTATCAATGGATTCATCAATCACTATCCAGATTTTATAATCCGTACTGTCAAAGGGAATACCATAATTCTTGAAACCAAAGGCGACCATCTTGATGCCGAAGACAAGATAGAATTGGGCGAATTGTGGGAGAAATCTGCTGGCAAAAGTTTCAAATATTACCTTGTTTACGAAAACCGCGAGGTAAAAGGCGCATTCACAAAAGACGGTTTTTTGAGCGAGTTGCAAAAGTTGTAACACGGTTTCGAAATGAAAAAAATTGCACTTGCGGGCTGAATCTACGCATAACGGAAAATTATTTTGCCATTCGACAAATAACTATTATCTTTGCCAAAACAATTTAAACGAAACAGACGATGGCACAGGTTGTAAACCCCATATATGACACCGTGTTCAAATACTTGATGCAGGACGAAAAAGTCGCAAAAGTATTGATAGGCAACATCTTGAAAACCAAGGTGGTGTCTATTCAGATGAACAACAACGAATATTCGGCAATGTTGCCCGACGGTAAGAAGATTTTCAAGCTGGACTTTTCAGCCACCATCTTGGACAAGAGCGGCAAGCATCAGCTTGTGCATATAGAAGTCCAAAAGGCGTTGGAGGAGGGCGAGATAATGCGATTCCGCTCCTACCTTGGTGCCATCTATATGGATCAGACAAAAAAATATCAGGAATCAATCAAGAATCCCAAAACCAATGAAGAGACCATCGTGGAGCATCCGTTGCCCATCCATTCGATATACATTTTGGGACACGAACTCGGCGACGGACTTGACAAGTCGGTGATGCACGGCGAAAATATTTTCAGGGACGAGGAAGGCAACATCATCCAAATCCCCGCCAACAACGATTACATCAACGGTCTGACGCACACTATTACATTTGTAATCGCCCCACTCACCAAGAAAAATGTCAAGACCCACCTCGACAGGTTGCTGACGATTTTCAGCGACACCGCGCCCAACAGCCAATTCATTGAGTTGGACGAATATTACGACGATTCAGATGACTACCGCACCATCATGCGCGTCCTCCAAAAAGCCTCTGCCGACAAGCAGTTGCGCGGCGACCTCGATTTGGAGCAATACGCGTGGAACAACCAAATTAAAATGGAACGCCGCATCAGTGAAATGGGCATTAAACTGTCGCAGATGGACGAGCAACTTTCGCAGAAATTAGCTCAACTTTCGCAAAAGGAAGCTCTACTCACTCAGCAAGAGGCTCAACTCACACAAAAGGATGCACAGTTGTCTCAACAAGAAGCGCAACTCACTCAAAAAGATGCGCAACTCTCGCAACAAGAGGCACAACTCTCGCAGCAAGAGGTGCAACTCTCACAACAAAAAGCGCAACTCACCGCTGCCATCAAAGCATTGTCAACAACAAATTCGGTAGCACAAATCGCTCAAATTATGAATATTAGCCAACAGCAAGTTGAGGAGATTTTGAAGTCGTAAATTTCAAAGTGAAATTTTGAAAAAAAACGCTCCCACAATTAGTTTTGTAGGAGCGTCGATTATTTTGAGAATTAAGTGTTGTTACTGCAACTTGATTTCTGCTCCGATATTTACGTATTTATCAGAACCAAACGAAACATTGAATACATCGCCAGTGGTTGTTGTGCCTTTCAATGTTAGTTTGCCGTTTGAGTACGAGTAGTCGTCGGCGGTAAGCGTTGTTGCTTGTTTGCCTGAACCTTTCTTTACGCTTGAGAGCGCAAAGTTTGCGTCTTCAGGAGCGTTGTTGAAGGTCAATGTTATTTCAACATCTTTACCAGCGGCAGTCTCTGACGCAGAAACGGTGGCTGTAGTCTGGTTCTTAACAAAAACGTTCAAGTCAACTGAAATATTAACGGTGTCTTTGAGAATGTAAGTGATGTTAGAGAGTGTTTTGCCTTCCAAGTCTGCTGTGTGTTTGTAGGCACGTATGCATTGATGCGGCTCCTTGAACGCCTCTATGCTAAATGTAAATTCAGCGGGTCTGACCCACAGATTGTTGAGAAATTGTAGACCGTATTTAGCACCGTCGGTAGTGGTGAGAATAGCACCTTGCAAATTGTCTTTCGTAACGTCTTTGAGTCCGTCGAGCGAAATCACATAGTTGCCCCACTTGGCATCAAAACCAGATGTCAAAGTCGCTGTGGCTGTTTGTGTTGCAACGGTTGAATTCCATGCACCAAAACTGCCGTCTTCGTTGTATTCTTTGTAATCAACAGGAGTGTTTTCCAAAACGGTAAAACGTGATTTGTCTTCAAGCGAATTGTACATAATCGCTTCAATTGCAACGTTAACTGCCTTTACACCATAGATTTTTGACGCATCACCATCTACTTCAAAATTAGCGTTTTTAAAGTTCGCACCTTTGACGTTGGTTGCCGAACTTACTGCGTCAACACCAAGGTCTTCGAGAGTTTGTGCTGTTTTGCCAAGTTCTGCGGCGTAAAATTCTGCCCAAGTCATGTCTGTGGTTGCATATACGTATGTTGGTTGGTAGTCTGCAAGGTTTTCGTCGCAGAAAAGTTTTATGCAGGCTTTTCTGTTTGCTTCTGTCTCGTTTTCAAGCATTCCAGCGGCAAGCCAATATGCGTATTGACCCTTGAAAAACTCTGGGAAAGATGCCGAGTCGTTGCCATAACGGAACTCAAGATGGTAGGTTGTGCCGGGGGTGTCGCCCATGAAGAAGAAATACTTAAATTGATCTTCGTTGCCATCGTCTGATTTTAAGTAGTAGCAACCATCTTTTTCGCCAGTCTGTGTGTATTCATGGCTGAAAACGGTTTGAGAATTAGCGTCAAGACCAGTGATTTTCTTGCCGTCAATTACAAATTTTGATACGCCACCGATAAAACCACAATTGAATTGGTAACCGTTTGGAAATCCGTTTGTACCGTCGCCATATTTCTCTTGAGCTTCTGCGCCGTAGATTGAGCCAGTCATTAAGGTTTTGAACATTTCGTACGTGGCTTTGCCTGAGTATGAGTTGCCAGTGTACTTGGCGCAACATTCTACCCAATAATCGTCGAATTTTGATGCGCAGAAACCATTGTCTGTAAACAATTCAACGAATGTTCCGCTGATACTTTTTTGGAAATCAGTGGCTTCTTCAGTAGTGGTTGTTTCTTCAGTTTTCTTGTCGTCATCGTCATCACACGATACGTAAACCAAAGATGTTGATGCTGCAAGAATAATTGCAGCGGCTAATTTTGTGTATTTGTTCATTTTTTTTATAATTAATTAATAAATAAAAATCTATTCAAAACTGTAAAAGAATGATGGACGTGTTGAAATCACCGAAAGCGGCATTGAGGCTTCTTTCATTTTTCGGATTTCGTTATGATCGGTGATGACAACGGTTTCGATTTCTTTGTCAGTGATAAAAGTTGTGTTTTCTTGTGCGTACAAATTTGTGGTTTGAATTGCTAAAACAACAAGAGATAAAAAAAACTGTTTTTTCATATTTTTTTTAGTTGAAATATCAGTATACATTTACTTCCGCCTTTCCATCCTTAATGGTGATAATCTTGTTTGCGCCTTGGACTGTGCGCATACGGTGGGCGATTACAAGGACGGTTTTACCTTTGATTAGTTTTGAAAGTGATTGTTGAATAAGTGTCTCGTTTTCAACGTCTAATGAGGCAGAGGCTTCGTCTAAGAGAATTATTGGAGCGTTTTTGAGAAATGCACGGGCAATGGATATTCGCTGACGTTCGCCGCCAGAGAGTTTTTTGCCGTTTTCGCCAATAATTGTGTTCCACTTATCAGGCAGATTTTCAACAAATTCGGTGCAGTTGGCAAGTTCGGCTGCGGCTTTCACCTGTTCGTCGGTAGCGTTTTTGTCGCCAATACGGATGTTTTCCAAAACGGTATTATTAAACAATGTAACATCTTGAAAAACAATCGAGTAAAGACTCAACAGAGATTCAGTGTCGATTTTTGAAATGTCCTGACCGCCAACTGTGATTCTGCCCGAATCAACATCCCAAAACCTTGCAGCAAGGCGCGAAACAGTGGTTTTGCCGCTGCCCGAAGGTCCAATCAATGCCGTAACTTCGCCCTGTTTTGCAGTAAACGAAACGCCGTCGAGAATCTTTGTGCCATCTTGATACGAGAACTTAACATCCTCAAACACAATGTCTCCGCCATTTACTTTAAGTTCCTCGGTGCCGGTTTGCTCTTTATGTTGAAGAATGTCGTTGAGACGTTCGCAGCTGACATCAAGCGCAATTATGGCGGCAAAATGTTCGAGCGAAGTGGTGAGAGGGTTGTAAAGTCGCGATGCAATAATCAAGAACAAGAAAAATTCCAAAACTCCCAATTCGCCTGATTTTAAGAGCATAGCACCAACAAGAGCGGTGGTAGCGATTCCAAATTTAAGAATCATTTCGGCATTGGTAACAAAAATGCCTGTGCCAAGTTCGCTCCAAATTTTCCGTTTTTCAACGTTCTTGATCTTAGATTCAACTTCTTGATAATAACTATCTTGGGCATTGTTTTGACGAAGGTCTCGAACAGTTTCCAAACATTCCTGAATTTTTTCGGTCATTTCCACTGTTGCGCCGCTTGTTTTTTTGTTCAGACGGTATTGAACTTTTCGCGAAAAAGCCACAATTGTAAGGCATACTGGAAGCACCCAAACCGCCGCCAAAGCCATTTTCCAATTAACAAAAAACAGACAGATTGCCAACACGCAAGTGCTTGCAATAGAGCCAATAAACTGCGGAATAAAGTGCGACGAAGCCTGTTCGATCTGCGCCGCGTCGTCCATAATTGTGGTGGTAAGATCCGCACTGTCTTTTTTTGCAAAAAACGACAGCGGCAATCGGCGGAGTTTTTCTGCCAACGAGATACGCCTTACGCCGCTCTCTTTGTAGGTAGAAAAATAGCAAGTGTTATACTGAATGATGGTTGTGATTGCCATCATTACAATCCAGATGCAAATACCTGTGATATAGAATGTTGCACTGCCTTCGATAGTGCCGTTCAAAATGTCCTGAACCAAAAAATAGAGCAACAAAACCGGTGAAAAAAGCATCAGATTGTAAAAAATATTAGCAATAGATGCAATCATCATCGACCGTGCGCCCTCGTTTGAAAGGGCATATTTTTGCTTAAAATTTATCATAATTATTACATTTTATAATTCATAATTCATAATTCACAATTCACAATTCATAATTCATAATTCATAATTCATAATTCATAATTTTGAATTGTGAATTTTGAATTTTCAATTTTCAATTTTCCATTCCACCGATTTCTGATAATCGCCAAACATCTTTGAATACAATCCATTTTGCGATATAAGTTGCTGATGTGTACCATTTTCTATGATTTTGCCTTCGTTGAGGACGAAAATTTGATTGCAGTCAACAACAGTAGAAAGACGGTGCGCAATTTTGATAACTGTCTTATCCTTAGATATTTCATCAAAAGCCTTCAACACTTTTTCCTCGTTTTCGGGGTCGGCAAATGCAGTAGCCTCGTCGAGTATAAGAATTGGAGTATTGCGAAGCATAACTCGCGCAATAGCAATGCGTTGCTGTTCACCACCGCTTAGATATGTGCCTTTGCTGCCGATAATTGTGTTGATTCCGTCAGGAAGTTTGGCAATAATGTCGGCACATTGAGCGCGGTTCAAAACATCCATCACCTCTTGCTCTGTGGCATCGGGTTTTGCCATTCTTACATTGTCTAAAATGCTTGTTTTCAATAGTTTGCTGTCCTGAAAAACAAACGATACAATTTCGGAAAGTTTTGATTGTGGAATGTCTTTTACATCCACTCCGCCTATTAAGATTTTGCCATCGGTAACATCCCAAAACCTTGATACAAGACTTGCTGAGGTGGTTTTTCCGCCTCCCGAAGGTCCAACAAATGCAACTTGCGAACCGGCAGGAATTTTCATAGAAATTCCGTCAACAGCGTTTTTAGTTGAGTCTTTGTAATGGAATTTTACATCTCTAAACTCCACTGAATAATCATTAGGAATTTTTGGGTTTTCTGAATCTTTGGTTTCGGGAACATCAAGCACAGTGTCAATCCTTGCAAATGCGTTTCCCACAATCATATCCGCCTCCGACGAGTACATCACTTTATGGAGCGTTACACCAATAATTGGCGTAAAAATTATATAGAACATTAGGTTAGAGAAAAGTTCGTGATCGGCGGCTGACGAACCGTAATAGAGAGCAACTGCAATCAGAATTGCAAACGCAGAATTGATTACAACCGTAAACGAGGTCATCGAAACCCTGAAACGCTCGGTGTAACTAATTGTAAACTTGGCATAATCGTCGATTGCCTTTTTGAGTTTTTTAAATGAAAACACCGACTGTCCAAAGGTCTTTACAACCGGCATACCGCGCACATATTCAACGGCTTCCTTGGTCATATTTTCGAGGGCCAAATTGTAAGCCTCCGTATCTTTTTTGAGTTGCGGACCCACCATAAAGGCATACATAATTATAAAACCTAAAATAGTGGTAGCAAGGCACATAAGACCAATTTTCCAATCAAAATACATCAAAAGAACAATCATTGCAATTGGCGTGGTAATAGCCACCGTGCGGTCGGGTAAAATATGTTCAAGAAAATTGTCCATAGCCGCAGTAGAGTCGGTGATGATTTTACGAATTTTGCCACTACCCTCATTTTCAACGTGTCCCAAGGGCATACGGAGCACTTTGGCAACGCATTTTTTGCGGATATTTGCCACTGTTCTGAATCCCCCCAAATGCGAACATGCCAACGCCATAAAGTAAATGCACATTGCGTTTACTGAATATTTTACGGCGGTAATACCGTAATCTTCAATGTGTTGAGCCTTGCTAAAATCGGGCATTACAGAGAGCACTTCGTCCACAATTTTCCAAACATAAACGAATGGAACAAGTGCAAGACACGCGCTCACCGCTGCCAAAACGATGGAGCCGATGGTAAAAAACTTATAACCACCCGCAAAATCCATCAATCTTAGAAGATTTGACTTGTTTTTCATTAATTATAAATTTGTTTGTAAAATTTCGGAGAGCAAAATTATTAGTATACACAAAGAGTTGCAATACCTAAAATTAGGTAATTTTATGTGTTAAAAATACCTAAAAGAGAGTATAAATTAAGTTTTTTTGTTTTTGTTATAATTTTTTTGTGTTCTGACGGCAACATTCTTAAAGGTGTTTGTTGTAAAAGCAACTAAAAAAATATGTATAAAAATTTTGCTGTGATAGAAATTATTATATATCTTTGCGCCATAAAAATATTAAAGTGCGGACGGATTTGATTTTGATTGCAACCGCTTAAAAAAAATGCTAAAGCAATTTTTTCGACAATTACTTTCTTTATCCTCGCACCGAGAAACTTTTACAAAAAACATAATTAATAATTTAAAGGTAAAAAAAATGTCATATTATTTTACTTCGGAATCGGTGTCGGAGGGACATCCTGATAAAGTAGCAGACCAAATCTCGGACGCTCTGCTTGACGAATTTTTAAAACAAGACATTGAATCAAAGGTTGCTTGTGAGACTTTTGTTACAACAGGTCTTGCCGTTTTAGGTGGTGAAGTCAAAACCAAAGGTTATGTTGATGTTCAACAAACTGCCAGAAATGTTATCAACGAGATTGGTTACACAAAAGGTGAATATATGTTTGATGGCAACTCTTGCGGTGTAATCTCTGCAATTCATGGTCAGAGTCAGGACATTAATAGAGGTGTTGAAAGAGAGTCAGAAGAAAATCAAGGCGCAGGCGACCAAGGTATGATGTTTGGTTATGCGGTAAAAGAAACCGAAAATTATATGCCTTTCAGCATTGAACTATCTCACAAACTATTGTACGAACTTTCGCAAATTCGTCGGGAAGGTAAACAGATGACATATTTGCGTCCTGATTCTAAATCGCAGGTAACAATTAAATATTCCGATGATAACAAACCCGTCTCTATCGACACAATTGTTATCAGTACGCAACATGATGATTTTATTGCGCCTAAAAGTAATAGCGAAGAAGCACAACTTGAAGCCGATAAACAAATGTTGGATAAAATAACTTTAGATGTAAAAAATATACTTATCCCAAGACTTACAAGCAAGTTGTCAGTGTCTGAAAAAAAACTGTTTGATACTGATTTTAAACTTTTTGTAAATCCGACAGGGAAATTTGTAATTGGTGGTCCTCACGGTGATACTGGCCTTACGGGTAGAAAAATTATTGTTGATACTTACGGTGGTAAAGGTGCTCACGGTGGCGGAGCGTTTTCAGGAAAAGACCCGTCAAAGGTTGACCGCTCGGCAGCGTATGCAAGTCGTCATATTGCAAAAAATCTTGTTGCTGCTGGAATTTGCGACGAAGTTCTCGTTCAAGTAGCGTACGCAATAGGTGTTGCAAAACCAGTTGGCGTTTATGTTAATACTTACGGTACCAAAAAGGTAGACTTTTCTGACGGAGAAATCGCTGAAAAAATTTCTAAAATTTTCGATTTAAGACCTTCGGCTATAATCAAGCGTTTGAAACTTAAAAATCCAATTTACTTGCCAACAGCCTCTTACGGACATTTCGGAAGAAAACCGTATACTAAAGAAGTGGAATTTAGTCAAAACGGAAAAAAAGAAAAAAAGGAAGTAGAATTTTTTACTTGGGAAAAACTCGATTATGTTGAAACTCTCAAAAAAGAGTTTGGAATATGTCAATAAAACCTATTAGGAATCAGTATTATTGCAACGAGGCAGGGCGTAGAAAGATGCGGTTTTCTACTCAAAAGGAAGCCGATATGTTTATCGAATACAACGCCGCCGACATCAAGAAAAAAAACGGCAAGGCTCCAATAAGAAGTTATTATTGTGAGTTTTGCTGCTCTTGGCATGTTACAAGCAATCCTAATATAACTCAATGCGAGACTATGGCCCATAAAAAAATGGCTATAGCAGAAGAAATCAGTAAGCAAAGGACGGAGATAAAAAAGAACGTCAATGCTACTGATTTCGTAAAAAATACAAAACTCGATACAACAATAGTTGAAAAATTAAAAGAAGACATCGAAAAGTCTGATTATATTATTGAAAACAATGATTTAGAACAACTTAAAGCATTTAAAGAAAATCTTATCTATTATTATAAACATTTAAAACATTTTGTTAATTTTAGTCAAGAATGCAATGAATTAGTTAATAAATGCGACAAAATAATTGCAACTATAACTTTAAAAGAAGTTTTAGATAGTCCTGAAATAATTAGTACTTTAGAAAAAAAATATGTTTGCGAGGCAATTGCCGTTCAAAAAAAACATATTGTAAAAGTGTTAAAAGCAAGTCAATATGAAGAGGCAGAAAAACTAATCGGAGAATTGGAAGTATTATTAAGCAAAATTCCTAACGAAGATATTTTCACTAAAATGCTAAAAAGCGAAAACACTTCACTGCTATCTTATAAAAGAAAACTCAAGACTCAAATCAATGCCGAAAAAAAAGCTTTGGCACAACAAGCGTTGTTGCTTGAAAGACCATTAACTTTGGACGGTTTATTTAATAATATTGAAGATATAACCGTTTATTCCAAAGAGTCAATAAAGAAAATTTTAAATAAAGCAATCTCTGAAATTACACCTTTGGTTCGTAGCAACGATTATGAAAAAGCCGTTGAAATTATTTGTAAGGTGGAGCAAATACTTCAGAAAAATGACGAAATCGATTTTTTTAATGTTTATTGCAAAAATACTATTGTTGAAAATTTTAATAGAGTAAAAAATAATAATTTTGGTTGTGTGATTGATTTTATCTCGTCAAAAAATCCTCTTTTGGAATGTAGACAGATTGCTTATGGTGAGCAACTCGAATTTTTAAACTCCAGAATTTTAAAAATTGTTGACGATATTAACGCTTTAGACCGTGATACGGCTGAAGATAATTTAGATATTTTCTACACAGAATTGAATTATCTTTTTGTTCGTCATGTTTATATTTCCGATTATGTTGATATTTATTGTGAATTAAAGTCAAAAATTGACAATTTAACTTAATGATAAAATTGCAAATTCAAGAATAATATATATCTTTGTACCGAAAAAATTATACGCATCTAAGTCTTAATAAATGGACACAATCATCAACACGCTTTCGCTGATTGGCTCGCTTGGAATGTTTCTTTACGGAATGAAAGTGATGAGCGACGGTCTTGAAAAATTTGCTGGCGAAAAACTTCGCGCCATACTTGCAGCGATGACTAAAAACCGGGTAATGGGAGTATTTACCGGTATATTGATAACCGCCCTTATTCAATCGAGTTCCGCAACAACGGTAATGGTTGTAAGTTTTGTTAACGCCGGACTTATGACACTAAAACAATCAATCGGCGTTATAATGGGCGCAAACATAGGTACAACGGTTACGGCATGGGTAATTTCGATTTTTGGTTTTCAATCTAACATTTCAGCGTTTGCGATTCCCCTTTTAGCATTAGGACTTGTATTTGTCTTTTCAAAAAATTCCAAACGAAAAAGTCTCGGTGAATTTGTTTACGGTTTTTCTTTCCTCTTTTTGGGACTTAGTTTTCTTCAGACATCAGCAGAGCATCTTCAGATAGGTCAACTTGTGGCAAATATGCTAAAGGACATTTCTGATACAAGTTATTTGATGATTTTGCTTTTTGTTCTTATTGGAATGTTGGTAACGTGTCTAGTTCAGGCTTCGGCTGCAACAATGGCGATAACGATGATGCTTTTTAATATGAACATTGCTGGTTTTGGTTTTGAACAAGCAGCAGCCTTAGCAATGGGTCAGAACATCGGAACTACCGTTACGGCATATTTGGCGGCTATGACTGGAAATGTTCCGGCACGAAGAGCGGCTTTGGCTCACATGTTTTTCAATGTTTTTGGTGTTGTTTTGGTTTTAATAATATTTTATCCATTCTGCAATTTTATAAATTGGTTGTCGGCAGATGTTTTGATATTAGATGGTAATTATTCTACTAAGTTAGCATTGTTCCATACAGCGTTTAATGTTTTCAACACTCTTGTTTTTATTGGTTTTGTTGACCAAATCGAAAAACTTGTCTGCAAAGTTTTGCCTTACAAAAGCGAACAAGACGAAGAATATAGACTTAAATTTATTTCGGGCGGTTTGATTTCAACTTCTGAAATGGGACTTCTTGAGGCAAGAAATGAAATATATAATTTTGCAGGACGATGCGATAAAATGTTTTCGCTTGTTAAACAAATTATTGATATCAAAGACAATAAAGATTTTGACAAACTATACGAAAGAATAGAAAAATACGAAGGTATTACCGATAATATGGAAGAAGAAATTGGTAAATATCTGGGAAAAGTCAGCGAAGGTAAACTTACGATAGAGTCAAAACTGAAACTGCAAAGAATGTTGAAAATAATTTCCGAATTGGAAAGTATCGGTGATGCTTGCAATAATATCGCAAGAACTTTAAAGCATAAACGCGATAAAGTAAGAGAAGAGTTCACTTCAGAACAATATGCTAACATACAGAAAATGTTTGCTTTGGTTCAGACGGCACTTACGCACATGGTTGGTCAGATTGGTAGAAGCGAAGGTAGCAAAGCCGATATGCAGACAACTTCTAACAACGAGCAAGCAATCAATGATTTCAGAAGTTTGACGCGAAATCGTAATACCCAAGATTTAACTGACGGCAAATACGGTTACGCACTTGGTTCGCATTACATGAACGTTATTTCTGAATGTGAAAAACTTGGTGACTACATTATAAATGTGGTTCAGGCAAGCGACTAAAAAAATTATGTATCCTATTGAAGAAATACTTGAGGAAGTATATAATAAATATTCTCAAAATCAAGTAATTATTGTTTCTTCGCCAACTGGAACTGGAAAAAGCACTGTTTTACCGCTGTATCTTTTGGAACATTCAAAAGAAAATAACGATAAAATTATAATGTTGGAGCCTCGTAGACTTGCAGCAAAAGCAATTGCACATAGAATTGCTGATTTAAAAAACGAAAAGTTAGGACAAAGCATTGGTTATTCAATTAGGTTTGAAAGCGTTAAAAGCGAAAAAACACGTTTGGAGGTAGTTACTGAAGGCGTACTTACTCGTATGCTTTTGTCTGACAACGAATTAAAAGGCGTTTCAACAATAATTTTTGACGAATTTCACGAAAGAAGTCTCAATGCCGATTTGTCTCTTGCTTTGGTTAGAGAATGTCAAAACGTGTTAAGAAACGATTTGAAAATAATAATAATGTCGGCAACAATCGAGACCGACAAACTATCAAAACTGCTTAATGCGCCTGTCATAATTGCAAAGAGCAAATCGTATGATGTGAAAATTTTTTATCAAGGGCTTTGTGATGAATTTTCGGTAACAAATCAAACGGCATTGACAATTTTAAAAGCACTTAATCAACATAATGAAGGCGATGTGTTAGCGTTTCTTCCCGGTGAAGCCGAAATTAGAAAATGCGAAGAATTGTTAAAAAAATCAACTCCTACTAATATTGTTATTTGTCCGCTGTATTCTTTGTTGAGTCATATTGAACAAAAAAAAGCAATTTTACCAGATTCGCAAGGTAGACGCAAAATTGTTTTGGCAACTTCAATTGCTGAAACTTCTCTTACAATCGAAGGCGTTAAGATTGTTGTTGACAGTGGTTTTACCAAAATTTTGGAATACGATGCAGATAGAGGTCTGTCAGGACTGAAAACGGTTAGAATTTCTCTTGATATGGCGCAACAACGCTCTGGTAGAGCGGGAAGATTATCAGAAGGTTTTTGTTATAGACTTTGGGATTTACCGTTTGAAGCCAAAATGAGACAAAACCGTAGACCCGAAATCGAATATGTCGACTTAACTCCTTTAACTTTAGACCTTTTGAAGTGGGGAGAACCAAATCCTGAAAATCTTTTTTGGCTTTCCGCGCCTGACAAAGCAAACGTCAATTATGCAAAGGAAACTTTAAAAATGCTTGAAGCCTCTGATGAAAAATTTTCCTTAACTCCGCTTGGCGAGAAAATCTCTAAAATTCCCGTTCATCCGAGAATCGCAAAAATGCTTGTTGAATCGCAAAAATATAATTTAGCAAGTCTTGCTTGTGATATTGCGGCAATTCTTGATAACAAAGACCCTCTTGACAAAACTTTCGGCACGGATATTAATCTTAGAATCGAAAAATTGCGTCAAAATAGAAAAGAAAATCGTCATAACAAAAAACTTGATAGAATTGAACTTTACGCTTGTCAATTAAGGAAATTATTGAAGTCAAAAGTAGATAATAATCCTTTTGATAGTTTCGATACCGGCTTTTTGATTGCACAAGCCTTTCCTGAAAGAATTGCATCGGCAAAACAAGGTAACAATGCTCAATTTATGCTTTCAAATTCTCAAATTGCAGCCTTAGACCATAATGACTCGTTAGCCGGCGAAAGTTGGATTTCTATCGCAAGTCTTAACACAAGAGAGAACGGAATTGCTAAAATTTTTCTCGCTTCGCCTTTAGACCCTTCGATGTTGAAAGATATGATTAAAGAAAAAACTTTAACTGTTTGGAATACTAAAAAGGGTGGGGTAGTGTCAACAAAACAATTAAAATTGTTCAACATTATTTTGCAGGAAACTCCTATAAAACCCGACTCGAATAAGGCTACAGAAATAGTATTAAACGCCATAAAAAAAGAGGGCGAAAATATCTTGGATTTTGGTGATGAGGTTAAAAAGTTAATAAATAGAATACTTTCTTTAAGAGTTTGGGATAAAGATGGTTTATGGCCTGATGTTTCAATTAAAACTTTAACGGAAAATCCTAAATGGATTATAGATTTCATACAAGGGAAAACTACGGTTTTGGAACTAAAAAAAATTGATTTGGTATCTGCAATAAAATATTCGTTGTTGGATTATAAAAAGCAAGAAAAATTAGATAATCTTGCCCCTAATTTCCTTACAATGCCTAACGGTCATAAAATAAAATTGGAATATTTTGAGGACGGAAAACAACCTATTCTTTCGGTAAGACTTCAGGAGGTTTTTCAGTGGAAAGAAACACCTAAGATTTGTAACGGCAAAATTCCTGTTTTGTTACAATTACTTTCACCCGGTTTCAAGCCCGTTCAGTTGACCTCTGATTTAAAATCTTTTTGGCAAAATACTTACAAAGAAGTCAGAAAAGAACTCAAAAGAAGATACCCAAAACATTCTTGGCCAGAAGAAATAGAATAAAAATAAAAATCACTTAACTAATAACAAAAAAATATGTATTTTTGCCAAATATAATAACATAGAATTAATGACTTGAAAAAAGAAATTATGTTGAAGAAAATTTACAAATATCTGCTCTCTGCGCTATTGTTTTTAGCCGCCTTTGTGTATTGGGGATTTTTTCATTATGAATTTTTGTTTTTTCACGAATATTATCAAATGTTTCTTTTTTCAGCAGAATATTTTGTTCAAAGACTTTCCTCTGTTGGTGGGTTGAGCGATTATATTGCCGAATTTTTAACACAATTTTATGTTCATCAAAAACTTGGTGCAGCAATTTTAGGACTATTATTTGTATTTTTGCAACTTCTTACAAATAAGACTTTTAAAATCTTTAATGTAAATGAAAACTTTTACCCATTTACATTTCTTCCAAGTCTTTTGATGTGGAGTTTTTTGTGTAATGAAAATCTTATGCTCAATTTTTTTATTGCAGTTTTGATTAATGTTTTGCTGTTTGTTGCGGTAGAAAAATTACCCAAAAATACTTTGTTCTTGATTCTTAAAACAATAATTTATTTGTTTTTTTATTTTCTAACGGGTCCTTCAGTTGTTATTGCTGCCTTTTTGGACGGTTTGAAAAATTATAAAAAGTTTAGTTTTAAAGCATTTGCTGCGCTGATTATAATTCCTATTGAGGCATGGTTGATGTCAAGAGTGATTATTATGCCGGTAAAATTGTTTTATGACGGTTTTGACTATATTCGGTTTCCTTTCAAAAGTTATATACATCTGACACTCTATTTGTTATGTCCATTGTTGCCATTTGTGTTAAGTTTTTGGAAAAAATTGTTCTCTGTAAAGCAAAGTTGTATTGCGATGTTTGGGGTTGTGGTAATTGGATTTTTTAGTATCTTTTTTAGTCTTAACGATATAACGTGGCAAACAATAAGAATGTATGAATATGTTTACCAGAGAGATTGGGATTCGGCAATTAATTTTTATGATAAATATAGAACTCCTAACTCGTATTCGGTTCAGTGTCTTAATCTTGCACTGTCGCAAAAGGGGCTTCTTACCGAAAGAATGTTTCATTATCAACAGCCCGGTATTTTTGCGCTTACGGTAGAATTTCAGCCGGATATGTTTACGGCGTTACCAAGTGCTGAAGTTTTTTATATTCTTGGTGCTTACAATCTTGCACAACGTTATGCTTTTGAAAGTCAAGAAAATATTTCAAATTTTAGGTATAGTTCAAAACTGATGTTGCGACTTGCAAAATTGGCAATTATCAACAAAAACTATCCTGTTGCAAGAAAATATTTGTTGACACTTTCCAAGACTTTGTTCTACAAAATTCAGGCAAAAAAATATCTTCAACTTTTAGAAGATGAAAGTAAAATTAAAGATGACGTAGAGTTTTCATTGGCTGAAAGCATAAAACTTGAGATTGACGGCACTCAGGAAGAACTTCAAGCGGACGTGGTTTTTGAAAATTTAATTAAGAAAAATCCAAAAAATATTGGTGCAATAGAATATTTTCAAGCATATGCAATGTTGACTTTGGATTCCAAAACTATCAGAAATTCACTAAAATACATTGCTGCTGCGGGTTGGAGTAAAATTCCAAGACATGTTCAAGAGGCGTTGGTTTTGAGTTATTATAACGAACACAAAACTTTGAAAAATATACCTCAAGGAATTTCTCAAGAGGTCGCTTTCGCTTTTGAAAAAAAACTTCTTGATAATACATTTTGGCAATACGCAATTTTTATTAAAAATCAAAATCAACAATGAAAAATTTTTTTATCATTATACTTCTAACTTTTTTGTTTTCGGGTTGTGGTACAAAAGTAGAGAAAATTGTGAATGTAGCCTCAGAACCAGAAATTTGGCCAGACTACAAAGATGTAACAATTCCTGAAGAAATTGCGCCTATGAATTTTAATTTCACAGGTATGCCTTATAATTCGTTGACACTCAAAATAAAAGGTTCTGTTTCTGGTTCTGAAATTGAAATCTCTGGCAAGCAAATTGACATTGAGATTAACAAATGGCATAATTTGGTCAAAGAAAACAAAGGTGGATTTTTGGAATTTTTTTTATCAGTTGTTAGCGATAGAATACAGTATGATTTTAAGCCGTTTAAAATGATTATTTCAAGTATTCCTTTAGATGAATACGGACTTACTTACAGAAGGTTATCTCCGGGGTATGTTTCTTACGGTAAAATGGGAATTTATTGCAGAAATTTGTCTAATTTTCAGGAAGATGCAATTATCGAAAATACTTTTGTCTACGGCACTTGTGTTAATTGTCATACATCTAATCGTACAAACCCAAATGATTTTCTTTTTCATGTTAGAGGTCAGGCTTTTGGAGGTACGGTTGTAAGTCGTAATGGTAGTTATAAAATTTATAACACCAACACTAACAAGACTTTAGGCGCGGCCGTTTATCCTTATTGGCATAAAAGCGGACGGTATGTGGCATTTTCAACAAACAATACTTTACAAGTTTTCCCAACTGCAAATCCTGCTCGTGTGGAGGTTTTTGACAAAAATTCTGATTTGCAAATTTTTGATGTTGAAAAACAAGAGTTTGTATTGTCAGAGGAAATTAAAAATGATTCGGTTTTGGAAACATTTCCAGTTTTTTCTGCTGGTGGCGATGAATTGTTTTTTTGTCAGTCTCAAAAGTTAGATCCTCCTTACTTTTTGGAAGACATTAAATACGCAATCATGAAAGTTTCTTTTGACGAAAAAAGTGGTAAAACGTTAGGAAAAAAAGACACGTTAATTTATATTGAAAATAATTCGTTGACTTTTCCGCGACCTTCTTACGATGGTAAATATTTGATGTACACGGTTTCAAAGTACGGAACTTTCCCAATTTGGCATAAGGAGGCTGACTTGTATCTTTATAATTTTCAGGATTCCACTTCGAGAGTGTTAACTGAAGTAAATAGTGATTTTTCTGATAGTTTTCATAATTGGAGCGAAAATTCAAAATGGTTTGTTTTTACATCAAGACGTGTTGATGGACTGTATACTCGTTTGTATATCAGTATGATAGATGAAAATGGAAATTGTACAAAGCCGTTTATTATTCCGCAAAAAAATCCGCTTGAATATTACAATTCATTGTATCAGTCGTACAACACGCCTGATTTCACAAAATCTAAAGTTGATATTTCAAACATATCGCTTAGAGAAGAAATCAAAAGCACTAATAGAGAGAATATTGGTGTCAGAGAATAGACTGACAAGTTGTCATAATAGCCTTTTGTTTTCAATTATGGGTAAAATCGGAAAGGTTCTAAAACCAAAATAACACACTGAAAACATCACAAACATGTAGCCGCATACGAAGTAAAAGAGCAATCAGCGGTTTCAATGGTGAATGACAGCAAAAAGAAAAAATAAAAGTTGTGCTTAAAAAGAAGTCTCTTAAATTTAAGTCGGTGAAAAATCACCGACTTTTTTTTGTGTTGAAACAAAAAAAAATTGTAAAAACGAAAATAAATATTTGTTTTTGACAACAAAGTTTGTAATTTTGTCGAAAAAAGTATATAAAAATGAAAATAAAACAATTTGTATTTGTTATTCTGTTGACATTATTTATGAATGATTTGTTGGCTCAAGATATAAACAAAGTTATTAATCAAATACGGGATTATGAGTATTTCGCTAACGGTCAGATTGCACTTCTTGCAACCGATATGAAAACGGGTGAAGTCATTGCAAGTCTTAATCCTGATATGTCTGTAATTCCGGCAAGTAACACCAAACTTGTTTCAACGGCAGCGGCTTTGGAACTATATGGTCCTGACTTTAAATACAAAACTGAACTTTATTACACTGGAAATATTGATAAATCTGGTGTTTTGTACGGCAATCTTATAATAAAAGGAGGTGGCGACCCGACTTTGGGGTCAAGATTTTTTTATGACAAAGAAAATTTTGACTACAATTCCAAATTTATGGAGGCTGTTCGTCAGGCTGGTATACGTAGAATTTCTGGTAACATAATAGGCGATTGTTCGTTTTATTCCAAAGAAATGACACCTACAACTTGGTCATGGGAAGATATGGGCAACTATTATGGCGCAGTTCCAAACGGTCTTACTGTCAGAGATAATCTTACAACATTGCATTTCAAAACTGGTAAAGACGGTACAACTGCTGTCTACAAAGGTAGCGATCCCGAAATCAAGAATATGAGAATTGAGGTCAATGCCGTTGCCTCTCAGAATGTTACAAGAGAAAGCACAAATGTTTTCGGTAAAACATATCAAGACAATAAGTACATTGAGGGTTTTGTACCGCAAAACAAAACTGATGTTACTGTCAGAGCCATTATTCCTGATCCAGCATTGTTTGTGGCAACGCAACTTGCTGATTCTCTTAATTCTAATGGTATACAAGTGTTAGGTCAAGCGTTAAGTCGCACCGACAGCACAAAATTTACGTTAGGTCAAGATACTTCAAGAAATGTAATTTGCACAATAGAATCACCAACGCTTTTTGAAATTATTCAGCAGACAAACTATTATAGTATTAATCTCTATGCAGAACATTGCTTAGCACTTGTGGGTCTGAAACAAGTAAGAACAACAAACGTAAATTCTGCATGTTGGGCGTTGATGAATTTTTGGAAAAACAAGGGTATGGACACTAAAGGAATGAGTATCAACGATGGTTGCGGTTTGTCGCATTACAACATTATAACGCCAAGACAATTGTGTTTCCTTCTGACATATATGCACAACACCTCGCCTTATTATAAATATTTCAACGAGAGTCTTACGATGTGCGGAGGCAAAGGTACTATGTCTGGAATGTGTGCAGGGACGAGAGCCGTCAATAATGCAAGAGGCAAAAGTGGAACAATTAGAAGAGTGAAATCGTATTCGGGATATGTTACTTCAAGAAGTGGACGCGAACTTGCATTTTCGATAATTATCAACAATTTTACATGTTCGTCAACTGATACAAGATTTATGATGGAGAAATTTATTGTTGCGTTGGCAGATTACAATAAATAATAATTCTGCTAAAAAAAATAGTGTTAAAAAATCTAAATTGTAGATTGTCATATATTTGATTATCAACTTGTTAGTTAGTTTTAATAAAGAAAAAAGTCAGCCAAATTCACGATTTTTTATTGAATTTGGCTGACTTTTTTCTAAAAAAATTATTTCCCATACATGACGTAATCTTTGTATTTTTCTTTGTTTGTTGCTTTGAAGACAAGTTTGCCGATTTTACATATTTCTGAAATTAAAACAGAAAGTCTATTTGCAGAAATAATACGTTCGTTGGAAATTTGCTTGCGATTGGAAATCATAGAGTTATACTTGCTGAATTTTTTTTTGTATTCAACAATAAAACTATTTAAATTTCCAGTTATTGACGCAGGAATCCCAAGCGAATAGAAATTTGGACTTAAAGCCTGAATTTTACGGATATTTTCAATAAAACAATCTCCTGAAATGTTGTGAACTTTCAAAGTTTTGAGCATTTTTAGATAATAATTGTCTTTGTCGCAAGTAGTTTCAAGACGAAGTTGAATTATTCGTATCAACTTGATTATCTGTTTTTTTTTCTCTTTGCATTGAGTGTTTAAAAGATTTATTTGCTTTAATTGAAAAGAGTCAGAGACAATTGACTTAAAAAAAGATAATTCTTTGTTTAGTTTTTCTAACAATTCGGTTTCAAAAAGTCCGTCTTTTTTTAGTGTATTAAAATCCCTTTGACAGACTTGTAATAAGTTTTCTGCCCTTTTTATCAAATTTTCTTGACTAAAACCGTAATTGCGAAGCATTTTTTTACATTAAATATAAATCTATATCTTTGAATGAAAGATTAAATTTCTTTGCCAAAAATTCATTTGTTAAAAGTCCGTTGTAACAATAAACACTTTGTCTGAAAAGTTGATTGTAACATATTTCTTGATAAATTCCTCCGTTGTTATAAATCTTATTTATAAGAGGATAGAGTATGTTACTTAAAGCAATACTTGCCGTTCTTGGAACTGTTGTTGCAATATCAGGCAAACAATAATGTATAACGCCGCCAAAATCAAAGGTTGGTTTTTGAAGCGTTGTCGGTTTTGAAGTTTCAAAGCATGCACAAGAGTCAATATTCAAATCTACAATAACAGAACCTTTTTTCATTAAACTGACGCTCTCTCTTAAAATAAAGTCGAATGTTTCGTATTTCATGCTTTTTGCTCCGATAACAAGGTCTGCTGACGCGAGAGACTTGTTGAGAATTTGTAATTGTAATGGCGAGGTAAAAACTTCATGACCAAGTTTTCTTGTAATTTCTGAAAGTCTGTAAATGGAGTTTCCAAAAATTCTAACTTCTGCTCCTGTGCTGAGTGCGGTTTTAGCGGCGTACAATGCTGCCGTTCCCGTCCCGACAACAATTACTAATGCTGGTGAAATGCCCGTTATGCCGCCAAGTAAAACACCTTTGCCTTGACAGCGACGGCTTAAATATTCCGCTCCAGTAAAAACTGCCGTTCTGCCCGAAATTTCACTATTGATAAAATGAACAGGATAAAAATCTTTCTCTGTCTGAATATATTCTAAGGCTATTGCAACGGCTTTTTTCTTCAAAATATTTTCAATAGCACGTTTGTCACATCTTGCGGGCGAGAGATTTGAAACCAATGTATGCTCTTTTTTTACGTATTGAGTGTCTTCAAGACTAAAAGGCGATACTTTGAGAATAATGTCAGATAGAAAAAGTTTTTGTCTATCAGAGGTTATCTCTGCACCGCTATTAACGTATTCTAAATCAGAATAATTCGCTAAAAGTCCGGCTCCACGTTCAATAATTACTTTATGTCCGCTATCCACTAAGTTTTTTACGCCCATAGGTGTTAAAGCAACTCGTGTTTCGGTTTCTGGATTATCTTTCAACACCGATAGTGATAGACATTTTTTGTCATTTTTGGAAAGTTTCTTTTTTTCAAGCGGTATAAGCGAACATTTTGTGGTCATAACAAAACTTTTTTTATTATAATGAAACTACTCTTTTCCCGTTTTCGGTTTCTCTGATTTTAACCTCTAAAACATTGTCAGACAAAATCGGATAAACAACCTCAGGCCATTCAATAAAGCAAAAGTCAGAACCGTAAATATATTCTTCAATCCCTGTTGAAATTGCCTCTTCCATATTTTTGATTCTATACAAATCGAAATGGTAGACTTTTTTGCCGTCTTGACAAAGATACTCGTTAACAATCGAAAAAGTTGGCGAAGTTACCTCGTCGATTGCGCCGAGGGCTTTACATAGCGATTTTATGAATGTAGTTTTGCCTGCACCCATTGGAGCGTCAAAAACAATGCAGTTTTTTCCATTTTCAAAATGTCTGATATATTCAAGAAATTCTTGAGCCGTTTTGTCGGCATCTTCCACAGTGTTTATGATAAATTGTTTTTTCATTTTTGATTTTTGGGTTTTAATATCACAAGCGGAATCAACATTTCTTCCAACGAAATGCCTCCGTGTTGAAACGTTTCTTTATAATATTTTACAAACGAATTGTAATTGTTGGGATATACAAAAAAATCTCTGTTTCTTGCAAAAACATACTTGGAATTTACTTTTGCCCTCGGAAGTTGTGCTTTTTCAGGGTCGCTGATGTAAAAGACATCTTTTTCGTTGAACTGCAAATCCTGTCCGGTTTTGTATCTGAGATTTGTTGAAATTTGTTTTTCTCCCGTAATTTTTATTGGTGATGACACTTTGGTTGTGCCATGATCGGTTGTTAAGATAACTTTGTAACTTGTTTGAGAAAGCATTTTCAAAAGGTCGTAAAGTGAAGAATGTTCAAACCATGCTTTTGTAATTGCCCTATAACCAACAATATCGTCAGCCAATTCTCTCATCATCGGAAGTTCTGTTCTTGCATGCGAGATCATGTCAACAAAATTATAAACTACGATATTTAGTTTGTTGGAACTAATTTGATTGAATTTTTCGTTTACCTTGTTGCCTTCTTTGTTGTTGAATGTTTTGGTGTAATAAAATTTTAAATTTTGACGAAAACGTTTCAACATTGTTGTTATAAGTTGCTCTTCATGATTGTTTTTTGAATGTAATTCGTCTTCTTCAGTCCACAATTCAGGATATAGTTTTGAAATCTGAAGCGGTGTTAAACCTGCAAACATTGCATTTCTTGCGTATTGAGTGGCTGTTGGAAGAAGCGAAAAAATCATGTCTTCTTTTTCAACCGTAAAATATTCTGCAACAAGAGGTTGTAATACTTTCCATTGATCAAATCTTAGATTGTCGATTACAATCCAAAATACCTTTTGATTAGAATCAAGTAAAGGTAAGATTACTTCTTTGAAAACATCATGTTGCATAAGAGGTCGGTTTTCTCTTGACGAATCCAACCATTTTACGTATTTTTTTTCTACGTATTTGCAAAATTCTTTGTTAGCCTCTTCTCTTTGATAATTAAAAACTTCAAATAAAGCATTGTCTTGACGGTCTAAATCCTGAAGTTTAAATTCCCACATCACCAATTTTTTGTACAAAGTTTTCCATTCTTCGATGTTTGAAACTTGGAAAATTTCAGAGCCAAGCCTTTGAAACTCAGTTCTGTAGTCTTCAGTTGTTTTTATGCTGACAAGTCTTCTGTTATCAACATTTTTCTTTATTGACAAAATAATTTGGTTGGGATTTACAGGTTTTATCAGAAAATCCGAAATTTTGTTGCCCACTGCTTCGTCCATAATTTCTTCGCCCTCGTTTTTGGTAATCATTACAACGGGTACGTCCGAATTTATTTCTCTGATTTCTTTCAAAGTGTCAAGTCCTGAGATTCCCGGCATATTTTCGTCCAAGAAAATAATATCGTAAACATTGGTGCGTATTTTTTCTAAAGCGTCAAGACCGTTGCTGACGGTTTCAACACTGTATCCTTTGCTTTTAAGAAAAAGGATATGAACCTTCAAAAAGTCAATTTCATCGTCAATCCAAAGAATAGAACACGCCATAAATATTAAGAATTATTCTTTTATTACAACTCCGTGAAGAATTAAATAAAGCAACTGATCAATATTTGCTGTAAACTCTTCTATATTATCAGTTCTAAAAACATAATCTTCAATTCCTTTTACAGCCATAATTAACGCCATAGCCGCTAAGTCAAGGTTTTTTACAAAAAAGAAATGTTTTTTTACACCTTCTTCAAGTATATCTTTAAATAATCTTATTTCTTCCTTGTCGTACAAGACGTTGAGTCGTTGCACAAAATCAATTTGTCGCAATTTTTCGTTCTTAAGTGCAGAATGAAAATTAGTGTAAATTTTTATAATATTCATTCTTGTTAGAACGTAAACTTTTATTTTGTCAACAGGATTTTCTGTTTTTCTCAAAGCGTCAATAATTGTATGTCTAAACGATACCGCTTCTTTCAAAACAACCGACTGAAAAATCTGCTCCTTACTTTTAAAATAATAATAAATGGAACTTTTACCTTTGCCAACCGCTTTTGCAATATGCTCCATAAGGGTTTTGTCATAACCATACTTATTGAAGACATGCCTCGCTGTTTCAATTATAGCATCTCGATTTTTATTTTTTTTCTGAGTTTCGGTATTTGCCATTTTAGTTCTGTTTATTGATATTTCAGTCTAATATTACCGAAGGGTAAAAGTACAATTTATTTCTAAGAGAAAAAATTTTTTTTTTATGTTTTTTATTTTTTCTAATTAAAAATACATATCTTTGCGTTATAAAAAGAAATTTCTTTAAATGAGTAGTAAAAAAATTTGGGCGTTGGCTGCAATAATGTTTTTTGCAATTTGTTGGTTGGTTCGTATTCAGTCTTCTGATATTGAGACTCTTATGACACTTCGTAAGCAACAATTTGCAAAACAGGTTATGCAATCTTTAAAAGGCGTTGTTGACGACCTTGAAAGACGAGAGGTTGTTGACCAAGTATCAAATGATATTATAGCGGTTAGTGTTGATACCGTTTCATGGGTCTCTCATCATGTGCTACCAAAAGGAAATGGTATTGTGATTATTGATACCGTTAAAAACACAACCGGACAAGGCGCAATTTTGTCGAAAGGTGCTGATTCTCTGTATTATCCTACTATTGGCGGACAATCTTTTTCGTTTGATTGCTCTAATCCGTCTAAGGATTGTATACAAGATAAAATTATCAAAAATATAGAACATGATAAAACTGTTTTTGTAGAAAATATTGTTAACAACCTAATTCGCAAAAGGGTAAATTTGGAAGAAAGAGTTGATATTGCAACTGTTGAAAAATATTTGAAAGATAATCTTCATACTAACGGTATTGATATGGAATTTTGTTTCGCCATTATGAAAGAAGACAAAAAAATATTTTGTCATTCTCAAAATTATGACGAAAATGACGCAGAATCAATTCATTACGAAACAAGACTTTTCCCAAGCGATGATATAATTTCGCCGGAGTGTTATTTGTCGGTGTATTTTCCGGCGCAGAGAAAATTAACTTTCGATTCGATTAAAAAAAATGTGTTTGCCTCGTTAGCGTTTTCGTTGATAATTTTGGGTATTTTTGTGGCGACACTTAGAATTATTTTCCGTCAGAAAAAACTTTCCGAAATGCGAAACGATTTTGTTAACAATATGACACACGAACTTAAAACGCCGATTTCGTCGATTTCGTTAGCAAGTCAGATGCTAAAAGACCCCGCTGTCGCAAAAAATGAAAGTAGTTTTACTCAAATTACTTCTGTAATTGAGCAAGAGTGTAAAAAACTTGGTTTTCAGGTTGAAAGGGTTCTTCAGATGGCAACCATAGATAAAAGTCGCAAGATGATGAAAATCAAAGAAATATGTGTTAACGACTTAATCGAAAAAGTTGTTAAATCCTTTGATTTGAAAATTAAGGACAAAGGCGGAGAAATAAAATGTGTCTATTCGGCAAAAGACGATTTAATTGAAGGCGATGAAATTCATATCGGTAATTTAATTAGTAGTCTTATAGATAATGCGCTGAAATACACAGTGAATACGCCAGAGATGAAAATAGAAACTTCAAATGTAAAAAAAGGCGTTGAAATAGCTGTTTCAGATAATGGAATCGGTATTAGCCATGAAGACCAAAAGAAAATTTTTGACCAATTTTTTAGAGTTCATACTGGCAATATTCATAATGTTAAAGGGTTTGGTATCGGACTAAGTTATGTAAAAAAAGTTGTTGACGAACATCATGGCACAATAAAAATTAAGTCAGAATTAAATAAAGGTACAACTTTTTTTGTATATTTGCCCTTTAATCAATAAACGAAAAATATTAAATCAGAATTTATAATATGGAAAGAAAAGTATCAATATTGTTAGCCGAAGATGATGTAAACTTAGGCTCGTTGCTCAAGCAATATCTTGAGGCAAAAAATTATGCCACAGACTTGTATCCTGACGGCGAAAAAGCCACAGAAGGGTTTCATCACAACATTTATGACATCTGTATTTTGGATATTATGATGCCTAAAAAGGACGGTTTTCAGGTCGCTTCTGAAATTAGGGAAATCAACACAGATATTCCAATCATATTTTTGACAGCAAAAAATCTCAAAGAAGATGTCTTGACAGGTTTTAAAATCGGTGCTGACGACTATATCACTAAGCCATTTAATATGGAAGAGTTGTTACTGAGAATTGAAGCCGTTTTGAGACGTTCAGGAATTACCGATAGCGAGGCTATAACAGTTTACGAATTAGGCGATTATATTTATGATTCAAACAAACAAATACTTCAATACAAAGATCAAGAGCCTGTAAAACTTACAACTAAAGAGTCCGAACTTTTGAGACTGCTTTGTATGAATATGAACAAAGTTCTTGAAAGAAATTATGCTTTGAATCAAGTTTGGGAGGATGATAACTATTTCAATGCCCGTAGTATGGACGTTTATATCACAAAGTTGAGAAAACTTCTAAAAGAAGACCCCTCACTTGAAATTTTGAATATTCACGGTAAAGGATACAAACTCATAGCATCTCAAAAGAACTAAATGAGTCTGTCTTACAAAATAACATTGTGGCTAATCTCTACGGTTTTTGTATTCTCTAATTGTAGCAATACAAAAAATACCGCTTCGAGACGGGCGTTTCACAACGTTACCGCTCGCTACAATGTTGTTTTTGAGGCACAACAATCGTATTTAAGGGGAATTTCAAATATTGAAAACAATGTAAAGCCAGATTATACCGAACTTTTGCCTGTTTTCAAAATCGATAGCGAAGATGCCGTAACGCTTGCCTCTGCCGATATGGACGCTTGTATTGAAGAATGTGGAAAAAATATTTTGAAACATTCAATCACTTCAAAGCCAAAGCGTAGATATTCACTTCAGGGCATGAACTCTTCTCAACAAGCATTTTACAACAAAAGCGAATATTGCAAATGGATTGACGATACGTATCTTCTTATGGGCAAAGCAAATTATGTCAATAAAGATTACGATAAGGCAGAATCTTCGTTTCAACTCGGCATTACGCGCTTTAAGCATGAACCTTCAAGATTTGAGGCGCAATTTTATCTTGCTAAAACTTTTTGGGCTCAGAAAAATTTCAACGAGGCATTAGAAATGTTGGAAAAACTCGAAAAAGACAAACGTCATCCCAAGAAATTGGATATTGACATCAGAAAACTTTATGCTGACCTTGCAATTTCAACGCATAAATATAAGGAGGCTGCGTTAGAACTCGAAAAGACAATCTCAATGTTGAAAAGAAAAGACAAGCAGCAAAGGGCTTGGCTAAGTTTTATTTGTGGAGATTTGTGGCGTATGGCAGGAGACTATCCTGAAGCAAAAAAGTGTTATCAAAACGTTATAAAGTTGAATCCTAAATATTCGCTTGTCTTCAACGCAAAAATAAATCTTGCAACCGTTTTTACATCTTCTGACGACGAGGATTATATTAGAAAGCAACTTTTAGAACTTTCAAAAGACGAAAAAAACAAGGAATATTACGATAGAATTTATTACGGTTTAGCAGAACTCGATAAGAAGAAGCAAGACTTTAATTCAGCACTTATTAATTACAGAAAATCTGCACGTTATTCATTTTCTAATAATGTCCAAAAAGCCAAATCTTATATGGAGGCAGCAAATATTTATTTCAACAGAAATGATTATCTTAAGGCTGGCGAATTTTATGATTCTACAATGCAGTTTCTGCCAACTACTTATTCTGGTTATAAAGAAATTTCAAAGAAAGCCTCAGCTCTTACTGAATTAATCACTTATATTAGAGAAGCCGAATATCAAGATAGTTTGCAGAGGGTTGCTAAAATGGATTTGCCGTCAAGACAAAAACTTATTGCCAAAATAATCGACGAGAAAATAGCAGCCGAAGAAGCGGCAAAAATCGCTGCAACTAATCCTTATTATCAATCTTCTGACAATAATTATGGTGTAGAATACACTGGTCAAGACGGAAATCCTAATTTTCAAGGTAAGTGGTATCTTTATAATGTAACAGCCTTGAATTATGGTCGTCAAGAATTTGTAAAAAAATGGGGTAATCGCCCTTTGGAAGATAATTGGCGACGCAAAAACAAAAGTGTCAGCACCGAAGATGATGATGAAGATTCGCAGAAAAAAGAAAACGAGGAGGAAAATAATGAAAATAGTGACAGAAATCCAGAATTTTATGTCAAAAATCTTCCTTTGACCGATTCTGCAATGCAAGCCTCTATTAACAAAGAGGCTCAAGCAAGATTCAATTCGGCAGATGTTTACAAAGACAAAATCGGCGATTTGGACAAGGCAATCGAGACTCTTTTGAATTTAAACGAAAAACATCCGAATCATTTTTTGAAGGCTCAAGCATATTATAGCCTTTACGATTTGTATGTCAAAAAAACAGAAAATGGTCTGGCTGAATATGTTAAATCACAACTCGTTGCTGAATTTCCTGAATCAGGATATACAAAAATTCTAAACGATCCAAATTATTTTAAAAACTTGACTGAAAAGAAAAACGAGGCGTTGGATTTTTATCAACAAATGCTTGAGGATTTTAATTCAGGAAATTATTCGTTAGCAATCGAAAAGTGTCAAAAAGCAGAAAAAGATTTTGCTGGAATGGATATTCAAGAAAATTTTATCTATCTTGAAGCGCGTTGTTATGGCAGAATGTCGCAAATTGATAAAATGAAAGAAAAACTTGAATATTTGATAAAAAACTATCCATACTCAAAACTTAAAAATTATGCTTTGGAAAAACTCAAAGCCTTAGAAGAAACTCCGATTGGTCTTCAAAATAAATTTTCAAAAGATTTCTTAGGAAAACAACACTATTTTGTTGTGGCAGCCGACAAATCTGATGTCTGAGCCGCTTATAATAGCATAGTCTGAAAGCTTTTTGATGGTATCCATTGAATCGTTACCAGAAAAATATAAACTTTATATGATAAAAGATTTTTTGAGCGAAAAAGATGCTGGAGAATTTTTGTCAAAATATCTGAAAAATAACGAAAAAAATAAAAACAATAAAATATTCATAATCAGTAAAGATAATTTTGAAGTAATCAATCAAGATATTGATATTGAGTCTTATGAAGAATTTTATTTAAATAATTACAACAACTAAATTATGATAAAAAAATTAATTGTTCTCTTTATTATCGTTTTTTGTATAGGTTGTGCTTCTAATAATAATGGCACTAATAAATTTTCTTATGAAAACGACACTCTTGAAGTCCCTATTGATAGTTCTTCAAGCAAAGAAACGGATAATTTTTTTGTTTTTGATATTAATACAAATATTTTTGTTGGAAATTCACTTGAAAGTCTTGAAATTCTTGAAGTTAACGGTTCAAAAACGGCAATATCATCAAATGGGAAAGTGGTTTCATACGTTGTGGAACAGCCTCAGCCGAGTAGTATTTTCCTTTATAATATTAAGGAAAAAGACAACAAGTTGTTGAATATTCCAACAAATTATGTTGCCTCTAACCCTGTTTTTTCCGCTGAAAATAATTAGCTTGCTTTTACAATTACAGATTTTTACGGTCTTTCTTCAGCGGCAATTTATGATTTAAAAAAAGATACTTTTAAAATTATTAGTAAAGGTCAGTCTTCGTTTTTTAATCCGACATTTTCGCCAGAGGGAGGAAAAATCGTTTTTCATAATATGGAAAATGTTTTTTTGATGACCGTAAGTGGTTTTTCAACAAAAGTTTATAAAACAATTGGTTGTGAGAATTTTTGTCCCGAAAATTATATGGGAATTGCTCAAAATTGTAAGTTTCAACTCTCTGAAAAATACAATTTTATACTTTATACTTATAATAATTATGCTGACACTGTAATAAGTTCGGTTATACTCGCAAAATATGACCTTCAGACGGGTCAAACGCAAGATTTGTCGCCAAAAAATAGTTTTTGTACTGATTTTCAAATTTCACAAAACAATCAGATATATTTTCTTTTGCGCAAAAATGCTGACAAAGAATCAGAAAGCAAACTTTATGTCAGAGATATTGAATTAGAGAAAAATATGCTACTTTCTGAGCGGGGACTTGACTCGCCGTGTTCCTTTTCTGTATCGTACTAATACGGCGATTTCATTTAAAATTTTAACACCGAATTAAACGAATAAAACAAAACAATTTATTAAACTAATAAATTAAAAATCAACAAGTTAATTTTTANNTTAAATTCGCTGCCGCTTGCGGCGCTTTGTTTAATGTAACTTTCTGTAAGACAATTTCGTTTTATTCGTTTAATTCGGTGTTAAATGAAATTGCCGTGTCGTACTAAAAGAAAAGTATAAAAATTATTTTTCTCTTAACAAAAAAGTATCTATATTTACCAATAAATTTCACGGTAATTTTTTGTGTTTATAATTATTTAAAAAACAATACATTATGTCAAAAATTAAATTATTAGGATTAGCATTTTTGTCGCTTGCGGCAATAACTTTTGTAGATTGTAGAGGCAATAAGGCTGCAGACCAAGCCTCAGAAAGTGGCGATACACTCTCTCTTCCCGCTGATGACGGCTACGGAGACCTTGCTACTGTAATCGAAAACAATGACAATGTTTCTAAAGAATCACTTCAAGAGCAGGTCTTGACAGAAGATAAAAGCGGAAACCTTGTTCCTGAAACAACAGAAACTGTCAACGAATCAGATAAGTTTTACATTGTTGCAGGTAGTTTTACTTTGTATAGCAATGCGCAAAAACAAAATTCAAAACTCAAAAGTATGGGTTTCGATTCAAAAATTCTTGAGCCATACGGTCAGTACAATAGAGTAACTGTTGGTGAATTTTCAACTCGTGAAAGTGCAAGAGCCGCTCTTCCGAATTTCAGAAGCAAAATCAAAGATCAAACTCTTTGGTTGCTTAAAAGATAGTTTTTCCCTTTTTTTTATTTTTTTTCTGCGATTGTATCTTCTTTTTTTCTTAAAGAGAAGATAATCGCAGTTTTATGTTTTTGACCTGGCAGATAAACCCAATAATTATGAGTTAGTGTATCGGACTTCTGCTCTTATGAAGGAGATTGCCGATTTAAAACAACAAATCAAACAACTTTCCAATCAGAACGAAAAAGCACAGTCAGAGATTTATAGACTTGAAAGTATTCTTGCTTTGGTGCCGCCTGAGTCTTTACCAAAGGGTGTTAACTATAATATCGGTGGTAATACTTTACGTTTCAAGATGGCGACGGTGATGTATGTTGATATTCGTGGTTTCAAGACTATATCTTCGGAGGCTCGTACTTCTGATTTTATTGACGAGTTGGATCAAATTTTTATTTATTTCAACGAAATAGCCCTTAAATACAAACTTCAGACTGTAAAAACAATTGGTGATGCTTATATGTGCGCAGGCGGTATTCCGCAAAAAAATATCACAAACCCAATTGATGTTGTTTTGGCGGCCATGGAAATGAAACGCTACCTTAAAGAATTGCGTGAAGTTTACGAACAAAACAATCGTAAATTTTGGGAGTTAAGAATCGGTATTCATACAGGTCCTGTTATTGCTACACCTCAAGGGAAAAAGAAAATTACATACGATATAAAAGGAGAGACTGTTAATATTGCTTCAAGAATGGCCTCTGCCGCTGACGTTGAAAAAATCAACATTTCTGTCCATACTTACGAACTTGTAAAAGATTATTTCCTAACAGAATACAATGGAATCACACCTGTAAAATATCAGGGCGATTTGGAAATGTATTATATTAGAAGACTAAAACCTGCTTATTCAATCAATCGTCAGGTTGGAGAATATCCTAACGAAATTTTTCATATCAAATATCTCCTTAGACAATTTACCGATTTGCAAGAATTAATTCTTGATAAATTAGAAAAAGAATTGCCTAAATATCTTCATTATCATAATTTTAAACATACAATTGATGTCGTTAATCAAGCCGAACTTATTGGTTATGGTGAAGGTGTTGACGATGAAGATATTTTACTTTTGAAGACTGCGGCATTGTTTCATGATTCAGGACAAATAATTGCTGGCGAAAATCACGAATATTACAGCACGCAAATTGCAAGTGAATATCTTCCGAAATGGGGATATAGTCAAGAGCAACAAGAAAAAATTTGTGCGCTTATTATGGCTACAAAATTGCCTCCTTGTCCTAAAACTCTGCTGGAAAAAATAATGTGCGATGCCGACCTCGATTATCTTGGACGTACCGATTTTATTCCTGTCAGCAATACTTTGTATGAAGAATTGATTGCTCAAGGCAAAAATATCAGCATTTTGGAATGGAACAAAAATCAAGTGAAATTCCTAACTGGTCATCAATATTTTACTGATACAGCATTGAGACTCAGAAAAGTAGGCAAGGAGTATCAAATAGAAAGATTAAAAAAATTAATCGCTGAAGACGAAGCAAAATTAAATCAATAACGTATATACCAAAAAAAAAGTCGGACAGTTTCACAACTATCCGACATCAAAAAATAAACAACTAAAAAAAGAAGTATTTTATAACATGAAACACACCTATTTAAACGTAAAAGAGCAAAAAAGGTTTCCAGTTTTTAGTTAACAAATGTTAAAAAAATAATATTTTTTTTTCTTTAATTTTTTCACTATCTTTGGGAAATAAATTTTTGTGCTTTTTTTGTTAATAATGGTGCAAAAATTGTTTTATTTTTTTTCTAAAATATTGTTTGAAAAATGAAGAACGATTTTAAACATATAGGACTGACAGTTGTTATAATCTTGCTTTTCTATGTCGGTATAGCGGCTTTTTTGCTGTATTCCGATTATCAATACTCTTTGGATAAAACTGTAAAAACTTCCGATAGTTATAGTTCGCACAAAGCCTCTGAAATAGTTTCATATATTGATTCTGAAATCGCAAAGGCTACTACAATGAGCGATATGTTGGCTTCTGCTAAAGAAAAATTTGAAAACAGGATTGCTTCTTTTACGGAACAAAGTCTAAAAAATTTTGTAACCACAAATAGTGAAATTATTTCTGCAACCATAACTTGGGAACTTTCCGAAATGGATAAGAATTGGAATCTTCCATACGGACGACTTGTCGAAAATTCGTATATAAAAGACGGACTTGCAGTTTATGAACGCGATACGGTGGACAGAGAAGGTGAATATGTGTCAGAAAATTATTCACAAATGAAAAACGGAACAATTCATGTTTTGTTTACAAATCCGTATATGAATAATTCTGAAATCGCTTCAAAAGCGCAATCTCAACTTTCGTTTGCTGTTGCAACACGTATTGTTACTGACGGAAGATTTGTTGGGACTGTAACAATAGAATTGCCTCTTGTAAATATTAGTGATATACTCTCTAATATGCCTTATGATTACGCCGGACGTTTATTTATAGTGGCTGATAATGGTAAAATTTATGGTCATAAAAATCCAAATCTCGATAATACACTTTTTGTTGACGCGTATTCTGGTATTGACAAAAACGGTGAAATTGTTAGAGTCTTAAACGATGGAATTATGGGCGGTGCTAATTTTGCTGATTCGGCACGAGTAACATTAATACCAATGTATGTTAAGGAAAACGGTCGTCCTTGGACTTTAGTATCGGAGGTTTCTTTGCCGAGAATTTTTAAGCAGTCAGGACGAAAAGTTGCGCCGTTTATTTTCCTTTCTTTTTTGGGGATTATTGCGATGGCGTTGTTTACTTTGTTTTTTGTTAAAAGGAATACTTCACCGCTGAAGAGTGTTGCAAATGTGTTGCAAAATATTGACGCCGGTGAATATGATAAAATTCAAAAACTTTCGTCTTCTGATGACGAGATTCAAGAGTGTTATCAAGTTGTCAATACTTTGGCTGATAAAATTGCCAAAACAACTGCTTTTGCAAATAGTATTGGAAAAGGCGACTTAAACGTGCAATACAATATTTCTAATCCTAACGGTCTTGACCTTGCTTTGTTGGATATGCAGAAAAACCTAATTCATGCTCGTAAAGAGGAAGATAACCGAAAAATCGAAAACGAAAAATTGTCATGGTCTCAAAATGGACTTGCACAATTAGGTGAATATTTGCGTATGAACAACGCTGATATTCAGGAGTTTTCCTATAACGTCATTAGTTTTCTTGTAAAATACATGAATGCGCTTCAAGGTGGTCTTTTTGTTACAGAAGAAAAAGATTCAGTTAAATATCTTGACCTTAAAGCCGCATACGCTTTTGATAGGAAAAAACAATTGGAGGGTAGGGTACAGTTTGGAGAATCGCTTGTTGGTCGTTGCGCAATCGAAGGAAAATCAATCTTTTTGACCGATGTCCCTGACGGTTATCTTTATATTACTTCTGGTTTGGGAGAAAATAAACCTTCGTGTATTTTGCTTGTTCCGCTCAAATTTGAAGACGAGGTTCATGGCGTAATTGAAATCGCTTCCCTTAAAATGATAGAGGAGTATCAAAGGACATTTCTTGATAATGTTGCAGAACGTATTGCGTCAACAATTTCTAATATCAAAAAGAACATTAACACTGCTGAATTGTTGGAAAAATTCCGCACACAGTCTGATGCTCTTGCTGTCAGAGAAAAAGAAATTGAAAAATCTTACAAAGATATTCGCCGTTCAAAAGAGGAAATCAAACTCAACGAACTTGAAACAGAAGCAATTCTTGAAGTTCTTTCGCAAAGTTGTATCATTATGCGTTATGACACAAGCGGTTTAGTAACCGATTTAAGAGACTTAACTCTCGAAGTTACAGGCTATAAACGTACCGATATTGTGGGTCATTATTTAAAAGAGATTCTCGCTCTTACCAAAAACGATATGGACAACTTTGATGTATTTTGGAACGAAATTATTCAAGGAGTTAAGAAAACAAGAAAGTTTACCCGTGGTGAAACATTATATAAAGAGACTTTCTCTTTAATAACCGACGAACATGGAAGACCTTACAAAGTTGTCAGCGTTGCAGTGCCAGTATAGAGAACTTATACTAATCGTCTGGAAACGCTGTCTTTGGAAATGTTAAATTCTTGAAAGTCAATATTTTCTATAACCACAAGTCCGGGTTTTGAACCTATTTTCAAGGTTCCAAATTTTGAAACTTGATTTAGGGCTTTTGC
>CAJOGF010000004.1:31396-36577 GCA_905233995.1 uncultured Bacteroidales bacterium | reverse complement strand
GCGGCGGGAAGAATGTCAGCCTCTGCCTGAAATTTTTTGTACATTTGGTCGAGTTCTGAAAATTTTGCTTCAACCTCCGCTTGCCATTGCTTAGAATAAGTATCCAATTTTGTCTGTGCTTGTTGATAAGCGGGAATTTTACCCAATATATATTCGGTATCAACATGCGCAAATTTTTGAGCAAAACCGCCTGATATAAAAGCCAAGGCGATTGCAAATGTCAAAAATATTTTTTTCATATTCTTTAAAAGTTTTAAAATTTGTAACTAATAAATATCTTTTTTCGCTAAAAACATTCTTATAGATGTTTTGAAAAAAAGATTTTGAAAATTAAATTCTGTTAAAAGTTTTGTCCCATTGTAAATTGCAATTGATAATGGTCAGCACCAACAGGTGGGTCAAAAGCCCAACCCCAGTCAAGACCCAAAATACCAAGCATCGGCAAAAATACTCTTACACCTGCTCCTGCTGTGCGGTAAACGTCAAATGGTTTGAATTCGTAGATGTTTTTCCAACAGTTGCCGCCTTCAATAAAGCCGAGGCCGTAGATAGTTGCCGATTCTGAAAGAATAACAGGATAACGCAATTCCAACGAATATTTAGCGTAAGCATTTCCGTTAGAAGAGATTGCCTCTTCTTCGTAACCTCTTAATCCTACAACATCTTTACCGTATCTGTAAGTGTTCATACCGTCGCCACCCATCGTGAAACCTTGAAACGGCGAATATCCCATATCTTTGTTGTAAAAACATGAAAAACCGTATTGAATTTTGGTATATAACACAAGGTCGCCGATAAGTGAAGTGAAGTTTTTGGCTTCAAATCCGTATTTGTGATATTCCACCCATTTCCATTTTTCTTCGGTTGAAAGTGATGCATAATCTTTTTCTTTTAAGAGAGAATACGGAGGTGTCAACTCAAACGTAAACGAAATGGACGAACCGCGTCTTGAATAAATTGGTGCGTCAATATTGTTTCTTGAAAATACGATTTTAATACCCGTCTCGTTTGCTTTTCCGTTAGAGCCAAAGCCGTCAAACAAATCCCATGGATAATCTTCAAGTTTGTATCTCTTGTAAAAAAGTTCACCATAGAGTTGGAAATAATTGTCAGGCCAACTAAGTCTTCTTCCAAGACCAACTGAGGCTCCCCAAACTTGCATTCTATAATTGTAAGTTGAGTAATAATAGGAACTACTTGAGGTCTTTTTCATGTTAATATCAGAGTAATAGAAACTTACAGAAAATGCGTTTCTGCGTTTTCCTCCAAGCCAAGGCTCTGAAAACGAGATTGCGTATGTTTGATAATATTTTCCGTTGCTTTGGAACGAAAGACTTAGTTTCTGACCGTCGCCTTGAGGCAATGGACGCCAAGTTTTTTTGTCAAAGAAATTTTTTGTAGAAAAATTATTAAACGTAACACCAAGTCGTCCAACAAAATAACCTCCACCCCAGCCAGCAGAAATTTCAAACATATCGTTTCGCTTTTCTGTTAGAGGGTATTCTATATCAACAGTCGAACTATTGAAGTCTGGAATTGGATTCGGCATAAGTTTTTCTGGCTCAAAATATCCGAGTTGAGCCAATTCACGAACGGAGCCTATCACGTCGCTTTTTGAAAACAATTCACCCGGTAAAGTGTAAAGTTCACGTCTTGGTACATGATCGTTTGTTATCGTATTTCCCGTGATAATAATATCGTTGATGTATGCTTGAGGTCCTTCAAACACCATAATTTCAACGTCAACAGAGTCGTTGATTACCGAAATTTCTTTAGGAATTGCATGGAAAAACAAGTAGCCGTCGTCCATATAAATATTTGAAACAGCATCTTTGTCAACATTTATTCTGTCGTCAAGACGATTTTGGTCGTATAGGTCGCCTTTATGAATGTCAAGACGGCGTTGAAGAATGTCGGTAGAATATTTTTCGTTGCCAACCCAAGTTATATTGCGAAAATAATATTTTTTGCCTTCATACAATTTTAGGTTGACACCAACTAATTTTTCGTTGATTCTATAAACCGAGTCGCTTATAACTTCGGCATCTCTAAAACCGTGAGAATTAAATTTTTTTACAACGTTTTGTTTGTCCTCTTCAAACTTAGAACGGATAAATTTTGACGGTTTGAACATTCCATACCAACGTTTTTGCTTGGTATTTTTTAAATCTTTTTGTCTGTAATTTGTTCGTTGCCTTCAGGTGTGATGTTCTGAATTTTTACTTTTTTACCTTTATCAACGTTAATAACAAGATTTTCAACGTTTTGCATCATTGTGTCGGGTTGCTCCACAATTCTAACATCTACGTTGTAAAATCCTTTGTCATAATAATGTTCTGTTATTATGTTTTTGGTTTTGGTAAGGACGTGTTCTGTAACTTTGGTGCCGGGGATAACTTTGATTTTTTCGTTCAAATCTTCTTTTTCGCCAGAGCGGACACCTTTATATAGAACTTTGTTGATTTTTGGACGTTCTTCAAGTTTTATGTCCAAAAATATTTTGTCATCATCAGAAATGTCAGTAATACCGATGCTGACATCGGAAAAAAGTCCTTGCTTCCAAAGTTTTTCGATTGAGCGTGTTATTTCATCGCCCGGAACGGTGATTTTTTGACCGACTCTTAGTCCAGAAATCTGTATAAGTGCTTGTTTATTAAGATATTTGATACCTGAAACAGTAATCCCTCCGATTGTGTAATCTTTTGGAGAATCGTAATTGACATCAAACTGTGAAAAAGATTTTTCAGCAGTTAAAACAATTATTACAAGCAGTAACAGTAGTTTTAATCTCATTTGTTAAAATTCTAATTTTATTTTTCAGTGCGCAAAGTTACAAAAAAAATTTTATTTACATTCATCTATCTGATTAGAAGTTTTTCCGAATCTGCGTTGACGGTGTTGATAATCGTAAATGGCATATCGAAAATCTTCTTCGGAGAAATCTGGCCAAAATTTGTTTGTAAAATAAAGTTCGCTATACGAAATTTGCCACAAAAGAAAATTAGAAATTCTGTATTCTCCGCTTGTACGGATAAGAAGTTCTGGGTCGGGAATCCCCGCTGTATACAAACAATTAGAAAAATCCTCTTCTGATAGAGAGTTAATATCAAATTTTTGGTCTTGAAATTTTGTCAGCAATTTTTTTACTCCTGACAATATTTCGTGCCTACCCGAATAACTAAGTGCGATAATAACGGTAAGTCCCGTATTAGAAGACGAGGCGTTAACAACATTTGAAATTTCTTTTCTTACATTTTCTGGTAAGTAGGAATTATCGCCTATTGTTAGAAGTCTGACATTATTTTCAATCAAATCTTTAAATTGATGAGCAATGGAACTTGTTAAAAGCGACATTAACCCATTTACTTCGCTTTCTGGTCTTTGCCAATTTTCCATCGAAAAGGCGTAGAGTGTGATATACTTTATGCCTAATTTGTGTGCCGTTTCAACGGCTAATCTTGCCGCCTTAGCACCTTGTGCATGACCTTCAAGACGGTTTTTCCCATGTTTTTCAGCCCATCTGCCGTTGCCGTCCATAATAACGGCAACGTGTTTTGGGATATTGTTTAAGTCTAATTGAAAATTATTTGTCATTTGACTATATTATATTATTGGTATGCGGGACACGTAATTCCGCTTCTTTGTCCTTTTGATATATCGAATGACAATACAACGCCTAAGAAGGAATACCAATCGTCGTTACCCAAAAAGGACTTCTGTTTTGAGGCATTTCCAAGTTCGGTTGAATACGAATCTTCGTTGATTTGGTCAAGCATATCGGAAAACAATTTTCTGTATTTCCATTCAAATGCTAATGTAAAGCCTTTTTTCGGAGCCAATTTTACACCTACGCCAAACGGAATACAAGCCCTTAAGCCTTCGCCCGGAAACGAAGCAACACAAACGCCAAGTCCGGCTGCAATATACGGAGTTACAAACTGATATTCCGAACCTTTGATTAAAGGTAAGAAATTGTATTCTCCTGAAAATGCCAATTCAGTAACATCATTTTCAAACGACGCATTTCTGATTCGTCTGTACTCATCGTTGAAATCCTTGTCAGTACCCTCCAACTTGCATTTTGAGGCTTGAAACGAAATTGCAAATCTTTCGTTGAAATTATGTCTCAAATTAAGTCCGAAGGCTAATTTCGGCTTATACAATGGTGCAGTAGGGTTGATTTCTCCGTTGTAATAACCTACGCCCAAAAATACTCCAACTTCGTCGTATGGTTTTACTTTTTGAGAAAAAACCGACAATGGTATTATTGTCATTAATAATACAAAGATAAGGCTTTCTTTGAAAATTATTGCCTTAAAAAAGTTTAATTTTATTTTCATTTGTTTAATTTTATACATTCTTAAAAAATTGCCTATTATAAAAACTACAATTCATAAAAAATTATTGTAAAAAAATTAAACTTTATTTGAATCTTTAACAACAAGTCTTACAAAATCTACTCGTATTGGATTTTTTCCTTTTGGTTGTTCTAATTTTATTGGAAAATAACTTTTGTGCATTATCCATGATGCAATGGAATCCATCCACATAGAACTTGAGGTTCTGTCAGGGTGAGCAACATCGCCCGCTATTCTTGTGTATTTCAATTTTTTTGACAAGAAAAACTGTTTTGGCCCGAATTTTTGCATCATAACGTTGTTGATTCCTGTATCCTCTTTCCAATTAGGAGGACCAATCCAAACGGTATGTATGCCATGTGTTTGCGGAATAATTTTTTCAAAATATTGAATACGGTTTTGGGCATTATATGCAAACATTTCGTTGGCTCCTATTACAAAAATAATAAAAGTCGGTTTGTACAAATTAACATAGTATTCTAATGTGTCGCAAATTGCGTAAGTTTTGCTTGTTGCACTTACCCAAGATACAACTTTGAGTTCATGTTGATTGTAATCACAATAGTTTTGTGCCCTAAACATCAGCGAATACGCCATAGAATCGCCTATAAGCAGTATTTTCTGTCTTGAGGTGTCTTGCTTTGGAATTGTATCGCGAAAATTTACAAAATTGCCCGACTCTTGTACCGATTCAATTTTGATATTTCTATAATAATAAAGATTGTATGCCGCAATACATAATGTCGCAATGCAAAATACTATAAGCGAAATAAAAGTAAACTTTTTTTTCATTTTTTTTGTGTTAATGTTAATGCCTAAATTC
>CAJOGF010000004.1:0-31297 GCA_905233995.1 uncultured Bacteroidales bacterium | reverse complement strand
TTTTTTCTCGTCAACGCCTTCAGGATATTTTTCCATCATCATTTTTACTCTTGAAGCCAATTGTTTGGTTCTGCATAAAGTATAGCGTCGATTTTCTTCGCCTACAAGTTCGCGGATTCTTTCGTCAAGTATAAAATCCAATGACATATCCGAAGCTGAAACTATACCAGCTTCAGGATTTTCAACTCTGAACTCTTTGAAGGCTCTATCTCTTAAAACGTTAATGTCATCGGCTGCACCTTGAAAGTCTGATTTCATAACCCTTGCCTCTGCTCTTAACAGAAATGTTTCCGAAAAACGCATAATTGGCCAATCTTTTATCAATGCCCAACCAAAATCGTCATTTGGGTCATAACCGCCCCATTTTGTACAATGTGGATACATAACGGCCAAGGTGTCGGAAGTCGAATAATGTACTAAGTCGCCTGTTTTAACGGTAATTCTTGTGGCTTCGGGAGTGCCTTCATCAACTTTAAAACCGTTGGAATCAATGTAAATATTGTCCGAAAAGTTTGGTTTGTTGTAATAAAGTTTTCTTCTAATGTTGTAATTAGAATTTCTGATGTCGCCTTCTGAAAAAAGCGCGTATTTTACATAATTGCTGAGCCTTAATCTGCCGTTTCCTCTGCCACCCAACGAATCTGCGTTGACCATTCCGTTGATTTTATGAAAACCCGGAACCCAATTTCTACGCTGTTGAGGAGCGTCAATTGTACCGCCGGGGACAACGGAGGAATATTCCATTTGATAAACCCAAATGCCTTCTCTGTTGCCTTGTGAGCGGCGTTGATTACCATAACGAAACATATCGCTGTAATAGTCGCCGTTTTCGTTTAGAAACTTTCCGTAACGCTCTTGAATAAGACTATAATTGCCCGAATTGATAATATCGGAGGTTACGCTTTCGGCTTTGTCGTAATTTTGGGTTCTAAGGTAAACTTCAGCGGCAAGTATGCGTGCACAATCCTTGTTGATACGGCTTTGTGTGGCAGTTTGGTCTACTTCGGGAAGATTTGCAATAGCATCTTCCAAGTCTGAAATTATTACAGCGTCTATTTTTGAAATTTCTTCTCTTGTGTAATCTGTTCTTGGAGAAATGGTGCTTTCTGTTACCAAAGGCACTTTGCCCCAAAGCGTTACAAGAAGATTATATCCGTATGCTCTGAAAAATTCCGCTTCGGCTTTTTCTGATGGCTGTGCTTTTTCAGAATTGATAATTATGTTAGCGTTGTTGATAATCACATATAGCTGCGACCAAAGGAAAGACACTCCTAAATTTTCTGAGTTCAAAGAACCGTATTGATAAAACGGAGTTTCAACGCCTTGAACATCGCCCGGTGCTCCAACGTCAGTTCCGTCCTGAAAACAGCCTGCAAAGCCCTGCTGACTTGACCAACCCCAAAGCACTCCAAACTGATAATGAAGCCCAATTATTTTGGCGGAAATGTCTTCAATATCAATTGAAAAAGAAGAATACATTTTTTCTTCCAAAAAATCGTTTCCGCAGTTAGATAGTAGTGTTAATGCTGCAAACGGATATATTAAGTTTTTAAGTTTCATAGTTTAATTAATATTTTAAAATGTTACGTTGAGACCGAAAACTACTGTTTTGGTCATTGGATAGTTTGTTTCATAATTGCCGTTACCTCTTAAATCCATATTTACTTCAGGGTCCCAACCTTTCCATTTTGTGAAAGTGAAAAGATTTGTTCCTGTTAGGTACATTGTTAGAGCCTCAATTTTTAGTTTTTTGATGGCATTTTCTGAAAATTTGTAACTTAAAGTTACGTCTTTGATTCTTGTAAAACTTGCATCGCTCGGAAAATTGTATCCCCAGCGGTTGGAAGTTTTTGCTAACGAGCGAAATTCGTTGCTTTGATTTTCTTTGGTCCAATAACCGATTTCAGTTGTAGTGTTTCTTCTTCCCATTTCGTCGGAAGCGGTCTCAAGCAACATATTATTTTTTTTAATGCCTTGCACGGTTGAAATAAAAATCGATAATGAAAGGTTTTTGTAAGAAAAAATATTTGTAAGACCCGCAGTCCATTTTGGCGAGGTTTGCCCCTGAATTGTTTTGTCCTCTTCGGGTGTGATTTTATTGTCGCCATTGATGTCTTTGAGTTTTATATCACCGGCTTGAGCCTCAGGGTCTTGTTTCAAGTGTTCACCCCTTGCGATTTCGTCTTCTTGCCAAATGCCTTCCATTTCGTAGTCGTAGATTACTCCAATCGGCTGACCAATAAACCAACGGTTGCCTATATCATCGGCATTGTCGCCGTAAAGGTCAAGAATTTCGTTTTTGTTGTAAGAAAATACCAAAATCGTTTGCCACTGAAAATTTCCGGGTTTTAAGTTGCGAGTTTCTATCGAAAGTTCAACTCCTTTGTTTTGTGTCTCACCCATATTTGTCATAATATTGTTATAACCAGAGACTTTAGGTAGATTTCTGTTGAGCAAAAGACCTGTGGTGTGAGATGAATATATATCCAAAGTTCCAGTGATTCGATTGTTGAAAAGTCCGAAATCAGTACCAAAATTGAATGTCCTTGTGGTTTCCCATGACAATTCGGAATTTCCCATTTCTTTTTGAGCCCAAATTGCGGCAACCGATGTGCCGTCCATTGCGGTTAGAGCATTGTCCATTTTGCTGATTGTTCGGTACACGGAAATAGCTTCGTTGCCAGATTTTCCGTATGAAACTCTGAATTTCAACAAGTTAAGCCAAGCGGCTGCACCGTTGAGAAACTTTTCGTTTGTAATATTCCAACCAATTGCAACCGAGGGGAAAAAGCCGAATTTGTTGTCTGCGCCAAAGACAGAAGAACCGTCTCTACGCATCGTTATGGTCAGCAAATATTTTGAAGCGTAAGAATAATTTATTCTTCCCATTTGAGAAACGCTGTTATATTTGTCTGAATAAGAACCCGCTGTTTGTGTCTGCGCTGTTGAAAGATTATGCCAAAGAAGTTGTTCGTCAATAAATTTTTCGCCACTTGCTTGTGAATTGTGATATTTTCTGCCGCCAGAGGCTAAAAGTGCGGTTACATCAATGTGATGACCTTCAAATTCTTTGATGAAACTAAAAATATTTTCTATTGTATAACCTTGAGTTTCTGCGTTGTAATAATAAGCATAACCGCCGTTGAGGTTGTTTTGCTCCACTCCGTCAAAATACGCCTCTCTTTCGGGAATGTAATTGTATCCAGTGTTGAGTTTGTATTTCAGACCGTTGAAAGCGGGAATTATTTTACCAAAATCCACTTCTGCAAAACCGTTGAGATTGATATTCCAAGAGCGTCTTTCATGGTCTTCGTTTTCTTTTATCATCGGGTTGAAGAATAGTTTCTCGCTTGCCATCGGATAAATGCAATAAGAGCCGTCATCTTCGTATACTTTTCCGTATGGACTCATTGCTTCTGCCATCATAAGGTTTACACGTCCGCCGTCTTTATTGTGAGAGACTATGTAAGAATTGGTTCCGATTTTTAAATATTTTGTAACGTCAGCATCCAAATTCATTCTAAGCGAAAACCTTTGATAATTATAACCTTTGAGAACGCCTTTGTGTTTTAAGTAATCTCCTGAAATATAATATCTTACATCTTCGGTTCCACCGCTGATTGCTACGTTGTGATTTTGAATTATTCCTACTTGCGATACCATATCGTAAATCCAGTCGGTTTCAACGCCATTTTGTTGATTAATAGCCTCTTCCTGATTTTTTACGAAATCGTTGTACATAGTCTCGCCCGGATTTTGAGCCACATAATCTCTGTATCGTTGAGTGATTTGTTCGCCATTGCAAAATTCAAGTTTTTTTGAAAAAGTTTCTACACCAGCATAACCGCTGTAATGAACTTTGGGTTTACCTTCCAAACCATGTTTTGTTGTAACAAGTATTACTCCATTAGCACCGTTAGTCCCGTAAATTGCGGTTGCTGAAGCGTCTTTTAATATTTCAATCGACTCTATGTCGTTAGGATTTATGTCGTTTAACGAACCTCCACTTTTGCTGATTGGAACACCGTCAACAACAATGTACGGTGTACTTGAAGCGTTTATAGAATTTTGACCTCTGATAAGTGCTGAAGGTTGTGTTCCCGGAATAGGTGAGGTTTGTGTTATGTTTAGTCCTGAAGTCGCCCCTTGAACGGCTTGTAATGCGTTTGCGGCTGGTATTTTTTCAAATCTGTCCATATCAACAGCAGCCACCGCTCCTGTGATGTCAGATTTTTTCTGAACGCCGTAACCTACAACAACTACTTCGTTCAGCGAAACGTCCTCGTCTCGTAAAATTATGTTGAATACTTGTCCGGGCGAAAAAATTAATTCCTGAGAGGCGTACCCTACACATGAAATTACAAGCGTTCCGCCGTCGGTTGCGTTAAGTGTAAAATTGCCTTCAACATTGGTTATTGTTCCTTGACTTGTTCCTTTTATGAAAATAGAAACTCCTATTACAGGTTGTCCGCTTACGTCTGAAATATGTCCTTTTACGGGCGGAAGTTGTTGAATGTCGTCAATTTTTTGAGTTGCATTTGCTAATTGTGGTGCGTATAGACACCACATTGACATAAAAAAAATTGCAAATTTAAAAATTTTTTTCATTTTGATTTGGTTATTCTTGTTTCTTTTTTGGGCGCAAAATTACAAAAAAAAGTTAATTATACTAATATTTTCTAAAAAATTACGAAAAACCTTCATCATCTTTTAAATTAGCCTTATCCAATGCCGCAGCAACGGCTAACCTATCGCATCTTTCGTTTTCTTTGGTCTCGTTATGACCTTTTATCCAAATAAATTTTACATTATGTCTTTTGTACACGTCAAAAAATCTAAGCCAAAGGTCTGGATTTTTTTTGCCTTTGAAGTTTGTTTTCAGCCAACCATACAGCCAACCTTTTTCAATGCTGTTGACAACATATTGAGAATCAGAATAAATTGTAACATTCATTCCGTCTTTTTTTAATGCTTCAAGACCTTTTATAACTGCTAAAAGTTCCATACGGTTGTTTGTTGTCATTTTGAACCCTTCAGAAAGTTCTTTTCTGTAAATACCTGACAATAAGACAACTCCGTAACCGCCTGGTCCGGGGTTGCCTCTTGAGGCTCCATCGGTATATATTGTAATATCCATTATTCTATTCTGTCTTTTTTGCTGTATTTTATGATTATTGGTTTTGACGGTTCACTTTCAACGTGATAGCGATTGAAAGATGTAATTTTATAAGTGTAATATACTTTTTTTCTAAACGGTGCTTTGCCTTTTGTGAAAAGTCTCAAATCGCAATTGTCGGTAAATTTAAGAAAGTTTTTTGCCGACGGTTTGAAATTTGGATTCTTGCCTTTGACTCTGTAAATAGAATAAAAAATTGCGGTGTCAGCGGCTGGAAGTTTCTGATTATTATCCTTTTGCCAATATATAAAGTATTGTTTGTTCGACTTTATCATTTCGGTTTCTGGTGCAGTCGGACGGTTTTCTATCCAAGACATAATTGGCATCATAACCTCTTTGCTGAAACATTTATTTTTAACGTTTTGAACCATTGACATCGGATTTTTCATAATTGTGGTGCTTCTATAAACTATAACGCCTTGAACGTTTGGATATTTTCTTGTAATAAAAATTTGGTTTGGAATTTCGTTGACATCACCCCAACCATCGGCGTTAGTTTCTTGATTATAAGCACCTAAGCCAATATAAATATTTCGACCATAGGAGTGATTGTTCCACCATTTTACAACGTTTTCAAATTTGTTGTATTGATGGTTGATGTTCCAATAAATCTGCGGTGCGGCATAGTCTATCCAACCATTTTTTAGCCATGTCAAAACGTCAGCATAAAGGTAATCGTAACCTGATAATGAATTAGTTTCGCTGCCTTCAGGGTCTTCACGTTTGTTACGCCAAACGCCTGCTGGTCCTACGCCAAATTTTATCCATGGTTTTACATCTTTTATCGCTTTGTAGGCATCTCGCATGAAAATATTGATATTATTGCGTCGCCAATCGGCTTTGTTTGTAAAGTTTCCTTTATATTTTTGAAACGTTTTGTCGTCGTTGATTTCGATTATTTTTTTATCGTTTCCGACAACTGGATACGGATAGAAATAATCGTCAAAATGCACTCCGTCAATGTCATAACGGGTTACAACGTCAACTAAAATTTTGATAAGATAATCTCTTACTTCTGGGATTCCGGGGTCGAAATATTTGCTGCCTCCGTATGTGAAAAACCATTCGGGACGTTTTTTTGAGATATGGTCGGCGCAAACGTCAGCATATTGTATTGTCGCAACTGCTCTAAATGGATTAAACCAAGCATGAAACTCCATGTTTTTTTCATGTGTTTTGTCCACCATAAATGTGAGTGGGTCGAAGTCAGGAGAAGGTGCACGACCTTGTTTTCCTGTCAACCATTCTGACCATGGTTCGTATTTGGATTTGTAAAAAGCGTCGGCAGCAGGTCTTACTTGAAACACAACGGCATTATAACCAGCATTTTTGAACCTTTCCAAAAGTTTTAAATACTCTGCTCGTAAAAAATTTGCATCTGTTGTGGCTTTTGACGGGTAGTCAATACGTTTGGTTGTTGCAACCCAAACACCACGAAATTCGCGTGTTGTATCAGGAAAGTGTTGTGCTTGTGCGGCGATAAATTCTGTTAACAAAAAACTTAAAAGCAAAAAATACTTTTTCATAGAGTTCTTTTTTTTAAAAAAGTTTCTGCAAATTTATATAAAAATTTTGACATTTTTATAATTTATTTTGACAAAATTATTCGTTTAATTTGTTGATGAATAAAATCGCCGAGTCGCTTTATGGAGTTTCTATTGGTTGTTTTAGCATGTAGGTTCGGTTTTTGAAAGAACCGATAGCCACAATTTTTTCGTCTTTAAGTAGTTTTGAAAGATATTTTTTTGTTTGTTTTTTTTCTTGTCCTAAAAAAAGAGCAATATCTTCGGCTGTTGCGAGGGAGTTTTTCGATAAAAAAAATAGAATTTGTTCTGTTATCGCCGTTTTATTGCCACTGAAATTTGTTATCGCCGTTTTTGTGGTTTGTGGCGATAAATAAACGCGTTTTTTGTTAGCACCGCTTGCTATAATTGCGCCACTTGAAACTAATTTAGAAATGTAAACCTTTGTCCGTGAAAGTTTTAACCCAATAAAATCGGCGATGTCAGCGGTTTTTGCAGGTGAATATTTTGTAACGTAATCGATGATTTTTTCGTTGATTGTTGACGTTTTATCGCCGTTTTTATCGCCGTTTTTATCGCCGCTTTTATCGCCGCTTTTGTCAATTTTGTGGCGATAAATGCTTACGCGAAGCATATCTCCAATTTCTTCAAATTTTGGTGCTAAAGTCTTGTTCTCTTTACAAATACTGATAATTCGTTTTAATCCTGTTCCCCAACCTTCTATTTTTTCTGACTATTCCAATATTTTTTGAAATTCTATTTGGTCATTCCAACCGTCTTCGTTTCGGTGCCAATCCTTCAAAATGCCGCATTGATTGTAACCGCAATTTTTAAAAAAATCAACGCTTGCCGTGTTAGTTGCGTCAGTGCGAGCATAAAGTTGATGCAAATTTATGATTTTTTTGCAATATTCTTCCAACAAAATTAGTGCATTTTTGGCAAAGCCTTTTTTGCGGTCTTTTTGGTCGTTTATCATAATGCCAATTGATGCTCGTTGGTCAACAGGGTCAAAATCAAACAAATCAATAAGTCCGACGGGGCGTTCAGTTGAGACATCAGCAATTACAAGTCTTAATTGTTTTGTCTCAAAAATGTCCTTTTGACTTTCTTCCATTACATAATTTGTGAGTGTGAATTTAGAAAAAGGCGCAATCGTAGAACTGACTTTCCAAATTTCGGTGTTGTTTTCCCAATAATACAGCAAATCAACATCTTCAGGTTCCAATGCTCGCAAAAAAACTATTGAATTTTTCAGCAACATAAAAAAATTGAATTACGAATTTTGAATTACGAATTACGAGTTTTTAATTTTTAATTTTTAATTGTCAATTGTCAATGATATCCAACAAACCTTCGGGAACGGTGATTTTTACGGTTTGAATAATATCGTTTTCGTCCAAAATTTCGGCGGCGTTAACGGGAACAAGAATTTCTTTTCCAAACGAATCGTGAATTATTAAAAGTGGATTGCCTGGAATGTCGTCAACATCGGTAATTTTGCCCAAAAATGTGTTATGTTGGTCGTAACAACTGTAATTCAGATATTTGAAAGAAATTTCTTTGTCGGAATTTTCATCATCAAAGGTTAACATTGTATCGGTTAAAACGTAAAATTTCTTACCTATAAATTCGGAGGCTTCGGTGTTTGTGTTAACGGTATCGAATTTAAAAGAAATTTCATCGGTTTTAGAATAGAAAATAGAGTCTTCTTCAATAAAAAAAGGAACCAAATACCCGTGAAGTTCCACGAGTATCGGTTCCGATGAATTAACCTGATAATCAGGGGATTCTGCTTTCAAAACAATATCCCCTTTTGTGCCTTTAAATGCAACACAAATTCCGAACAATGTGAGTTCTTGTTTGTCGAAGTATTTATTCAGCCTTTGGTTCATCTGCTTTGGCTTCTTCTTGATTAGCAGCCTCTTGAGCGGCTTGCTCTTCTTTTGCTTTTGCTTCAGCCTCGGCTTTCTTTTTGTTCAAAGCCTCTTGTTTAGCCTCTTTTACTTTAGTTTCTTCAGCAAGTGCTTTAGCGGCTTTGTCTTTCTTTTCGTTTTCTTTTGCGGTTTTTTTAGCGTTGAGTTTGCTTTCTTTGTCAGAAATCCAAGCCGTGAATTTTGCTTCGACTTGTTCCTGTGTCAAAGCACCTTTTTTAACACCGCGCAAAAGGTGGTCTTTAAGCAATACACCCTTCATTGAAAGAAGGTTTCTGCAAGTATCGGTAGGCTGGGCACCTGTTTGAACCCAATATAAAGCACGGTCAAAGTTGATATCAACCTGCTGGGGAACTGTGTTGGGATTATAAGTTCCGATTTTTTCGATGAATCGGCCATCACGTGGCGCTCTTGAGTCGGCAATCACTATTGCATAGTGTGCGTAGCCCTTTTTACCTTGTCTTGCTAATCTAATTTTAACAGGCATTTTTTTTCTAAATATTAAATTACTTATTTTTTTTTTAAATTCGGCTGCAAAGTTAGCAAATAATTATTGAATTACAAATTATTTCGTTGTTTTTTTTATGAAAAATCCCAAAAAAATTGGGACGAAATTTGTTGTGTTAGAAAAAAAATGTAACTTTGAAAGAAATTTTTTTAAGAAAGGAAAATAATATGAAGTTTAAATCAGTACAATCTGGAGTTTTGAAGGTTGCGATAATAGGTATTGCAATTATTTTGGGTTGTGTATCAGGATATTATATATATCAAATGAAAAAATTTAAAGAAATCGGCGAAGTTGCTAAATTTGGTTTCGACAAAATGGTTACGCGTATTCTTGTTATGGGTACTGATAAATATTCTTCGATTGTAAAAGATAATTCTGCTTGGAGTGATTTGTGCGTTGCTATACAAAATAATGATTTAGAATGGATTGACGACAATCTCGGCTACATGTTGAAGTCGTATTCTGCCGAAAATATTTCTTTGATGGATAGTTCAGGCAAAATAATTTATTCTAACAATTCAGATAGTCTTTCTTCTATTGATTTGTTTCCTTTCGATAAAGCCGAAATTGTTAATAGATTTCAAAAAGAACCATTGATTGTATTTTTCGGTCAACATGCTGACGATTTATACATTTATTTTGGTTCAAAGGTGGTTTCAACAAATGATGAATATTCAAGAGTTGAGTCAGCAAAAGGCTTTTTGTTTTTGGTTGGCAAACTAAGTAATGAAGATATTGAAAATATCAAAACTGCTCTTGGTGGACATGTTGGTGTTAAATTGTGTCTTGATGAAAATACTGTTAATCAATATGTTAATAGTGTAAAACCTTTTGATTGTCTTAAAAAGGATTTGTATGGTTTTTCGGGTGAAATAGAGGGACATCTTTGTATTTCGTTTTCAAATCCTATGGAAACGCAACTATCTGAATTTTTGAAAGTTGTAATTGTTCTTACTGGAGAAATTCTTTTTATTTTGATTTCTATATTGCTGTATGTCAACAAAAAAGTTACAAGACCGCTCAAGAAACTAAGTCGTGCTCTAAAAAACGAAAATACCGACCCTATTATGCCTTTGGTGTGGTTAGAAAACGAGATTGGTCAGATTTCGAGTATGATGATTTCTTTTTTCGGACAGAAACAAGAAATTTCTATACAAAATGAGGTTTTGCGTCAACAGAAAGAAGAAATTACTGCTCAAAACGAACACATGCAGCAACTCAACGAGGAACTTTTGTCAACAAATGAAAGTCTTGACTTGCAGAAAAAACAAATTGAAGAAAAAAATAGTGTTATAACACGAGCAAATCGTCAACTTACCGACTCAATAACGTATGCAAGTCGTTTGCAAAGTTCTATGTTGATTGCACATTCGCCTTATCAGTCTTGGTTTAAAGATAGTTTTACGATTTATTTGCCAAAGGAAATTGTCAGTGGTGATTTTTATGTTGCTCATAAGGTTGGTAGTCTTAATATTGCTATTCTTGGTGATTGTACGGGACATGGAGTGCCGGGGGCAATACTTGTTACAATGGGAATTTCGTTTTTGTATCAAATTATTGATTCAGGCTCTTTTGAACTTATGCCGGATATTCTGTTAAGGGAATTGCGACGCAAAGTGATTCAGACCTTTGCTATCGAAGAAAACGGTCAAGGACGTCCCGATGGAATGGACGTTGCAATTGTAACTTACGATACCGAAACTGGTAAATCGTATTTCGCTGGTGCTCAGCGTCCTATGGTATTTGTTAGAGATAATGAAATGACTGTTATAAAAGGTGATTCAATGCCGATTGGTCGTTATATAAAAGATGGTGATTTTACACGTGTTGAATTAAATCTTAAAAAAGGTGATAAAGTGTATTTATATTCTGACGGTTGTACAGATCAGGTGGGTGGAAGTAAAAAACGTAAAATTATGACAAGAGATTTTAGAGCAAAAATCCTTGAATTTTCTTCTTTAAGTTTTGTGGAACAAAAAGAAAAAATTGAAAATTTTATCTTGGATTGGAAAGGCGATTTGCCTCAAACTGACGATATTTCGATGTTAGCGTTTGAAGTCTAAAAAAAAAGTTTTGTTTCTTAAAAATAAGTTTTTAAATTTGCGGTGTTGAATATAACAAACATTTTATTAAAAAAATTTTTAAGATGGCAAAAATGAATTTTGGCGGTGTTGAAGAAAATGTAATGACCCGCGAAGAATTTCCGTTGGAGAAAGCACGTGAAATTTTGAAAGACGAGACTATTGCCGTTATCGGATACGGTGTTCAGGGTCCCGGTCAGTCTTTGAACCTTAGAGACAATGGTTTTAATGTAATTGTTGGTCAGAGAGCCGGCAAAACATACGACAAAGCCGTTGCTGATGGTTGGGTTCCCGGCAAAACATTATTCTCTATTGAGGAGGCTTGTCAAAAAGCATCTATTATAATGTGTTTGCTTTCTGATGCCGCAGTTATGTCGGTATGGCCTAAAATCAAACAGTATCTTACTGCTGGCAAAGCGTTGTATTTTTCACATGGTTTTGCTATTACTTGGAACGATCGTACTGGTTGCGTTCCTCCTGCGGATATTGATGTTATAATGGTTGCTCCTAAGGGTTCTGGTACATCGCTTAGAACTATGTTCTTGGAAGGTCGTGGTTTGAACTCTTCATACGCAGTTTATCAGGATTACACCGGAAAAGCAATGGATAGAACTTTGGCTCTTGGTATTGGTATTGGTTCAGGTTATTTGTTTGAAACTACATTCCAAAAAGAAGCAACTTCTGACCTGACTGGTGAAAGAGGTTCTTTGATGGGTGCTATTCAAGGTTTGCTTTTGGCTCAGTACGAAGTTTTAAGAGAGCATGGACATTCACCTTCTGAGGCTTTCAACGAGACTGTTGAGGAATTAACTCAATCGTTGATGCCGCTCTTTGCTAAAAATGGTATGGATTGGATGTATGCAAATTGTTCAACAACTGCTCAAAGAGGTGCTTTGGATTGGTTTCCGAGATTCCATGACGCTGTTAAACCAGTTCTTGAATGGCTTTATCTTTCTGTTAAGACAGGTAATGAGGCTCAGATTTCTATTGATTCTAACTCTAAACCTGATTACAGAGAAGGTCTTGAAAAAGAACTTAAAGCACTTAGAGAGAGCGAAATGTGGCAGACGGCAGTTACTGTAAGAAAACTCCGTCCTGAGAACAATTAATTGATAGGTTTTCTATAAGTTGTCATAATGTTTGAGTCGCAGTTTGGAAAAATATTTTTTTCGGCTGCGACTTTTTTTTAAAATGTGGTATCGAACGGAATTAAGGCTGTTTTGATACCTATACTTACAAATTTGTTGTTATCAAATTTTCCGCCTTGAAGATAAACCGAAAAATTTTTTAAAAATTCAGGATTATAACTTACTAAAAGTGAGATATTTGTAAATTTGGTATTTAGTCCTTGACCAACAGAATTGTTATATTCTTGTTTGCGAGAGTTGTAAGAGCGTAGAATATTTCCTCCGTATGAGTATTTGTCGCCAAAATCTTTGCCTTGTTCAATATAATCAATAGTCAAACATGCTGAAATTCTGTTTTTATAATATTTTATCTGACATAACGCTTCTTTTAAATTTGCACCGTAGGGATTTGCAATTGGTTGTGAAAACATCGAATACGAATTATTAGCGTCATCATGAGAATACATGTACGGACGTATATAGTTGAACTCCAAGTTGTAAGAAAAATCTTTGACGAACCCCTTTGCTCCGCATTGCAGAGAATATTTATTTGCCCACCAACCATTTGAGGATTTTACTTCTTTTATTTTGAACTCATCAATCATTGCTTGAGCGTAAAGTGTTTGTTGATAAAATTTCAGTTTGCCAAAAACACCTAATATTTCGTTGTCTGGTGAGCCTAAGGAATATTCTATAGGGCGTGAGAAAATTAGTGGATTAAGATAGTGTAAATCCACAAATTTGCTGTTATTGACAGAATCCCTTCTAACCAAACATACTGCTTCGTATCCTCCTATTGATAACCATTTTGCAATATTCCAACTAACAAGATGATAAACTGTCCATTTGGTTTTGTTGGTTTTGAGTTTTGTGTCAAGATTTTTTGCACCGTTAACAGAAAAAACATAGCATACATTTTTCATATCAACACGCAAATCGAAATAGTACATTCCGCTGTTTGAAGACGATATAATTGCCGGTCTTAATCCTTCTCCGACTTGTTTTTTTCCTTTACCGAGACTAAGAAGTAAAAAGTCTACGGGACGGTAGTTTATGTAAAATTCAAAATATTTTACAAAATAATTATTGTCGTTTTTCTTGAAATAGCCTAATTGTGGAAAAAAATCCAAAGAATCAGCAAGTTGTTGTCTATGCTGAAGGTTTGAAGTAAGACCACAGAGAACGCTTGCCGATACAGTTAATTTTTGTTTGAAACTGTAAGATGGCGAAATGCCTAAAAACGTATTATATAGTGTTTTGTTTTCTCCATTAGATTGATAGCCTAAGGACAAATTTTCAATTGGAAGTACCTGAAACCCATTTTTTTGAAGTCCGTAAATATTTTGATTGTTGGTTTCTTCGGTATATGTTTTTATTTCTGAGTGGAAATTTTTGTTGTAAAAATTTGCTTTTTCAATTGAATCTTGTTCAAGACTGCCGATAACAATATTGCGTGTTTGCGCATTTGTTGTTATCGGGATTATTGTAAAAAAAGCAAATATTGTGGAAATCCAAAATTTCATTCGTTACTTGTCTTATTTTGTTTCTTTTTTTTGTATGTAATGATTGCTTGAGGTATATGAAAAAGTGTCATTAAAACCAACAAATCCAATAATATTGTTCTTGTGAGCGAACATTCTTGAGAAATCCACCAAGAAAAAAGCGAAAACAAAATGTTAATCGGTACAAGTACAAGGTCAATTTCCCATGCTTTAAGACCTAACGCTTTAAGTCTGTAGTGAATATGATGATTGTCTGGCAACATTATCGGTTTGTGAAGCACTCGTCTTATAAACATAACTCTCAAAACGTCGTAAACAGGTACAATCATAAACGAAATTGCTAATATAGGCGAATTTTGAAGCGGTTTTGATAAGGCTTCAACATGTTCTCCGTGATTTAGTTGCATAAACTTCATTGCTAAAACAGAGCAAACAAAACCTACTAACATACTTCCTGTGTCGCCCATGAAAATTTTGGTTTCTTTTCCAAAAAGATTGTGTCGCAAAAAGCCTATCATTGCGCCTACAAAACATGCAGCAAGGATTGCAATATTGTAGAACCCTTCTATATAAAACCACACTCCAAAAAATACAACGGCTGTAATGCTAAGTAGTCCAGCAAGACCGTCAATACCATCAATTAGGTTGTAAGCGTTTATTATGAAAATAACAAAACCTATTGAAATCACAATACTTATAAAATATGGCAGTTCGCCTATTGTGAAAATACCTTCAAAACTTTCGATTCTAATGTCGGCAAAAAATACCGTAAGAGCAGCGGCTGTAATTTGACCGCAAAGTTTTGTAAGTGGGGCGATTTCTAAAATATCGTCCTTGATTCCAATAAAAAACAATAGTATTGCTGAGGCTGCAAATGGGCATATAAAGTCTAATGTTTCACCTTTACAAAACAAAAGTGTTGAAATCAAAAAGCCCGCAAAAACGGCACAACCTCCTAATGTTGGTATTACTCCAACATGAAGTCGCCTTTTATTGGGTTTTTCGCACAAACCTTTTATTTTGGCAACCGTAACAACGCTTGGAATCGAAATCCATGTTATTATCATTGCAATTACAAATGCAATACTTATAAAAATGCACGGCATGTATTTATTCTATACTTTATCGCCGCAAAAGTACAAAAAAAAGTTGTGTTTTCCCTTTAATGTGTATTATTTTTTTTAATTTTTCTAAATTCATTTCTTAACGTAAAATTCATTTTTTTTTTTTTGATTATTTAATATTCGTTGTGAATACCTATTCTATCTAACGCCTTTTGATAATCTCTTGCAAATCTTTTTTGGTCTTCATAACTTTTTGAAAAATTGTGTCTTCCGCTAAAATCGCTTTTGGCACACATGAAAATATAATCGTTGTTATCAGGGTTGAGAACTGCGTCAATTGCACTTTTTTCAGGAAAACAAATAGGCGAGGGGGGAAGTCCTGTGTGCTTATATGTGTTGAAAGGAGAATCAAGCGCAAGAATTTTGCTTGTTACTCTTTTTATAGAATAGTCGCCGATTGCAAAAATTAACGTTGGACAACTTTGAAGCGGCATTCCAATTTTTAGACGGTTGAGATACAACGCTGCAATTATTGGTTGTTCGTCCTTGAATTGTGCTTGTTCTTTCTGTACAATCGAAGCCAAAATGCTAACCTCTATTGGACTAAGGTTGATTTGAGAGGCTTTTTTTAGACGGTTTTCTGTCCAAAACTGTTTGTAATAAGAGTAGATTTTTTCAATGAATTTTTCTTCTGACGTGTTCCAATAAAATTGATATGTGTCAGGCAAAAACATTGCGGCGCAAGTATTTTTGTCAAAACCGTAATCCTTTAAAAAATCGTCATCTTGCAAAAGGGTTAACAATTTAACACTGTCAATATCAATCTGTTTTGACACTTTAGCGCAAAGTTGTTGTACGGTGTGGAGATTGTCAAGATTTACTTTCACTGGTGATTGCTCGCCTGAGCGCAAAAGATTGATAAGTGAATTGTTGCTACTTTTGTCAGGAATTTTATAGCGTCCGGGACGAATTTTTGATGGGTAGTTTTTCCTATTTGCCACAAATTCAAACATTGTTTTGTCTTTTACATCGAAATTTTTGTAAAGCGAATCGGTTACTTCTTTAAAGTCAGCACCTTTTCTAATGTAAAGATATTGAGTGTCTTTTATGAAAATATTTTCCGAATATATTTTTTTGTAGGTTGAAAAAAGCAAAATTCCTCCAACAATGCCAACAATTAGTGCTGCGGCTATTATTATTTTAAATTTTTTTGACATAATACAAATTGTTTTAAGACTGCAATTTTAGTGAATTTCTCGCTGAAAACCAAAAAAAATTTGTGTATGTGGTATGAAAATTCTAATTTTACACGATTTTTAATACATAGTTTTGTTTTCTTGTCAGAAGTTTTGTTTATGAATTTGGATTTTTTTACTGGACGAAGTACAGAATTAGGTGTGTTGATTGACACTTTTGAGGATTGCTGTCATAAAAAAGACGGTCGTATTGTCCTTTTAAGTGGTGCGGTATCTTCTGGCAAAACTTGTATGACAGAAAAATTCTTCGATAAACTGAAAAAAAATTCTTTCGACTTTATTGTTTATAAATCAGAACTTTTCTTTTTTGACACTTTAAATGATTATAACGCTTTTAATATTTTAAAAGACAATATAAGTTTAGAAAACAATGAAACGGTTGATGATTTTTTGCGTCAACAGGCAATAAAACAGCCGGTTATATTTCTTGTTGATAATATTAATTATTTGGACAAAAAAAGTGCTGACCTTTTGTTGTATCTTTTTAAAAGTGTGTTGTTAGCACCTTATAATATATTTTTTTTGCTGACTCTCTCTGATGGCTCTTTTTGGGAAATAGATAATTCTTATCGTTTTGTTTCTGCTAATTTTATTACAAATGAAATTTTTTTAATGGCAGAAAAAAAAGAAAATTTTTTGGTTCAGATTTCATTGCCGCCTTTTAGATTGGCAGATATAGCGATGTATGTTTCAAAGCGTTTCAAGAAGTCTGAGTTTAGTTCGGGTTTTGTTAATTCGTTGAAAGAGGCTTGTTTGTCAAATCCATTTATATTGAAAGAAATTTTGGATTATTTGATTTTGACAGAATTTTTGTATGTTTCAAAAGAGGGTATTTGGCAACAGAAAACAAACGAATTGCCTTTGGAAAAAAAATCTTTCAACGATGTGGAATGTAAAATTATTTCGGCTTTGAAAGAAAATCAAAGTATTGATAGTCAGAATGTTGAAACTGTTTTGGAAGAACTTAAAAACCATTATTGTTATCATTCTTTGTATTTGGAGGAAACCGAAAAACTTTTAAAAGAATGTTTGGAATATTTTGTGTTGAAATTTCCAAGTGGTAAAGTTCCGAAAATTTTGGAAGAGTTTAATGTTTTTTTCAACAAAAAGCAGTTGTTTGAAAAAAAATCTGGTCATCTTTCAAAAGATATAATTGAGCAGGAGATACAAAAAATAATTTCAGAGGGCAGTTTGACGATGGTTTTTGATAGGTTGAATGAGTTTGTTAAAACATTTCGTTTTGAGTATGTTGCTTTGCTCGCAAAAAAGGCTTTAGAAAATTTCAGCAATTTTCCTCTTGATTCAGAAAGCGAAATAGGTGAGAACAAATTTGAACTTTTACGTTTTGAAAATTCAGCATTGAACTATTTAGGAAAGTTTTCTAAGGCTAAGGAAATATCTTCTCAAATGCTTGAAACGGCTCAAAAGTATGAATTAGTTTCAAAAATTCATTTCTCTTATTATACTTTAGGCGTTGACTATCTTGCACTTGCAGATTATGAATGTGCTAAGGAAAATCTTTTGAAAGCAATTGATAACGCTTCTAAAGATGGAGATTCAATTTCTCTTTCTATTTATAATAGTCAGTTAGGAATTGTTTTGCTTTCGGCTCAAAATATAAAAGAGTCTCAGAAATTTTTTTATGAATCTGAAAGGCTTTGCCAAAAAGTTGAAAATCAAGAAGTTACTTCTAAAAATAAAATCAATATCGGCATTTATTACATTTTTTCGGGAAATTTTGAAATGGCGGAATATTATTTGAAACCGCTGATAAATTTTTTTGAAAAAAATTCCGACAAGCGTTCCTTAGCGAAAACTTTCAGTAGCCTTTCTTCTTTGTATCAAAAGACAGAAGATTATGAACTTTCGGAAAGTTTCGCTTTAAAAGCGATTAAAGTTGATTCTGAAATTGGTGATAATGTTGCTCTGTCAAGTCATTTCAATAATTATGGACTTCTTAAATTAGAATGTCGTAGATATGAGGAGGCTCTCGAATATTTTTCAAAATCGTTGAAAATAAGTGAGTTCCTTTCTGATGATTATAAAACGGCTGTTTGTTGTAGCAATATTGGCGACATTTATTCGGCAACGGGAGATTATGTAAAGGCGGTTAATTATTTCAACAAGGCATCAGAATGTTTTTTGAAAGTAAAAAACTATCAAGGCGTATCCGTAATTTATACCTCAACGGCTGAAGTTTACAAGAATATTGAAGATTTTGACAATGCTTTGAAATATTTTTCAAGGGCTATGACGGTAAGTCAGGAGCATAATCTTTTCAAAGATTTTGTGTATATTTGCAATGTCTCTGGCGATGTTTATGTTGAGAAAAAAGATTTACAAAGTGCATTGTCTTGTTATGACAAAGCCCTTAAATGTGCAAAAGAAAATAATTTTGAAGACGGTCTTATTACCACACTTTATAATATAGGCAACGCTTATTTGGCTTATAATGATTTTGTTGGAGCCTGCTCAAGGTATCACAACGGAAAATATTTGGCTGAAAAAAAAGATGACGAAACGGCTTTGTGTGTCGGTTATACTTGTTTTGGAAAATATTATTTGAAACGCAACGAATTATCAAAAGCAATTGAAAATTACGGTTTTGCAATTGAATATGCAAACAAAGTAAAAAATGGATTTTTGCTTGGTGAGGCGTTGATTGGTCAGGCCGATGTCTATTCTGTAAATGGAGATTTGAAAGACGCTTGTGAAAATTATGAAAAGGCTCAAGAGATTTATTCTTTGATTGGCGATAACGTTTCAAGAATCAATACGATTTGCAAAAATGCTGTTCTTTTGTCAGAAAACGCAAAGTATTCCAAAGCAGTTTCAAAACTAAAAGAAGCCTTAAATATTTGTACCGAACTGGGCGACAATACTTTATTTGTTTTAGTTTATATTGCTTTTGGCGATGTTGAATTTGAGGAAGAACATTACAAAAAATCTCTCGGATATTTTGAAAAAGCATACAACATACTTGATAAAAATGAAGTTAAACGTAAACTTTATTTTGAATGTACTGACAAAATGGCAGAGGTATACATTAAACTCGAACAGCCAGAAGATGCCATTTTAATTCATCTTGGTCAGTTGGAATTGCTGAAAAATAATAAAGAAAAGGAATCTCTTGTAAAAAAATATCTTGACATTGCCTCCGATTACAAAGAACAAAATATGATAGAAAGAGCCGAAGAAACTTATAAATTGGCTCTCAACCTTTCTGAAAGTGTATACGATAGATATGTTAAGTCGGATGCACTGTTTGAAATGGGCGAGTTTTATGTCAACATCGACAAGTACGAAAAAGGTATTTCGATAATGATGAAGGCTCCTGAGGTTTTCGGCAAAGACAAAATGAGGGATTATCGTTCAGCAAATTATTATAATATAATTGCTGACTATCAATATGATAATAACGATTTTGAATCGGCATTGAATACTTATATTTTGGCAGGGAAAATTTATCAAGATTTAGGCGATATTTACAAAACTGCTTATATTTATAATAATGTTGGATATTGTTATGACACTCTTGCTAATTTTACAGAAGCGGCAAAATATTATGAACTTTCGTATCTGAAATATAGGGAAATTAATGATGTTGACGGTATAATCAATAATGTAAAGAATTGTGCTTTAATGTATTCAAGAACTCAAAATTATAATCTTGCATTAAAATACAATCTTCTTGCATTAGATTATTTGGAGGATCTTGATGCTTTTGACGAAAGAGGCGAAGTTTGTCTTGAAACAGCGGAAAATTATGTTAAGGCCTATGCCGATTATGACGAAAGTAAGCAATATGTCTGGAAAGCATTGGAATTTTTTAAACATTCACGTAATGTGCTAAGACAAATTGCTTGTCTTGAATCGTTTGTGATGTTGGAAATTGTTTCTGGCAATGAGGAATTTGCCAAAATTAATACGGTAAGGATAATAAGAGAGGCAGTATACTCAACAGATAAGAAAATTAAGATTGCTGCGTATAAGGCGGCTGGAAATGTGTATTTTAGAATGTCGGAGTTTGAAACATGTATGCAAATGTTTTTCAACGCTTTCAACGAAAGTGCCGACTCTGATGATTGGGATTTGATAGCAAGCGTTTATGTGGATTGGGCTTCTGTGATTTCGTCTGACGATTCAGAATTGTTAACAAAAGTTACTTTTCAGTCAAAGGAGAAGACTTTAGCCGAATTTGCTATCGAATTTTATACTAATGCGTTAAAAATTGCCAAAAGCGGAAAAAAATTAAGCAAAACTATTGCAGATTGTTATTATTCAATGGCTTCGCTCAAAATTACTTTGAATCAAAAAGAAGAGGCTTTGGATTTAATTGAAAAAGCAATCAAGGCTTCTAACGATTGTCCGCCTTACAAAAATGTTAATATGCTGATTTCAATAGGTGAAATGGCTTTGCATAAACTTTATAATAGGGACATTGCTTTGCATTGTTTTCATAAGGCGTTGGACGAGGCAACAAAACATAATTACGAAGAAATGAAAATTGTTGCAAAAGGTAATATAAGTCTTGTATTTTTTATGACAGGATTCAACGAAGAGGCAAAATTGATGCTTGCAGATGTAAAAGATTCTTATAATTTTCTTCTTTCGCAAGTCCCTGCTTTGACAAAATATTTATAACAAAAAAATTAACTTATGAAAAAATTTTTATTGTTTTTTTTAGTTTTTGGATTTTCGGCAACGGTTTTTTCTCAAAACTTTTCAACTAATGATAGTACGGTTGTTATTGTTGACGGTCAAGAGGCTGCATTAAATTATAATCAAGGAATTACTGATTTCAACGGCGGAAATTATGCTTTGGCTTCGGGTGATTTTACAAAAGCGGTGGATATCAACACAAAATTTTATCAAGCCTATTATAATCGTGGAATCACCGAATTGAAACTTAATCTTGATAAACAAGCCTTGAGAGATTTTTCAACTGCAATTTCTTATAATAACAAAAATCCTGAATATTTTTTGGCAAGAGCAATTGCTTATTGTCGCTTAAAAAATTATGACGAAGCATTAAAAGCCATTAAAAAAGCCGAAAGTATGGATTATAATCCAGACAAAATCAAATATTTTTACGGCTATGTTTATTATTTGAGAGGCGATTACAAAAAAGCGGTTGACACTTATACTGAAGCAATTAACAAAAATTCAAAATATGCTTACGCCTATTGCGACAGAGCGGCGGCGCATATCAAAACTGCAAACCTAAAAGCCGCGCTTGACGATTATAATACCGCTCTTGAAATTATGCCGTCTGGCTATTATATTTATGTGTTGAGGGCTTGGTTGAAGGCGTATCTTAACAATTATAGCGGTGCAATTGCTGATGTTAATACCGCAATTGAGTTCGATAAGGACAAATCTTTGGATTATCTTAACGAAAGAGCGATGATTTACGCTTATTTCAAAAAATATAAATTGGCAACCGATGATTTTAATACTTGTGTTAGTCGTAATCCCGATTTGCCTGATACATATATAAATATCGGAAATATGTATATGTCTCAAAAGAAATATGCTTTGGCTGAAAAAAGTTTCACAACGGCTTTGGAAAAAGATTCAAAAAACATTGCCGCTTACAACAACAGAGCAAACGCCAAAGAATTACAATTTAATTTAAATGGTGCGCAATCCGACCGTCAGATTGCAGAAAATTTACTAAAACAACTTCAACAATGAGAAAAATAATTTTATATTCAATTTTATTTGTATTATTTTTTTCGCCTTTGACACTTTTGGCTCAGGAAAATCCAAAAATCAAAAAAAAAGATTTTTTGACATTAGATGCTGGTAAAAAAGAAGCATGGAAAGGTGTTAAAAAAGGTAACAAATATTATAAAAAAGGTCTTTACGAAAAAGCCGTTGAAAGTTTTTCCCCCGCTTTGGACTACAACGATATGTACGCTCCTTTGTTGTACAAAGTTGGTGTAAGTGAGACATTTGCAGCCTTTCATGATGGAGCGTTAAGACATTTAACCGATGCTATGGATTTTTCGTCGAATGTGGCTTTTGATTGTCAGTATTGGGTTGGAGTTGCAAAACAACATCTCAATCGTTTTTCTGAGGCTAAGAGCGATTTCGACGAATGTGCTGCCTCGTTGGACGAAAAGGGAAAGAAAAAACTTCAAAACAAAATTCTCCTTAGAATTACTCAGTGTGATTTGGGCGCAGGACTCAAAAAACAAGAGTATAAGGCTGTTAATCAATGGCTTGATGGTCAAATCAACACTCCTTCTGACGAAATTGCCCCTGTTTTTTGCAATCTTGACTCTTCACTTTTTTATGGTTTTCAATCCGATATTTATTTTTCTAAGGCTGAAAACGGAAAATTTAATTCTCAGGATTTAGTAAAAAGTCTTAATTCCAAGAAAAACGATTACCCTGTTAATATGAATCTTAATGGAAAAGAGATTTTTACGTGTAGAAAAAATAAAAAAATTCTACATTTTTACAAAAAGTCGGAAAATTCTCAATTTAAATCTTTGGGCAAAATTCTTAAAAAAACAGTTTCTGTATCTTTTTCAAAGGATTCGTCAATGGTTTTGATAACAGCAAACAAGGGTAAAGATTTAGTGGGCGGTTATGATATTTTCTTGGTCAAAAAGAAAAAAGGTAAATACTTGAAACCTCAAAACTTAGGAAGTTCGATAAACACTCAATACGATGAAAAGTTTGCAGTTTTTGGCTCTAACGATACTGTGATTTATTTTTCGTCAAATAGCCCTTTGAGTGTTGGTGAATTTGATATACTAAAAGCCTCTTTCAAGAGCGGAAAAGTTGGAAAAATAGAAAATCTTGGACTTGGAATTAATTCAGGTACTGACGATAGTTATTTTCAACTCTCGCCCGGAGAAGAGCGTATAGGTTATTATTCGTCAAAACAAAAAGGCGGAAAAGGCGGTTATGACATTTATAAGGTGTTATTGCTTTTCAAGCCTTTGGTTCAGTTGCCGCCTTTGCCGCATTACGAACTTTCTCCTGATTGGATGAAAGAGCCAGTCTTGCCGTTGGAAAAGCCTCAGATTATCAAGACTATGCGCTTGACGGTAGTAAAAGGAAAAATTACTGATTTTGACGAACAAAATTGTTTGGCTGCAAAAATTACTGTTACGGATAATGCCACAAACAAAGTTTTGCAGCAGATTTCAACCGAAGAAGGCAAATGTGAATATACAGTTATGTTGCCTTCGGGAAAAAATTATGCTTTTACCGTTACCTCTGACGGTTATTTCTTCCATAGCGAAAATTTTGATATTCCAAAAACTACTGATTATCAAGAAATTGAAAAAAATATAAAACTTTTGCCAATGGATCCGGGTTCAAAAGTGGTTTTGAATAACGTGTTTTTTGATACTGGCAAAAGTGATTTGAGGGAGGAGTCTTTTGGCGAGTTAGACCGTTTGTCGGAAATTTTCAAACTTTATCCAAATCTTGTGATTGAAGTTTCAGGACATACTGACAATCAAGGTAATCGTCAGTATAACATTCAGTTGTCGCAACAGAGAGCGAATGCGGTTAGAGATTATATTATTTCTACGGGTGTTGAACCTGAAAGAATAATTGCTAAGGGTTACGGTCCTGACTCTCCGAGGGATTCAAACGCAACGGAGCAAGGTCGTCAAACCAATCGTAGGGTTGAAGCCAAAATTATTAGTAATTAATACAAAAAAATGTTAAGTTTGGAACGATTTTTGGCTTATGTAAAGTACGAATTAAAAAAAATCTATTAATCAGAAACTAATATTTTAGAAAAATATGAAAAGAAAGTTGATTTTCCCGTGCATAATGGCATTGACCTTTGTATCGGGGTGTATAAAAGAGCAGGGCGATGAGCCGTTTGTTATAACAAGAGATGATATTAAAGAGTATGACGAGAATGCTAAGGTGAAGAAAAATGAAAACCAAGATTCTATCAGTTATACTCTTGTTACCGCTGTTGGTGGTTTTGCGATAGGAGAGTCTAAAATAGATGTTCTTGATACAAATACTTTTAGGGTTTTTCAGAGTGGTTCTAAGAGAATAACGGATTTGGATTGTTATGTAGAATTATCTTCTGAATTTACAAGCCTTGAGTTAGGGTCAAAAACAGTTTCTGAAGTTGGTTATGTATATTCGCATACAAACAAATATCCTATTGTTGACGGTTCTGGTTGTGATGTTTCGGGTTCGCAATATTTGAATCGCAAAAATACAGGTTCAGATGCTACTATTGCATTTTCAAGTGGCTGTCATAGTCTTGATTTTAACACAGATTATTATGTCCGCTCGTATGCAATCTTGGAAAACGAAGAGGGGGAAAGTTCTGATACAATTTACAATCAACGTGTTTTAAAACTTCATACAACACTTCCCGAAGATGTTTGGGTTCAAAGAAACGATGTTAATATGTCCAACCGTTTTGAGGCTATTAGTTGTGTTAATGACGAAAAGGTATATCTTTATGGTGGAAAAAGCGGAAGTACATATTTCAACGATATGTGGGTTTATAATAAGGATAATGATGTATGGTCGCAGTTAGCAGATTTCACAGAGGGATCGGTTGCTTATTATACTGGTGTTGAAAAACGTGCTAATGGAGCGATGTTTGTTTATCCAACTTCTACCGATAAGGTAATTTATATTATCGGTGGTGAAATAGGTGGCGGAAAATTAACAGAAAAAGTTATTTATTATAGTATTGCTAATAATCGATATTGTAATCCTCTGGATCATCCTAATTATAACACTAAAAAACAATTGTATGTTAATGGTGTACCGCAATATAATCAAAAAACTAAATTGGATGAAAACGGTCAGCCTATGATTGATGACCAAGGTAATGAAATTAAGGAAGATGACAAAACAAGTCCTATTCTGGTAAGTTCAAGTAGGGCTTATGTAGAGGATTTACCTCATGCGATGTGTGGAAACAAGGCTTTTGTGCTAAGTTCTCCGGGTGGCTTGAGATATTATGTCGGATTTGGAAAAGGTTCTAATGATAATTTGATTTCAACCTTTTATGAATATCAAGTTGGATACGATTTAACTGATGGACAACATCCTAATCAGCATACTCTTACATGGACTGCTGCTGGTACAACCTCTGAAAGATTGACTGGTGAGGCTCTTTATCAACCTGTTGTTGAGGTTTGTGGTTCAAGAATAATTGTAGGTACAGGAGAAAGTTCAAAAGGTGGTCTTTCAAAGAATTTCTATCAGTTGTCTGTTGACGAAATTGGTGAAGTAACTATGGGAAAAATGGCAGATGTACCAGAAAATTTTTCAGCAAGAGCAAACGCTGCATCATTCTACCTTGCTTATACAAAAAATGGAGAAGCACATGAAAGATTTTATGTAGGTACAGGTCGTACTTTCAAGGAGGGCGAAAGCGGAAATTTGCTTGGAGACCTTTGGTATTATGATTTTAGTACCGAAAAATGGGGCAAAGCTCGTGATTTTAGTAATTCAACATATTGTAGAGAGGGCGCAGTTGGTTTTGCAATAAATAGAAACGATGATTTTGATAAAGATGTTTCTAACGTGTTGGAAGAGCAGGCTCGCGGAGTGTTTACTTTAGGTAGAGGCTATCATGTAGAAGATAATGTTATGAGTTACTACAAAGATGCTTGGGAGTATTTACCGTAAAGAAAAATAACAATTTTAAGTAGGAAACAGAAAGGTTAACTTTAAAAAAAATATAGAAATATGAAAAAGTTATCTGTCATAATATTTTTGAGTGTATTATTCAATTCGGTAGTAATGGCTCAAGGTGGTGATTTTTTGGAAGATAAGACAGAATATCGTTATGCGAATTTTGTAATAGGTCTTAATCATTGTTTCGGTTCGAGTATCGGTGGTAAATCTGATAATTTGTTGATTCATACAGGTTACGGTGATTTGAAACAAGAGAAAAAAGGTTTTGCATATACTCCGGGCTTTCAAGTGGGAGTCGTTTATAATTTTGACCTTAAAAACAATAAGACAGGTATTGTCTTTGGTGGTAAAATCGTTGATTACGGTTTCAAAAATAAGTATAAATGTCTTGAAAATTCCAATTACAATGTTGCGGCAGGAGATTATGTTACAACAGAGACTTTCAGGTCGATTGGCTTGCAGATTCCAATTCTTTTCAAATTTGGAACTTCTGATATTTATCGTGAAATGTCGTATGCTTATTTTGGAGTTCAGCCTACACTTAATTTTATGGTTGCAAAATCACATAAAGGTAATTGGACTGATGATAAATATGGTGAAAAATTATCAGATGGAAAAAGTATGTTGTCAGTTGCTGCGACATTTGGTTACAACTATGATATATGGAGTTTTAGTTTAAGTTATATGTTTATGGAGTTTGTAGATTCCAAGTTTGAAGATTCAAATGGGAAAAAACCGTATAACGGAATTAAAGGTCATATTTATCTTTGTACAAGTTTGAATATACCTATGACTCGTTGGACTACAATTCACAACTGGACTGCTGAAAAAATCCGTAGAAAACTTCATAACGGTAAATCTTTGTAAGAGTTTTTCATGATAATAGATTTTTTGATCCGGGGTGCTAATGAAGATTTTAGCAACCCGGTTTTTTATTGCCTTAAAAAAATGGAAAAAAAAACTAAAAAAACACTTTTAATAGTTGCTACTGTATTAATCCACAAGTAAATGCTTTTCTTGGTGAAAATATTCAGCAAAAAGGTTATGTGTCAGGCTCTGTCAATGCAAATTTAGGTGTTGGTTATGCTAAATTGTATCTGATACGACTCAAGTTGTTGATTTACTGTAAAATAAAGGATTTTAGTAATGCAAAATCCAAAAAAAACACGATTTTTTTGGATTTGATTCCGAAAAAAACACGATTTTTTTGGATTTTGTAAAAAAATATTGTTATAATTATTTTTCTATTTTTTTTGCGAGAGGGAATTTTTCTAAAATTTTAGAAAAATCTTTCTCTTGTTGTTTGCAAAGTTCATCTATTTTGTTGAAATCGCTACTTATTTTAACGGGAAAATCTTTGTCTTGACCCAAATTTTCAAACCTTTCGTAAATGGTGCTGATTGAAATATCGTTGATGTCAATTGCAGGAATGTATGTCGGGTGTGGGTTTGAATCGTCGCGAATTTCTGCTAAAAGTCCCGTTTCTTGAAGTCGTCCGCTAATATAAAGAAACATTTTGTTGGAAATTTTCATTTCTTCGCTCCATTCAAGAGCATTTTTGGGTTTGCCTTGTTTCTGAAAATTTTCAATTATTTTGCTCATTATCAAAACGGCTATTTTTTTCTGAAGCCCCATGCTGATATTTCCTGCGTAATATTCTGTGGTATAGTTTCCTACGTTTTGAATAGAGTAGGTGAGTTGACAGCCTAACAACACCACAATCCATGACGTCTGAAGCCAAACCAAAAATAACGGTAAAGCAGCAAAACTTCCGTAAACGGCTCCATATTCCGCCGCTCCCATTTGAAACGTTACAAAAATCCACTGCCAAACTTGAAAAATTATTCCCGTTAGAAGACCCGAAATCGCAGCCGCTTTAATGTCAACTTTTGTGTTCGGCATTATAAGATAAAGAATTGTAAAAACTATCGCCATCAGAAAACATGGCACAATTTTCATGATTAGATTCAAAATTGGCGAAAAATATTCCGAAAACAAATTGTGAAGTTGCGACGAAAGAAAAAATGTTGCGCTACTTGAAATAATCATCAAAATCGGAGTAAAAATCATAATTGTAACATAGTCAGTTACTTTTCTTAAAATTGGACGGCTTGATTTTATATTCCACATATAATTGAATGATTCTTCAATATTGCTTAGAAGTTTGAAAACCGAATACAAAAGCATTACAACGCCGATTCCTGCTATTACGCCGCCTTTGGTATTTTCAAGCATTGACGAGGAAAACGACATTAAATATTCTGCTAATTCGGGTTGCGCTTCAAAGGTTGATTTTATTAAGTTTTCTACCATTTCTTCCAAACCGAAACCTTTAGCAATAGCAAATGCAAGAGCGATGATTGGCACAACCGACAAGAGAGTAAAAAAAGTAAGTGCTGAGGAGCGGATAGAACAGCCATTTTCAAGAAAACCTCTCACTGTTATAATTATGATTTTCAATGCGTTGAAAGAAGTTCGTTTCTTCTTGTTAGCATTGTTTAAATCCATTTTCCAAATATCTTTTAGTACAAAATTTTGGAGTTCAGTGAATTTTTCTACTATCTTTGCCATAAAAATTTTAAAAAAAAGTTGTGCAATAATTTTGTGGCAAATTTACAAAAAAATATGACTAAAACCATACTTTATACTAAAAACCTGAGTGTAGGATATTCTAAAAAAATACCGTTGCAAGACAATCTTAATCTTAGTCTTTTAAAAGGAAATCTTACTTCAATTATCGGAAAAAATGGCATCGGAAAGTCAACTTTGATAAAAACTTTTGTAAAGATTTTAAAGCCACTTTCTGGTGAAATTTTTTTGCAAGAAAAAAATATAAACGAAATTTCTCGAAAAGATTTTGCTAAAATGGTTTCAGTGGTGTTGACAGAAAAGTTTAATGACGGGAATTTTTTTGTTAAAGATATAATTTCGTTTGGACGAAGTCCTTATACTGGTATTTTGGGAAATCTTAATAAGGAGGATTGGAGGATTGTTGAAAATGTTGCAACCGATTTGAAAATAAATGATTTATTAAATAAAAGATTTTATGAACTTTCAGATGGTCAGCAGCAGAAAGTTTTGATTGCCAAAGCGTTGGCTCAACAAACTGAAATCATAATTTTGGACGAGCCGACTTCTTTTTTGGATTTTCAGGCAAAGGACGAGATTTTTATGTTGCTAAAAAAAATTGCGAAAGAAAAAAAACTTGCAGTTTTGGTTTCTTCTCATGATGTTTTTTCCGTTTTGAAGTATTCCGACTTTTTTTGGCTTTTGGAAAAAGACGGAATACTTTGTACAACGGATAAAGAGATTGTAAAGCAAAAATTGAATTTGGATTTTAGTTGTTAAAATTCTGTTTCGGCTTTTTTAAGAAATTCTTTGCAGCAATCTTTATGCACCAAAATTCCTGTTGTTTTTGCTTTTACAAATTTTTCTGACACGTAAAAATATCCTTTGTAATTTCCGATTTCGCCCCAAGAATTTTTAACTTTATAGAATTTGTTACCTTTTTGGTCGGTTGCGGTGCCGACTATTTGCATTCCATGGTCGTCGGTAGTTTTGCGACAATTAAAATCTTCTTGTCTTGATTGTTGTGATACGTTAATTTCAAGACCGGGACGCATAAGTCTTTCGGATTGTTTCAGTTGCTCTTTAATTGGAAGTTTTTTGAATTTGTCAATGTCGGTAGGAGTTTTTCCTTCCAAATAAATGCCCGGCAAGAGTGCGTATCCGCGTCTAAAGTCAATTCCGTCTTCTGAAACGTCAGAAGCCCATAAAACAGTGTGTCCTAATGCTAAAGAGTTGTCAATAATGTCGGTTAAATCGTCTATTTTGACATTTAGAAAAAGCGACCAACGCCAATTGTCTGGAATTTCAAGAGCAAAAAATTTGTAGAAATCGTGATGAGAAAACGAAGTAATTTGAATGTAATCTTCATATTTTAGTTTACATACTTCGTTTGCAAATTTCAAAGGTGTGTAGTTTTTGCCTTTATATTCAAAAGTGTCAGGGACTACTCCGAAATATTTGTCTAACAATAAGTTATAATCGTCAATCCATTTTGGATTTAGTTCTTTGTTGTTTTCGTTTGCAACTGAATCTGCAAAATTTTTCAGTTCCGTTTCCAAATCGGAATGATTGATTAGGGTTTCTTCGTTCAGCGTGTTTGGATATGCTTCTTCTGGCATAAGTCCGTAGTTTTTCATAATCGAAAAATTGTCCCAAAAATAACTGCCCTGACTAAATGTCATGTTTTTTTGTAACATGACATATTTTATTGCTCTGTCAAGATAATTATATCTGACAATAAACATTTCGGAAAGGTTCGGTGGCGTTTTGATGCCGTTTTTTATCATTTCTGACTCAAAAAACGAAGTAGAAGAAAAACACCAACAAGTCCCTGAATTTCCTTGGTCTTGCACAGGCAGACATTCAAGATTTGTTTTGTTGGTAAATATAAATTTACTTTGTGCGTAAAGCGTTGTAAATAAAAAACTTACAACAAGTGTTAATGATATTTTTTTCATTTTTTTCTGATTGTTTTTTTCTTGCAAAATTAATGATTATTTTTTATTATGTCAACTGACAAATTGTCATAAAAAACATATTGGCAACATATTTGATTTATATAACTTTGTAGATAAAAGATTAGTAAGAAAATGTCAAGAAGAAATAAAAAGAAACACTTTGAAAATAAGAAAGTTAAAACATATAATACTGCAATGGAACAGAATACTGAAGAACAAATTACAGACAAAGAGCAGATAGATGACAATCAAACAGATGAAAAATTGTCAGAAAATGACAGTCAAAATGACAGCCAAACGACAAATTCTGAAGATAATGCCATTGACTCTGACAAAAAGTCAGAACAAACAGAGGAAAATGTAGAGAATCCTGAAAATTCTGAAAAGTCAGAAGAAGATTTTGAGGCAAAATACAACGAACTTAGCGATAGATATTTGCGTCTGATGGCAGAGTTTGATAATTACCGCAAACGCACTCTGAAAGAAAAAATGGAACTCACCAAAACGGGCGGTGAAGATGTCCTCAAAGGTATTCTCCCTGTTGTTGACAATATGGAAAGAGCCATAAAATCGCTTGAAACTGCTAAAGATTTGGATGCGGTAAAAGAAGGTATTGACTTGATTTATAAGAAGTTTCAAGAGTTTTTGACTTCTAAGGGGCTTAAAGAAATCGAGGCTATTGGTCTTGAACTCGATACCGACGTACACGAGGCAGTAACAAAATTTCCTGCTCCGAGCGAAGAAATGAAAGGAAAAATAATTGATGTAATCGAAAAAGGTTACACTTTGGACGGCAAGGTTGTCCGTTATGCCAAAGTTGTTGTAGGTGAATAATATTTTTTGGGATTATGGCTGAAAAGAGAGATTATTATGAAGTGCTTGGTGTTGAAAAAGGTGCTTCAAAAGACGAAATAAAAAAGGCCTATCGAAAGATGGCTATGAAATATCACCC
>CAJOGF010000003.1:34433-55836 GCA_905233995.1 uncultured Bacteroidales bacterium | reverse complement strand
GATTTCTTCCAATGGGTGAGATTAAAAAAAAATGTATTAAAATTGATTTTATCCTATTATTTTTTTATCTTTATGAACCAAATTTAACAACATTTTGCTCTATAAAAATAAAAAAACAAAAAAAATAAACTAAATTTGCAGCGGCATTGTTTTTGCCGTATGTTTTTTAGGAATAAAAACTTAAATGAAACGTACGATTTGTCCATACCCCGGCTTAAGACCCTTTACTGAAGAAGAAAGCATCTTTTTCAAAGGGCGAGATTTGCATATCCGTCAAATTGTAAAATTGTTAGAAGAAAACAAAATGGCTTTCATAACCGGAGCCTCTGGCGATGGAAAGTCCTCAATGGTTTACGCCGGTGTTGTGCCATATATAAGAGCAGGTTTTTTCAAAGCCTATTTCAATAGTTGGATTATTGCTGACTTTAAACCTCAACGAAATCCATTACGTAGTTTGTCGGAGTCGTTAGCAAAGGAAATAGGAATTGAGAAACAAGAATGTGAAGAAGAACTTCAAAACGGTTTTTCGTCCATTATTGATATTTACAAAAAAAAAAATCTGTATTCTCAAGACCCGAACAAAGGCAAAAATCTTCTTATCATAGCCGACCAATTTGAGGAAATTTTTACAAATAGCGATAATTTCAACGATTCGCAACCGAGCGAAGAAAGTTACACGGCTATAAATTTGCTGTTGGAAACTATAAGACTGTCTATTATTAATAATTTGCCTATTTACGTAATTTTTACAATGCGTAGCGACTTTATAAGTCAATGCACGGTCTTTAAAAATCTTCCTGAATATATTGCGTATTCTCAATTTTTTGTACCTCAACTAAAACGTACCGAAATTTGTCAAGTGATAGAAGAGCCTGCACTACTTGCGGGCGGAAAAGTTTCAAAAAGGCTTAGAGAAATTCTTGTCAACAACCTTAACAATGGTTTTGACCAATTGCCGGTGTTGCAACACGCACTAAATCTGCTTTGGAAAATGGCAGACAACGGCAAAAAAGAATTAGACCTTATTCATTTGGCTAAAATTGCAGGTATTTCAAGAGATGTACTCTCTGAGGACGAAAAAAAGGATTTTGATTCTTGGTTTATAAAACGACCAGAATACGAAAAAAAATATTTTGAAAAACCAGACTTGAACAACGTTCTCAACGCTCACGCTGGAATACTTTACGAATCAGCATTTGAATACTTTTTGAAAAATGCGTCATGGGCTCAGAAAAATATTACTCAACAAGAATCTAAAGAGATTATCGAAACCACTTTTAAGTCTCTTGTTAAAATAGACAACAATCGCCCCGTAAGAAATCGTTGCACATTGGACGAAATCACGGGAATGATTGGCAAAGAAAACATATCTAATGCAACTGTATGTGGTGTTATCAATATTTTCAGAAATTCTGACAACACCTTACTTAAACCATTTATTGAAGACGAAAATCTTGAAACTAAGTATCTTAGCGGAGATACTGTTTTGGACATAACCCATGAAGCATTGATTCGTAATTGGAAAAAACTATCTTCATGGTGTTTGGAGATGGAAACAAACGAAAAAGATTTTCAAGATTTCAACTCACAACTAAAACGTTGGCTTAATAGCGGTAAGAAAAAAGAATTTCTTCTTACCGAAGGCAATTACGGCTTTGTTAACGCATGGTATCAAAGAAGCCGTCCAAATGCTTATTGGCTTGCCCGTTATGACAACAGTAAAACAACACAAAAAGAAAAATACAAAAAAGCATTAGAAAATTTTGAAAACTGCACCGACTATTTGGAAGAAAGTCATAATGCAATCATAGAAAAAGAAAAAGCAAAAAAGCGCAGATTACGAACCGTTTTTATTGCAATTGCAGTTTTTCTTCTTACTATGACTGGTTTTACGTCTTGGGCATTGATGGAAAAGTCAACGGCTGACGAGCAAAGGCAATTGGCTGAAAATCAGACGCAAAAAACCGAAGAGCAAAGACAATTAGCCGAAGAACAAAGATTTAAAGCCGAAAAAGCCACAAACGATGCCAAGATAGACCGCGACAATGCTCAACGAGCAGCAGCCGAGGCTCAAAAAGCACGCAATCAGGTTCATGACGCACTCATACGTGCAAACGCCGCTCTCGCTTTAGCCGAAGAAAGGCGCATAGAGGCTGAAGAAAACATGAAAACCGCTCAAAAAGAAAGAGAAAAAGCCGAATTAGAAGAGCATAAAGCGCGTCAAGAACAAATAAAAGCAAAAACAGCAAGCGATTCTGCTGCAAGGCTTTATAACATAACGCTTTGCAATATGCTTGCTATGAACGCAAAAAATCAGTACGAAGACAAAGAACTCAACATAAAACTTGCACTCGCCGCTTATAAACTAAACGAAAAGAATCAAGATAAGCAAAACGATGCAATTCTTTATGATGCGCTTCTTTATGCCGTTGAACAAACAGCAATAACCTCTGATATAAAAAATCTACCAAGAGATATTATCAACTTTAGAACAAACTCTCAAAACAGACTTCTAACAATCAACGAATTAGGACAAATAATAATATATAGTTTAAACAACAATAAGGCAAAACCAATAAAAGTTTTGCAAGGCTACGACAACAACAAAACGCAAGTTCTCTCCGCATTTTTTCCAAGTGAGAATTGCATTGTTTGGTCAACCAAAAACAAGTCAACATTCTTCTCTGACATAAAAGAGAATTATATAACAGAAATTTCAGCACCGAAAGATTACTTAATGTCAGCATTTATAAAAGATTCTAAACTTGTAATGGCATACTCAAGTGGCAAAATAGTATCAACAAATCCTTATCAAAGTCAGGCTAAGACAACAGAAGAGATTAATATAAAACAAAAAATAACAGCAATATGTCCTACAAAAAATCCATTAGAAACTTATATTCTAATGCATGAAGGTATTCTCTATAAATACAATTCAGAAAACAAAACGTTAACAAAAATAATAGATAATCAGACAGAAGAAATACATGCTTTTTCGATGATAGAAATACCAGACAAAAATCTTTTGGCAGTTTCTTTTTCGGACGGTAACATATTTTTTGTCAACACTCTTAATGACCAAGTAGAAAAGAAACGAGCCGGCGGACACTCTCAAATTGAAAAAATGTATTACGACGAAAACACCGAATTACTCGCTATTTCAAGTGCTGACAAAAGAATTTCGCTGCTTGATACCAAAAATATCGAAAACGGAAAAATAGTCAGCATAGAAGAACATAGTCTAAAAGGCTATAAAGTAAAACAAATGAGTTTTAATTCCCACGGCGTAATTTTTGCGTTGACAGAAGAGAATCTTCTAAGGTATTGGGAAACAGACTTCAAACACTACGCTGATATTCTCAAACGGCTTAACCCAAAACCACTTACGTCAACAGAAAAGGAATTGATTTTGGGCAAAGAGTTTTCAAAAATAGAAGATTTGTAATTTTGAATTTTGTTTTTTTTTAATTAAGATGAACAAACTAATAATATTTATAACAATAATTGTTTTAACGGCTTTTTCCAACAATACAAAAGCCCAACGGGATAGTATTGATAATATGATGAATTTTATTTTTCAGAATTTGAACTCCGATACTGACTCTTTGGACAATAACACCGATAATCAAAACAGAATTATATCAAACAAAAAAAACAAGCAAAACCAATCAACAGATCAATCTATAGACACACAAACAAGAAATATTTTTATGTTGAAACGGTATTTCAACGCAGGAAAATATTCAACCGCTCTACAAGTAGCAGAGCAAATCAATCAAGGCAAAAAACTCTCGCAACAAAACAATGCTGAATTTATGCAATATTATTCTTCTGCTCTTAAGGCCTCTGGCTACGATTATAAAGCAGATTCTATTGTAAAACTTTTTATCAAGAAAAATCCATTTTATACTCTTAACGAAAGCGACCCGATACCGTTTAAAGAAATTTACAGCAATTATTATTGTTTTCCGAAATTTTCGGTTTGGGCTTCAGGTGGTTTTCAAGCACCTGTTGCACAAGTTGATACGGTACACGTTGTCGGGACAAAAAACACCGACGAACCTGATTATTCAGAAGTATCAGGAATATGTTTTGAATTAGGTTTGCAATACAATCCATGGAAATACATCGGAATATCATTAGCCGCAAAATACGAACTATTAAAATATTTAAGAACCGTTGACCATGAACTTGATATGGGAGGTTTTATAGTTCCATATACATTTGTGTATCAAGAAAATATACAAATTCTATCAATACCCATAAAGTTTATTTTTACGTGTCCGACCAAAAAAGAAAAATGGGTACCTGAATTGCATTTAGGGTTTCAACCCGATTTTCTTACAAGAGTAAGTTATGATGCTAATACTCAATACGGAGGCAATTCAACTTATTCTTTAAAGGAAAACAAAATAGACTTGAAAGAAAAAAATAGAATAAACTATTCCATTTGTAGCAGTATACGAATCAATAGGAATTTCAAGCGATTTACTTTTTTTGGTGAAGTAAATTCTGATATTATGCTAAAACCATACAACAATCCAAAATACAATCTTTCAAACGCAAATCTTGTATACAACAAACTCTTTGTTCAAGACGCTTTGCATCTTTCAACAATAGGCATCCACTTTGGAATGAAAATAAAACTTGCTTACAGAGTTTTAGCAAAATATGATTACGGATATTTAAACTAAAAATTTTAAACAAACAGCATAAACAAACATGAAAACAACAAATTACATATTTATAATATTTTTTATAATTACATTTTTACCAAATTGTAATCAATTTGATGCTGTCTATTCCGACTATAATGATTCTCCAATTAAATTAGCGGAGACAACACCACTTTTTTTTCCTGTCCCAACCAATTTAGGAAATGTTGCCACAATAACTTCAGAAGGCGACACAATGACATATAATCTTGAAATAATTAACAGAAATGGAGAAATTTCGTCAACAACCTTTACTTTAACATTTCCAACTTCTCATCAGGAAACGCATAGAGATGACAACAAAGACGACAGCAAAGACCCAAACGGAAACGAAGAAAAATCACAGACAATGTCCAAACAGTCAATGGAATACACGACAACAAAAATAGATATTTCAAACGGCAAACTTAGGACAAACTCCTTAGGAGAAATATTTTTTGATTTTTATTCCACAAACTCCTTTGGAAGAGAATACTACGCAGTTTTGAAATTTGACGAATTAGGCAACAAATGTTTTCAGATAGACTCAACAGTTTCAGCCTCAGGAGGTATGGGGGGCGACTCTCCGCAAGCAAGCACTTCAACAAAACTTCCTATCGACGGCACACCTCTTGACAACGGCGGATACGCAATTATACTTCAAACGCCTAATCAATCTATGATACAATCTACCTCCTATAATTTAGGGCTTAGAATAATTGATAAAGACGGTCAAATCACAACTAACACAGAACTCGAATTTTCTCAAGATATAAGCATTTCTTTTGTTGAATCCGTAAGTGGAAATATTTTCATATACTACGCAACCGAAAGCGGCGATTTGTATTTGAAAGTTTTTTCACAAAGTGGCGACGTTTTAGCGGATTTATCAATTGATTATATCCCAATTAACTTTTTTGTTTATGACAACAACGCTTATATTTATGCCTTTGAAAATCAAAATTATTACATTATAAAAGTTGACTCTATATCTAACGAACTATCAAGAATAGAGTGTAGTTTGGGCGATTACTATTGCAACCTAACAATATTGGACAACAATTTATGCTTTTCAGGTTTAAATTTCAATACCTCAAATACATACACTTCTATCAGCAGTTATTATCAATTTGCAGGAAGTTTCAACGGCAAACTTTTAATTACCGACACGAATCTTAACCTTTTGGACGACATTACACTCGACTACGACGACGGAATTATCTGCTATAGTAGTTTCAAAACGTCAGAAGGCGGTTATGATGTGTTTTTGACAAGGATTTCGGCACAAAACACATTCAACAACACCATTAATACGTCATGGCTTGGCAATTCGATATATATTTACAATGTTCCAACACTTAATATTTTACAAATAAATTGACACTCGACATTTTACATATTATCCTCATTTTGATTTCTTTTGCGGCAATAATCTACGCTATTATAAGCCGCAATATGATTTTGCGTATCAAAAAGAAAGCAGAAGAGAAGACTCAAAAACGTCTTAACGAAGAAATTAGGATTCTTCAGGATAACTTACAAAGACAAAATGTTCTATACGAAGATTTGAAAAAAGATAAGCAAAAGACTAAAACCAAGTCAATTGAAACTAATCAAATCAACATAGACGCAAACGCCTTGATTCTTGAACAAAAAAAACTCGAACAAGACAAAAAAGAATTTTCCGAAAAAAACAAACGACTTTGGGAAATGTCGCTTTCTATTCAAAAGGAAAAGCAACATATCACCCTTTTGAAAAACGACATTGAAAAAAAACACCGCAGTGTTACAGATAGTATTCGTTATGCAAGTCGCATACAAAGAGCCGTTTTGCCTAATGTCAACACGCTAAAGGAATGTTTTTCTGACTATTTTCTTTTTTGGAAACCGCGCGAAATTGTTTCAGGCGATTACTATTGGTTCAAACAGTCAAAAGATATAATTGCTTTTACAGTTGCTGACTGCACAGGACACGGCGTTCCGGGAGCATTTATGAGTCTTATCGGCATAACTTTTCTAAACGACATTTGCGCCAATATTAACGAAAATACTTTACCAAGCGACATTTTGGAAGAGTTAAGACGACTTGTTATCAATGCGTTAAGTCAAGATGTATCAGAACATGAGCCTCAAGACGGAATGGACATAACGTTTTGTATTCTAAACTTAAAGACAAAAAAACTAAAACTCTCCGGGGCAAACAATCCTCTTTATATTATAAGAGACGGCAGTTTAACAGAATACAAAACGGTGAAAACGCCAGTAGGTTATCACCCAAGACCAAAAAAATTTGAAACCATAGAAATTGACGTTTTAAGTAACGATTATTTGTATATGTTTTCAGACGGTTTTGCCGATCAATTCAACGGAATAACCAAAAGGAAAGTAACTTACAACAAATTCAAGGAACTTTTAATTGAAATTTGGAAAGAAAACCCTTCAAGCGAAAATCAAACGAAAAGGCTTGAAGAATTTATCACCTCTTGGCGAAATGATTATCCTCAAATGGACGATATTTTAATAGGAGGCTATTGTATTAAATAACAAATTCTTATACACAAACCTTAAAAACAAAAAAAAATCATTATGAAAAATTTAACAATCAACCACAATTCCATAAAACAAAGTCTATTAAGCAGTTTAATAAATTCTACTGACTCTCAAGACAAACAATACGATAATATTAAAACCGGACTTCTAAACAATGCTCCGGCTTTCAAAGTTAGCGAAAAGTTTCAGATTGAAGAGTTTAAACAAAAACTACAAAACTACATAGAAAACGACCTAAAAACCAAAATAGAACCTCAAAACTACAAAGACGATATTTTCTCATTTGTTTTTTCGCCAGTTGGATTAGGAATAATGAAAAAAGCAATCGTTTTTATGCTTTTTGACTTTCATCTTTATATCAACATAGTACCGCTAAAAGAAATTGAAAACGCAAACTTCAGCGAAAATTTTCTGTCAGAACTTTTATCGTCTTCTATAACAAAAAAAATTTACAATTTCACCGAAGACTACATCATTGAAGAATATCCTGAAGAAATACAAAATGCAGTCAACAAAAGCCACCGATACTATTCTAAAGAGCAACCGTCAGGACAAAAAGCCATAATTGCTAATCATTTGGAAGATAACGAATACATTTTGGCAAAACTCGATATTTACCAAATTCAACAGTCGAAATCCAACACACAAACCTTATCGGCAGAAACCTGCTTTTATATCCTAACAACCTTAGGTAGTTATCTTTTTGTAACAGACAAACACCTGCAAGAGGCTTACATTGAAACGCTTTCAGGGCAAAAAGCAGAACTAAAAAGCAAAATTTCAAGGGATTTAATCATTGTTGAAACCACAAAATGGCTCGCAAATCGCGACAACAATGCGCTTTTTGACGAAATAATCCCTCTCAACAACAAAACAAAACAAGAAAAACTACAAATAATCTCACAATTATTTTTCAATAATAACGACAAGAAAAACTCTGCATTTTTCTTAAAACAACTTTTTCAAGAAACCCAATCCACATTCGACAATTTTGCGTTTTTGTTAATTGAGTTTTTCAACACCTTAACCTATAATCCTGACATTTTTGAAAAGGCGGATTTGATGTTAAAAGAAGAAACCTCAAAAGACAAACTTTTGAAAATGATGTCAGACTTTCAATTTGGCAAAAAAGAGATTTTTTCACTGATTTTTATCACAACTCATTTAAAATGGGAAAGTTTGAACCAAAGTCAACAGCAACAATTAGTTGAAATATTACTTTCGATGAAAGAAAAATATTTCAAAACGGATAACGACGAACTCAACCGTGCTTTTTGTCAAATTATTATTGCTAAAAAACTTTTAGACAACAACCAAACCAAACAATCGCAAAAATTATTGGAAAACGCCGCCGACTTTTTGAAAGAAAACAATTTCCTAAGACTTTTCCCAAAAGAAAATTCTTTGCCGACAAACGAATATTCTACAAACGGACTATATTATTGCGTACTTCAATTTTTAAGAAGTTTAAGTATTTCAGACAAAGAAAAACTAAAATATTCAAAACTCTGCGCAATAGAAAAACCATTAATTAAAAACAATTTAGAGGTTTTATCTCAACAAAAAATTGAAGAAGAAGAAGAGACAATCCAAAACAATATGGCTCTTGCTATTTTCTCCAATCAAAACCTTCAACATTATACTTTAAACAATCCTCAATACGATTACAATAGAAAATTTTCAGACTTTTCAATTAAAGATTTTAGTCAGTTTGTAAAACGAGGTTCAATGTATTCTGATTTGAAATCATACATCGAAAAAGTAAGCGTTGACAAAACAATTTCGGTTGTTTTGGAACATTCTAAAGAGGCAACAGCAGAAAACTATCCCGAATTAATCAGCCTAATTGATAAATGTAAAACATTTTTTGAAATGCCAGAGGTAAAAGTTTACGTTATCTTCGATAGAAAAGAAGGAATTTTTTCTAACGACGATGGCGAACAAAAATACATTGTTATCGACGGTGAAATACTTGATTCTCAATCAAATCAATACATGGATTATGCTTCAATGGCGTTTATACTTTCCAAGGAGTTTGCAAATCTTAAATACGGATTTTCAAAACTATTTTGCCATGGACAATTCAGAAATTTTCATATTTCGGGCATAAAAAGTCTTGACATTATTTCTGAATTTGCTCCAATACCAAAATTTTTATCAAATAAGGCAAAAATTTTGGACAAAACAGCCAAATTCAACGATTTGCTACAAACCTACGCACCTTATTTTGACACAAACAATACTGACTACAACAAAAATTCTCAAAAACTTCAGCAAACTCTCGATTGTATTTGTTATGAGAGCGAAAGCAAAATCAAGAATATTTCAGCAAAAGAATACGCCGCAATTGCACTTTTAACCAATTCGATTTCGGATAATATTGCTTTAACTTTCACAGGAGATTTAACTTCAAGCATAAAAGCGATGATAAAAAACGATAAATTTGGCGAAAATTTCGACTTAAATTTCATAAATTCCCCTTCTGAAACTAACATTGAGCAAGAAAAGCCATTAATTTATGATTTATTATTACGTTTTAATGAATTATTAAATTATTATTTGTCAGAAGATTACAAAGAAAATAGAAAATTTTTGCTAAAAAAGTAAAAAAAAATTTTGTCGAAATAAAAATTGTCTCTATCTTTGCATCGCAAAAAGCAAAAGACGGTCCTTTCGTCTAGAGGCTAGGACGCAAGATTTTCATTCTTGTAACACGGGTTCGATTCCCGTAGGGACTACAACGGTCAGGTTTGATAAAATCCTGACCGTTTTTTTATTTTAGTATCAACAATAAATACTTTTTGTTATGATAACAATTGACGAATACATAGAAAATCATACAACCAAAGAAGACGACGTTTTAGTTTGGTTACGACGCAAAACAAACCTTACAACCACGATGCCGAGACAACTTTCAGGACCGATACAAGGCAAATTGTTAGAATTTTTTTCACGAATGATAAACCCTGAAAAAATACTCGAAATAGGAACTTTTACAGGTTATTCTGCGTATTGTTTGTCAAAAGGTCTTAAAAACAACGGCGAACTCCATACAATCGAAATAAAAGACGAAATGAAAGAGCCGATAGAAGTTTTTTTTCAAAGAGCAGGAATACAAGACAAAATAAAACTTCATATCGGAGACGCAGTTGAAATTGTAAAAACATTTGCCTTTCAGTTTGATATGGCGTTTATAGACGGCGACAAACGTCAATATCCCACTTATTACGAAGAGGTTTTCGACAAGATAAAATCAGGAGGTTATATTCTGATTGACAATGTTTTATGGTATGATAAAGTTATCACCGAACCAAAAGACAACGATACATATACCAAAGGGATTCAAGAACTTAACAACATTGTACAAAACGATACAAGAGTTGAAAACGTTTTGCTTCCCTTACGCGATGGACTTATGGTTGTAAGGAAACTTTAGCATTTTTCTTTGTCTTCGGTTTATAAAACACAATACTCAATAAGGCACATAATCCCATCAAAAAAGGATAAAACAAATACGGCGTAATGCTTGAGGGGGCAATTTTACACAAACCTGCCGCCAAAAGCATTTGAGCCCCATACGGAATAAGACCTTGAGCAAAACAAGAAAAAGTATCAAGAATACTTGCCGCGCGTTTTGGACTAATGCCAAACTTACTTGAAATCTTGTTAGTCGCCTGACCAACTGTTATAATTGCAACAGTATTATTAGCAGTGCAAAGGTCAGCAAAAAACACCAAAGAGGCAATACTAAACTCAGCACCAAGTCTACCACGTATTTTTGCTGAAATTTTTTCAACAAGAAAATCCATGCCGCCATTATAACGAATAAGTTCCAACATTCCGCCCGCCAAAAGCGTAACAATTATAAGTTCTGACATCGACAAAACGCCATCTCCCATATTAGAAAACCAACCAAAAATATCATAATCACCGCTGAAAATTCCAATAAATCCCGCCAAAATAGTTCCTAAAAAAAGAACTATTATAACGTCAACACCAATAATCGCCGTTATTAAAACCGCGATATAAGGCAAAACTTTTACAAACATAATTTCGTTTTCTTGCAACGAAAAAGCAAAATCTTTTCCCAAAAAGAAATAAATAATCAAGGCAGCGATAGCGGCTGGCGTTACAATTTTGATATTTTCACGGAATTTATCTTTCATCATGCAGCCCTGAGTTTTGGTTGCAACAACAGTTGTGTCAGAAATAAAAGAAAGATTATCACCAAAATACGCACCACCAACAATTATACCAGCCATAATAGTAATATCAAAACCAGTTTGAGAGGCAATTCCAGCGGCAACAGGCATCAATGCGGCTATCGTACCAACCGAAGTCCCTATCGACAACGATATAAAACAGGATGTAAGAAACATACCGGGCAACAAGAAATTTGAAGGCAAAATCTTCAATGCAATATTCACCGCTTGCTGAACCCCTCCCATACTTTTGGTAGTTTGCGCAAATGCTCCCGCCAAAATAAAAATCCAAATCATCAGCATAATGCTCTTGTTTGAGGCTCCTCTGCTAAAACGTGTTATCCTTTGGCTTATATTAAGCCCACTCGTAATAGCAACTGCATAAATGCAAGAAAAAAGAAAAGCAATCGTTATCGGAATCTTATAAAAGTCTTGAAGAATCAACGATGTTACCAAATACATCAACAAAAAAACAATAAGCGGCGTTAAAGCAAAAAAATTAGGCTGCCGTTTAGCAATATTTCTTAAATTATGCTGCATTTTTCAAAAAAATTTGACACAAAGGTAAGTTTTTTTTATACATACCGAAAACAAAAAAAATGTAATTTTGCACGTTGAAAAATAAAAAAAAACAGCAAAATGACATCAAAATTCAAAGGGACATTTTTGGGAATAACAGCCGCAATTTGTTATGGTACAAATCCGCTTGGAGCATTATCTCTGTATCATGAAGGGTTAAACACCGTTTCTACGGTATTTTTAAGATATTTTACCGCCGTTTTGATTCTTGGAACAATCATGGTGGCAAAAGGTGAAAATTTTATAATTACCAAATCTGACATAAGAAAAACAACTCTGTTAGGCACAATGTTCGGACTATCATCGCTGACACTTTATTATAGTTTCAATTTTATGGACTCAGGACTTGCCTCAACAATACTTTTTTGCTATCCTGTAATGGTTTCTGTAATAATGACTATTTGGTTTAAAGAAAAAATCACAAAAAACATATTTTTTTCTCTCGTATTATCGCTGACAGGAATTATATTACTATCAAAAGGCGGCGCAAATAGTTCTGTTTCAACAATTGGAATAATTTTGGTGCTGTTATCCTCCTTAACATACGCAATTTACATCGTTTTGGTCAACAAAGCAAAAATACAACTTAGTGTCTTGAAATTTACATTTTTTGCCACACTTTTTTCTTTACCAGCGTTTATTATATTTTCATTTATTGGAGGTGAAGAAAATCACTTACAATTTATCTTTAACGCTAAAGTTTGTTTTTGGGGATTTTTCTTAGGACTTGTGCCGACAGTATTATCTCTAATCTGCATGAATACAGCAATAAAACTTGTAGGGTCAACACCGGCAGCAATAATGGGTTCGTTAGAGCCTGTAACAGCCGTTTTGATAGGAATTTTTATTTTCAACGAACTATTCACGGCTAAACTTTTTTTCGGAATTTTGCTAATTTTATTATCAGTTATCCTGATTGTAAAAAATCAAAACGCAACAGTCAAAAAAAAGTCTTGAAAAATAAAAAAATTATTATCTTTGCTGAAAAATTTTCTACAAACCAAATTTTATAATTATGAAAAAAAATCTGAAAACGTTTTTAACACTTTGTGTGTTAACATTTTGCGTTTCTATCTTAAACGCACAAGACCACAAACTTTGGTATTCTAAACCTGCCGAAAAATGGCTTGAAGCACTTCCTATCGGCAATTCAAAACTTGGAGCGATGGTTTACGGAGGTGTTGCTTTAGAAGAAATCCAACTCAACGAAGAAACATTTTGGGCAGGAAGTCCGCACAACAATCTTTCAAAAGAGGCACTTGAAAACCTGACAGAAGTCAGAAATCTTATTTTCAACTCCGAAGAAGAAAAAGCAAGCGAAATAATCGACAAGAAATTTATAAAAGGTCCTCACGGCATGAGTTATTTAACGTTAGGAAGTATTTTTATAAATTTTCAAAACCAAGAGTTTTCTAACTATCGACGCGAATTAGACCTTTCAACTGCCTTAAACACAACTACATACGAAACAAATAACACAAAAATTAAGCGAACCGTTTTTGCTCCACTTACCGAAAAAGTAATAATAGTAAAAATTGAAAGCGACAAACCAAACGCCTTAAATTTCTCACTTTCACATTCTTGCGTTTTGCAGACAGAGCACTCAACAAACAATAATTCACTCTCGGCAAAAATTAAAAACAAAAGTCAAGAAGGCATTGAAGGAAAATTAACGGCAGAGGTAAAAATAATTGTAAAATCCAACGGCACAACCTCGTCAGAAAACGACAGCACAATAAACGTAAAAAATGCTTCAGAGGCTTATTTTTTCATCACGGCTTCAACAAACTTTAAAAATTTTCAAGACATAACCCTAAATCCTGAAAAATTAAACGAAGAAGCGTTAAATGCTGCTATCACAAAATCTTACGATACAATACTTAAAGAACATCTTAAAAAATATCAAGAACAATATAGTCGTGTAAAACTATTTTTACCAAAAGACAAAAATTCTACACTTTCAACGGACAAAAGGCTCCAAAATTTCAGCACTTCAAATGATTACGATATGGTATCGCTAATGATGCAATACGGACGTTATCTATTAATTTCATCGTCGCAACCGGGCGGTCAACCAGCAAACTTACAAGGTATTTGGAATGAACAAACAAATCCGGCTTGGGATTCAAAATATACAATAAACATCAATGCCGAAATGAATTATTGGCCAAGCAATATAGGCAATCTTTCTGAAAACGAACTACCTTTGATTGACATGATTAACGATTTGAGTATAAGCGGAAAAGACGCTGCTACTTCACTTTATGGTTGCAAAGGTTGGACTGCACATCACAACACCGATTTATGGAGAATTTCAGGCCCTGTTGACGGCGCATTTTGGGGAATGTTTCCAACCGGCGGGGCTTGGCTATCAACACATATTTGGCAACATTTTCTGTTTACTTTAGACAAAGAGTTTTTGAAAAAATATTTTCCTGTATTAAAAGGTGCAAGCGACTTTCTGTTGGATTTCTTACAAAACGACCCGCGTTATAATCTTCTTGTTGTTGTCCCATCGGTATCGCCTGAACACGGACCGGTTGGGAAACAAACTCCTATTACTTCTGGCACAACAATGGACAATCAAATTGTTTTTGACGTTCTTTCGTCAACCTTAAAAGCAATGCAAATTCTTGACATTCAAGACAATGACTATATCAACAAAATCAAAAACACAATTTCAAAACTTCCAGAAATGCGAGTTGGACGTTATGGTCAACTTCAAGAATGGCTTACCGATTCCGACGACCCGAAAGACGAACACCGTCATATTTCGCATCTTTATGGACTTTATCCGTCAAATCAGATTTCGCCATACACAAACCCTGAATTGTTTTGCGCTGCAAAAAATACTTTAAAACAAAGAGGCGATATGGCAACAGGTTGGTCGCTTGGTTGGAAAATCAATTTTTGGGCAAGAATGCTTGACGGCGACCATGCTTACAAAATAATTTCTAATATGTTGAAACCGTTACCTGCTGAATTTTCATTTTTTTACGTTCCCAAAGAATTTGCAGATGGGAGAACATATCCAAATCTTTTTGATGCACACCCACCATTTCAGATTGACGGTAATTTCGGCTGTTCTGCTGGCGTTATGGAAATGCTTTTGCAAAGTCATGACGGCGCAGTTCAACTTCTACCCGCTTTGCCAAGCGTTTGGAAAGATGGAGAAGTTTTAGGACTGAAAGCACGAGGCGGTTTTATTGTCGATATGAAATGGCAAAACAGCAAACTCGTGTCAGCAAAAATTACCTCTGAACACGGCGGAATCATAAGACTTAGAAGTTATCAACACCTAAAAGCCAAAGGATTGAAAAAAGCAAAAGGCGAAGTAAAAAATCCTGTACTTCAACGTCCTGAAATTAAAAAACCTATAATTTCAAAAGAATTAACGGAAAACTTAGTTCCGCAATTACAACCGATTTACGAATACGACCTAACAACACAAAAAGGTCAAGAATATCAAATAATAGGATTGTAATTTTTTTAACGGCTAAAAAGTTTGCCAATCATATTAAAAATATTTTTAACAGTATCCTTATCAGGCACAGGAATTTCAAGATGCGATTGACCAGTTTTTTCATCGGTTTTTACCAAAGTATCAACTAATTCCTGTGTTTTTTCGGGAGACTGCAAAGTGTTTGCAAGTGTTGAAAGAAACGCAACTCCTTGTTTTAAAACATCTTGAGGTTCCTCTTTATTATATTTTTCTTCTTTTTCAATCTCAATTTTTTCTGGTTCGTCGGATAAATTATTATCTTCGGTGTCTTGATAACGAACCTTTGTTGACAAAGTATCCTCCGATACAACCTCAGACAAAGAGTCCATCATCATTGAGAACTTAGATTTATCACCAAGATATATAGTATCAGCACCATTATCAAGAACACCCTCAAATAGCGCAGACTTAAACCTCAACTTGCCTAACATTTGTTCTTCAATTGTACCTCTACTTATCAAATTGATAACCTGAATGTTACGTTCTTGCCCGATACGATAAATTCTCGCAATCCTTTGTTCCAAAACCGACGGATTCCAAGGCAAATCAAGATTAATCACAATTGAAGCGGCTTGAAGATTCAAACCCGTACTTCCTGCATCCGTTGAAAGAAAAACTCTACATTTTTCATCGTCCGTAAAATTATCAATCAAAGACTTACGTTTTGCAGACGGGACTCCGCCGTGAAGATACTCATAACCGATTTGCATTTTGTCAAGTTCTTCCGCAATAAGTCTTGTCATTCGCTCCCACTGACTAAAAATAACTACTTTTTCGTTGCCACTTTCAAAAACGGACTGCAAAATATTCATAGTCTCATCGATTTTAGTATCGAAATGAGTTTTCTGGTCAAGAATAAACGTTGAATCGCAGACCATACGCATTTGTGAAAGCAAAAGCAAAAGACGATGTCTATCTTTTTCGGTCAAGAAACGCATTTTTTGCCACTTGAAAACAAGTTGTGCAACAGAGTTTTTAAGTTCGTCATGAATATCTTGCTGTTCTTTTGTCATGGCAACTAACATGTTGTTGTCCTGACGTTTAGGCATTTGCAGTGCAACCTGTTTCTTGGTGCGACGAATAAGACGAGTTCTAACCTTTGCTCCAATTTTGTTGAGATTTTGATACCCGATAACTTTGCCGTTTCCATCGGTTAAAATGCAATCATTTTTAAATTGCCAATACGGACTTAAACAATAATTATCAGCATATTCCATAACAGTGTAAAGTTCCTCCAACTTGTTTTCAAGCGGAGTTCCAGATAGAATTACGGCATAGTCTGAAATAATTCGTTTTGCTGACATAGAAATCTGTGTCTTCCAATTCTTTAAACGTTGCACCTCGTCCATAATCAAAACGTCCGACTGAATTACACCAAGCATTTTTATATCGTTGGAAACGCAATTGTAAGAAACAATCTTATAAGGCACATTGTTAGCATAATGTTCCATACGTTTCATCGGACTACCCTCTATAACAAGCGTTTGAGCGTTAGGAACAAATTTTTCTATCTCCTTCTGCCACTGATATTTCAGCGAAGTAGGGCATACAATCAGCACACTTTGAGCAAGTCCTTTTTTACGAAAAAGTTCTGCCGTAGCAAGAGCCTGAACAGTTTTTCCAAGCCCCATTTCGTCAGCAATTATAGAACGACCTTTTTCAAAAGCAAACCGAATACCGTCTTTTTGGTAAGGATACAATTTTGTTGAAAGAAGACTATCAAATGTTTTTTCATCGCATTCTTTTACAAGTTCTTGTCTGAATTTGTTGTCGTTTTGCTCAATTATATAATCAATAGCATCTTGATAGAATCGAAATGACGGGTCTATTTTCATACCCTCAATCATTAGCCTATCATATAATTCAAAAGCCTGAGGCAACAAGACATTGTTAGAATCGAAATACTTAGAAGCCAACTGTTTATACTCTTCATAATGATCTTGACCAATCCTAATTTTCACTTGTCTATCGTTTGCATACGAAAGATAAATCGATGTATAAGCTGGCAACTGCGAATAAATAGGTTTGGAATATTGAAACACCCACATTTTTACACGCTCAATATGCTTGCAAGTACCAAGTCTTGAAGTCTTAAAATCCATACACGAACAATAATTCCAAGGCGATTCATCACCTCTGAAAACAACCTTATAAGTTTGTCTGGTGCTTGGATTGTTAACTTCGTATTCTCCCGGATAATTTTCTGGAGCAGTTTCTTTACAAATCATTTGCTCATCTTCAGCGGCTTGACGTCGAAGTGCTTTCTGCCATTGAATAAGAGTTAAATTATCAGGCTTGATAGTCCAAGAGATATTCGGACGTTTTTTTTCTACAGGTTTGCGTGTTTGGGTGTTTGCCATGATGAAGAAAAATTTTCTTTATTAATAAAAAAAAGATGAGATTGCCTAAAAAAAAGCAAAACACTTTTTTAGAACAATCACATCTTAATCAACAATAACAATTAAATACCTTCTATTACTCTTGTCCAACCGAATGGGTCTTCACATTCGCCGAACTGAATTGCTGTGTATTTTTCATAAAGTTTACGACTCCAATTTCCGGGTTTTCCGTCTTTGGCAATAACATATTTTTTACCAGTTTTTGGGTCGTCAATTTCATGAATAGGAGCAATTACGGCTGCCGTACCGCAAGCACCAGCCTCTTCAAACGTTTCCAATTCTTCTTCAGGAATAGGACGACGCTCAACTTTCATGCCCATCCATTCTGCTAATTGCATTAGAGATTTGTTGGTAATTGACGGCAAAATTGAAGTTGATTTCGGAGTGATATATGTATTATCTTTGATTCCGAAAAAGTTTGCCGCGCCACATTCGTCCATATATTTCTTCTCTTTAGCGTCAAGATAAAATTCTGACATATAACCAGCATCATGCGCCATTTTGTTGGCTTTAAGACTTGCAGCATAATTACCACCGACTTTGTAGATACCAGTTCCAAGAGGTGCTGAACGGTCATAATCCCTAACAATCATATAATTACCAGTTGCAAAACCACCTTTGAAATAAGCACCTACCGGCGTTACAAATATCATAAACAAATATTCGGGCGAAGGTTTAACACCAACCGTTGCACCAACACCAATCATCAAAGGACGGATATAAAGTGTTGCACCATGACCGTATGGCGGAATAAAACGAGCATTGAGTTTCACTGCTTTTTCCACCATTTCGATAAACATTTCAGTAGAGAGCTCTGGCATTAAAATTCCTCTTGAAGTGCTTTGCATTCGCATAGCATTTTCTTCAGGACGGAAAAGTCTTACTTTGCCATCTTTTCCTCTATACGCTTTTAATCCTTCAAAACTTTCCTGACCGTAATGCAGACAAGTTGCAGCCATGTGCATTGAAATATTTTCGTCAGAATGGACTTCTATTTCGCCCCATTTACCATTACGGTAATAACATCTTACGTTATAATCGGTTCTGATATAACCGAATCCTATGTTTGCCCAATCAAGCGGGGCTAATTCCTGTGTATTATTATCCATTTTTGTTATGGTTTATTTATTCTTTAACACGCAAATTTACAAAAAAAATTATTCAGTTGTAAGTTCTCGGAAAATATTTTCAAGATTTCCCTTGTTTTTTGTTATTGACAGAATCGAAAAACCTTCTTTTTGCGCAAATTCGTTGATTTTTTTTTGAAAATCCACGCCGCTGATATTTTTTAAATCGAACTCCACAATTGTAGAATCCCCGGTGTTTTTGGTTTTAAGATTTTTAAGAGAATCGTCTGCAACAATTTTTCCCTTATTAATAATCAACGCTCTATCGCAAACGGCTTCAGCCTCCTGCATAATATGTGTTGACAAAATCACGGTCTTTTCTTTTCCAAGTTCTTTTATCAGATTTCTGATTTCCAAAATCTGATTTGGGTCAAGACCTGTTGTCGGCTCATCGAGAATAAGAATTGACGGATTATGAATAATAGCCCTTGCAATTCCCGTTCTTTGTTTGTATCCTTTTGAAAGTTCTCCTATTCTTTTGCTCTTATGACTTGAAAGTCCAACCGCTTGAATTGCATTTTCAACAGCAGCATTTATCTTTTTGCTATCCAAATACATAGATGCTGAATATTCAAGATATTCTTTAACATACATATTCAGATACAACGGATTGTTTTCAGGTAGATAACCGATTGTTTTTTTTATTTCCTTAAAGTTATCTTTAGTATTAACACCGTTGATAAAAACATCTCCCGAATCGCTTGCAAGACAACCTGTTATGATTTTCATAGTTGTACTTTTTCCAGCCCCGTTAGGACCGAGAAAACCGACTATTTCACCACTTTGGATTTCAAACGAAATATCATCAAGAGCGCGAGTTTTGTCGTATGTTTTTACAAGCCTTTCAACTTTTACCGACATATTTTTTCAACATTTTTTTAAGCAAATTGTTCGCCGTATTTTATTTTAACATTATTAACGATATTCTTGATTTCCTGCTCGTTTGCTTTCGGCATTATCAACAACAATTTATCGCTTTGCGCTATAATATAGTCTTTTAATCCGTCCACAACCACAAGATTAGAATCTGTGTTGATGATACAACCAGTAGAATTTATCGCAACAACTTTTGTACCCGCAACGGCATTTTGGTTTTCGTCCTTTTGAGAATTTTCATAAAGAGAACCCCAAGTACCAAGGTCAGACCAAGGGAAAAGAGCAGGAATTACGTATATATCAGGATAATTTTCCATGATTCCGTAATCTATGGAAATATTATGACACTGAGGATATATAGAATTAATAAACTCTTTCTCTTGAGCAGTGTTGTAAGCGACATTAAGTCCACTGTCAAACAATTCAGCCATTTCTTTCTGCTGAGTACGAAAAGCCTCAATAATTGCCTTAGCACTCCAAAGAAAAATACCTGCATTCCAAAAAAATTCTTTACTGCTAACAAAAACTTTTGCCATCTCAAGAATAGGTTTTTCGGTAAAGAGTTTCACTTTTGTAACTTCGTTGATTGCAAGAGGGTCTTCTCCAATTCTCGAATCAATTTGAATATAACCGTATCCTGTTTCTGGTCTTGTTGGAATAATTCCAACAGTAAGGAAAGATTCGGTATTGAATTTTATGAATTGCAATCCTCTTTTTATCGTTTCTTCAAAACCTCTTGTATCCCCCACAAAATGGTCTGCCGGTGATACAACAATTTGCGCTTCAGGATTTTTAGAAAAAATTTTGTACGAAGCGTATGCTATACACGGTGCAGTATTTCTACGAATTGGTTCGCAAAGAATATTATCTTTGTTTAATTCAGGAAGTTGCTCACTTACAATCTCAGCGTAATCCTCTCCCGTTACAACATAAATATTTTCAGGATTACAAATATTTCTGAATCTATCAAACGTCTGTTGAATCAAAGTACGACCAGTACCAAGAATATCCAAAAACTGTTTTGGACATTGTGTTCTGCTTTTTGGCCAAAAGCGGCTTCCCACACCACCGGCCATAATAACGCAATAGTTGTTTTCGTCTAATGGCATAATAGAAAAAAAATAATTGTTTTTGCAAAGATAAAGATATTTTTTCTAAAAACGAAAATAAAAAAGCGGGATATTTTTCAATATACCCGCTTTTGATGAATAAAAACAAAAATTATGGTTTGTTGTCATTAAAATGCACCACCTTCTACCGGCTTGTCGATAACATAAACTGTAAAACATCCTTTTACAGTTTCAGGACCGCCTTCTTTTGTTACGGGAATTTTTTTAACAACGAGTTCACCGTTTTCGTCCCAATCTGTTTGTTCAACATAAGTAACGTTGCTATGCTCCTTAACTTCAATCATAATCTTCAACGAAGTAGGCTGAGCCGGTGCAAAATCAAAAAATGGATGAATCAAATTTGT
>CAJOGF010000003.1:0-34331 GCA_905233995.1 uncultured Bacteroidales bacterium | reverse complement strand
ACAATTTTTACCTGAACATCATCATTAAAAACAGGCGATGCAAAAAACTGAACCCTATATTCATTGCCTTTTGCAAGCGGAAGCACAAACTCGTATTTTTTACCAGAAAAACAAGTTGCACTCTTAGAAGCAGTGTTATATCTCCATGGATGAACCGGTTTCCTATAATTAAGGAAGTCAGCACAATTTTGAGCATTCGATGCTATCGGCAACATCGCTGATATTGCCATGCCAAGTATTATATTTTTTAACGCTTTCATATTATATGTCATTTTTTATTAATAAAACGTTGATACCGCTTTATTATTTTTCAAAATGTGCAAAAATTAATTATTTTTTAGTTTTTTATTTATTTGAAGTAAATTCTTGTCTAATGTCAGTGATACATTTTTTCAAAGCATTGAAATTTTCTTCACTAATTTCGATTTTTTTGTTACCACCGATTACAATCGCGCCGTTGTCAGTTGTCTGATTACCTGCATCTTCAACAACCACAACTGAAAGTTTTTTGTAAGCCTCTCCTAACGGTTTTAATTGATCTATAGTCTCTTGAATACCGGGTTTGTTTTTGAATTGTTCAAGATATGCCATAAGCGATTCAAAAACGTTTTTCTCGTCAGCAATCTGCTGAATATTAACATCACTATTAGAGAAACTATCAATCGAATTGATAATGATATACATACATTCGAGCCAACCACCTGCAGAAATCTGAGCGATTGTAGAATTTTTTCCCTGAATTTCGAGAGCCTTTTTAATATCAAGATAAGTCTCGTTTGCAATTACTTTCAGAGAATCTTTGTTTTGCATGTATCTATCAATTCTATCGCCTAACTCTTTTCCGAAAACAGATTCAAGACCCAATTTTGAAGACAATTCTTTTAATGTTCCAAGATATTTGATTGACTCTTGATTTTGTCCGTTTACAGCGCAATATGCCATGTCAGCACAATAAACGCCGAAGTTAGTTTCTTTGCTTTTGCTATCCTCGTATGTTGCAGCCTTGTCGGTAGGATTAAGCAAAGAAGACGAAAATTTAAGTTTTTCGCTTGAAAAAGCAAAAATATCTTCAGGCGAAGGCAACAAATAATAAGTTGTCAATTCGTCTTGTTCTTCAAAACCGCTGTTTGAATTTGATTGCTGATTGCCTCCTGAAGGGTTAGAATTACCGTTACAAGATTGGAATCCCAACAAAACTGCTGCCGATAATACTGTGCTAAGGCCAAATGACTTATAGTTTAATTTCATAATTCTTTTGATATTAATTATTAATTTTTCTTATTACTATTCCACAAAAGTTTTTTACCGATACCAAAACGGTTGTCGGTAAATTTATAGAAATTAGGACGCAAGGCAACATAGTCGCCACTGACAGCCAAAGCGTAAGGATATTTTTTCAAATAAATCTTTTTGACAAAATCCAAACTTTCGTCTTTACAATATTCAGCCGTCCCGCATATTTGAAGCCCTTGAATTTTACCGACTTCAGAAGTTTCCAAAACAATAGAAGCCGCAATCTTAGGATTAATTTTCATTTCTTTTCCGTGCCGAGTATCTTCGTTGATTTTTATGGCAAACAGATTTTCGTTTTCATCATAAACGTAATAACAATTACAACAATAAGGATAATCGTCTATAGTTGTTGCAAGTGTCAAAACATGATGATTATTAATAAATTCCACAATCCTATTATCTACTTTTTCGTCCATCGGTAAATACAAAGTTTTCTTTGTTACAAACGTAATTTAATTTATTAAATTATCCTTTAAAATATCTTTAACTTAAAATTAATAGAATCAAACTTTTTGTTTATTCTCCAAACGGAATACCACTTTCTTTGTAATCGGTTCTTAAAACAACAAATTCGGTTCTACGATTCAACTGATGACAAATTTCTTTGTCTTGATTGTTTTCAAGTTTGTTGATAAAAGCCTCATCCAAAACATCACCTTCTTTTAAGAACGGATATTTTTCAGCATTTTTCTTGCTGACTTTTATCGGATTGCTCTCACCCATTCCTTTCGATTGAAGTCTGTCAGGCGAGATACCTTTCAAAATCAAATAATCAACAACCGACTGAGCCCTCGCTTGAGAAAGTTCCATATTTGCCTCGTCAGAACCTCTAAAGTCAGTATTTGCTCTAAGTTCTATAGTAATAGTGTTGTTGACATTAAGAATATCAACAAGCAAATCAAGCGATACCTTTGACTCTTCTCTTAAAGTTGCCTTATTGAAATCGTATTCTATATTTTCGAGTTCAATAACATTAAGAAGCGGTGTCATAAGAATTTCTATATGTAAAGTTGTATTATCGGTAAGACCGCGAGTAGTTTCTTTTCCGACACCTTTTAAATAACCTGCTTTTTCGGTTATAAACATATAGTCGTTGTTTTCAGAGAGTTGAAAATTAAATTTTCCTGCGCCATTGCTTTTCCCTTCAAGTTGAGTACCGTTGGTTGAAGTCATACTAACTTTTGCACCTTCTATAGCAATCATATTCTCCTCGTTTTTAACAATACCTTCTATACTAACCTGAATAGGCGGCAAAAAGAATCCCCAAATATCATCGCTTCTTGAACCCTCTCTGTTAGAAGAGAAAAATCCACGTTTATAAGTCTTAAAGAAATGAATACCGTAATCGTCAGCAGAAGAGTTGATTGGGTATTTCATATTAACGACTTGATTTTTTCCATCTTTGGTAAATTGACGAAAAATATCAAGTCCACCCATACCGCCTCTACCGTCAGAAGAGAAATAAAAACTTCCATCATCAGAGGCAAAAGGAAATACTTCGTTACCTTTTGTATTTACTTGTGCGCCTAAGTTTTCGGGTGTTGACCATGAATTTTTACCTTCCCTTTTTGATTTCCAAATATCCCTTCCACCTAAACCGGCGGGATTATCCGAAGAGAAATAAAGAGTCTTTCCGTCAGGAGAAAGGCACGGATGACCAACCGAAATACTACTATCTCTAAAGAGAACTACTTCTTCGGGATTTCCCCATTTACCCTCTTCGAGTTGACTGAAAAAAATTCTGCACCCCAAAGATTGACCTTTGATATTTTTGCAAGAGGTAAAAAACATCGTATTTCCGTCAGAGGTGATAAAGGGCGACCCTTCGTCAAAAGGCGTGTTAACAGCACCGTCAACAGGCACAGGAACCGACCATTTTCCTTTTTTGTCTTTAACGGAATAGAAAATATCCGTATAATTGGTTCCTGAATTGGCGTTTTTAACACTACCAATCGAAGCCTCCCGCGCTGAAGTAAAATATATTTCAGTACTGTCGGTACCAAAACACGGAGCATAATCCGACTCCTTGTCGTTGAGCCAACGAGCATTCCAAACCACATAACGAGTAGGATTATTAATCCATTTGATTGAAGTCTCGCAATCCTTAATGCCCTGCTCTCCTCTTGGGTCTTCTGGTACAAGGTCATGATAATTACTGTACTGAATCGACGCATCTTCATAGTTACCTTTCATTTTTAGAGCGTCAGCAAGGTACAAAGTAGCGAGCGGATTGGAATATTTTGCCTGAACCGCTTTTCTATACCACCTTTCAGCATTACGGGCATCGCTTAAATTTCTACTACATTCTCCAATGTAGAAAGCCGCCTGACCCTTTGTTGGTTTGTCCTTTATCTTCGGAAAATACTTCACCAAAAGTTCCTGACATTTTGTATATTCTCCACTATTAAAGTAAGTTAGAGCCTTGTCTACTTTTTTATTTTGAGCCTGTGAAGGCATTGCTGCAATAGTTGCCGCAGAGATAGCAACTGCTAAAATTATCGAACGCATTTCATCAACTTTTTTTGAACGTTGTCTAAGAATTTCAAATAGCAAATATTGTGTTTTTTTTTGTTTTACGAAAATTTTTTTAACTTTTTTTATCGAAAAAAAAAGTTTTGACAAAAAAATTGTTTATTTTCGCATTCATAACCTATTTTTTTCATTGATGTTTAAACGATTATTTTTTTTAGTAATAACATTGTGTTGGAATGTTAATTACGCTTTTTCACAAATAGAAATCACCTACTCCGATTTTGCAAATATCGGGGACGGATATATCTATGCTGTAAAATATTTTCAACCGGGCAAAATGAAAATTTCCATGCTTGACAATCAAAATTGGGACATTTCAACTTTACAACCCGATAGTTACGATACTGTAAGATTTTATTCTAAAAATCGAAGTCGGTACGGAAATCTCTTTCCAAATGCCGAAGTGCTGAAATTTCAATCGAAAAAGAATATGCAGTTTCTAACCATAGACTCCTCGAAAGTGAAAATGCACGGCATAATAAACGATTACCTCGGACTAAAAGCCGCTGTTGTTTTAGTTTTTCCAACCGAACTTGCAGTTTATAAATTTCCGCTAAAAAAGGGTATGATTCTAAGCGACAGCATTTCAAAGAAGTTTGTTTCAAGTTATGGTTTAAAACAATTTGCCGATTCCATTAGAATTGACCTCGATATGAGCAATTATTCTATGTTTGATACTTTTGGCATAGTAAAAACGCCGGTTGACAAATATGAAACGCTAAGAGAAAAAAATGTGGTGTACAAGAAAATTGTGGCTTACAAAAATTCCCATTTAACAGGTTGGGTCCCTGCCGCTGAATTTTCAAGCCGCAGCAAAACGGTTTATTATCGTTGGTTTGCTAAAAACAGCGGAATAGCCGTTATTGAAGCCGAAGCCGATTTTGAAGGCAACATCACCGTAATCCGTTATCAACATCGTCAGCCAATGGAGATTAGCCTTGATAAAACCGATGTCAACTGCAACGGAGGCAAAAACGGTTCGATTACAGTAAATGTTAGCGGTGGAACGCCTGATTACAAATTTCTCTGGAACGATGGAAAGAAAGGACGAAAAAGAGATAGTCTAAAAGCCGGAGTCTACACCGTAGAAGTTACGGATTGCAAAGGCGAAAAACAAGTAAAAAGCATTAGAATCAACGAACCCGAAAACGAATTGAAACTCAAAATCGAATATTCCGACATAAAATGTTACGGCGCACACGATGCAGTCTTGAACGCTATTGTTACCGGCGGCACCAAGCCTTATTATATAGTGTGGTCGGACGATACCGAAGCCGACAAAATTGTGAATAAAGGAACAGGGATTTACGGTTGTATCGTAAGAGATGCAAATCGCTGTTTTTCATGGGATTCTGTTGAAGTAAAATCGCCTGACATTTCTCTAAAATTTTCGCCCAAAGTTACACATTCGCAATGCAGCAACCAACCAAAAGGAGGATTATTTTTTGACGTTTCAGGCGGCGGCGCACCTTACAAATTTTTCCTTGACGACAAAAAAGTATCGCAAAATGTAGACTCTCTATCGGCAGGAAATTATCAAATGAGAGTTGTTGACTCTTGGGGCTGTGAAATTACACGTTCAGCCGAAATTCGTCAGCCAGAAAAACCTTTGGAGGCATTAGGAGAAGTTAAACACGTAACTTGTTCGGGTGGTAACAACGGCGGCATTGCGCTGAAAGTATCAGGCGGAACTCCCGGTTATACATTTTTTTGGAACAACGATGCTAACACAAAAGACATCAACAACCTTTCGCCGGGCGTTTACAAAGTAAGAATCAGCGATTCTAAAAAATGCAGCATAGAAAAGACCTTCACAGTCAACGCACCGTCAGAAGTTTTAAAATTGGAATATTCTATAACCGATGTTACTTGCAATGGACTCTCAAACGGTTCAATCACAGCGACAGCCTCTGGCGGAATAGGACCATACAACATAACATGCAACAATCAAAAAAGTTTTGAAAATCTAAAAGCCGGAAACTATAATCTAAGGCTCACAGACAGAAACAATTGTACAGTTATCGAAACCGTTATTATTTCAGAACCCGAAAAAGAATTATCGGCTCAAGTGATGACATACGCCGACAAATCCGCTGAAATTTTAACAAGCGGCGGCACCCCACCCTACACTGTCCGTTGGAGCGACGGCTCTGAAGATTTCAAAAGAGAAAAACTATCGAAAAAAGATTACAAACTCACAATCTTTGACCAAAACGGTTGCTCCGTAAAAAAAGAGGTAAAGTTCTAAAAAACTTTACCTCTTTTCAAACGATTCGCATTTGCAATCATAATTTATGAAATACGTTCCGTTAGGGTATCTTGAAACGTCAACAGTCGTAGAAAATCCGTTATCAAGTCTCTTACCGTAGAAATCAAAAATTTCAAAATTTGTGGCTCTCGAAAACGTTATTTTACCAGTGGTTTGTCCATTGTTTCCGGGAGAGAAAGTTACTTCAGAGGTAGGATTATTGAATGTTACTTCCATAGAGTAACGCGGTTTTTTAGTACAGTCTACTTGCTTGATTCTAAACTTATTGATTCCACTATGAAGCGGTACTTTAACGTTATAAGTATTAGTTCCTGCAGTTCCTTTTCCGATTACTTGACCAACCTTTACCCATTTTTTCCATTTGAATTGTTCTATCGCAAATTCAAGACTTCCCGACTCGCCTTGTGTTAAAAAAGTAAACATACCTGTCTTATCGAATTTGGAAGAAACAAGATTGAATGTACTTTTTGGTTTCAACGCATCACCATTTAAAACTTTTGGTGTACAACCCTCTTTATGTGTTATAACTATCGAAATTTTATCTCCTTTAACAAGGTGGTAAACCGACAAATTAAGTTCTATTGACGAACGATTTGTATCGTCAATAGCGGCTTTGCCGTTAACTGTAATTTTTGTAATGCAAAAGCCGACACCGCTTGTTGCAAAAGGATTCATTATATACAAATTAACACCTTGAAAAACTCCGTCAACTCTCATTTCCTTATCAGCAAAAACATTCTGACAAGTAATCATTGCAATCAAAAGCAAAGAAAATGTATATCTTAAAAATTTCATTTCGTCGTATAATTTTTTCGGGATATTATCCCCTTGATTTACAGATAAAATTATGCCAAATTTCTTAATTTAATGTAAACTATCTATTAATTTTATCAACTCTTCAACAGCATTTTCTTCATCAACTGCTTTCTTTACTATTTTGCCATTTTTGTAAAGAGAAATTTTATTTTTTCCATCGCCGACATAACCATAATCGGCATCTGCCATTTCACCGGGACCATTGACGATACAACCCATAACGGCAATTTTCAGATTTTTATAACTTTTGGTAGCCTCTTTAATTTTCTTAACAGTATCCTGCAAATTATAAAGAGTTCTACCGCAACCCGGACACGAAATATATTCGTTGCCCGTAATTCTTAGACGACAGATTTGCAAAATTTTGAATGACAATTCTATTCTGGAAACAATATCTGAATTACTTTTAAGGCAAATACCATCGCCAAAGCCGTCAACAAAAACACCTGCACATTCAGAGGCAATAATATAATCTTTTGTTGAAAAGTTTTCCAAACCGTTATCTGGTGCTAACAACACAGGGTTAAGAGATTTTCGCTCAAAAAGTTTATAAAAAACAAAACGCATTGCAGCCGTTTTATTCTTATTTTTAACATCCAAAATAAGAATTTTAGAGCCAAAATCCTGACTAAAATCAGTATTTTCGTCAACAAATTCAAATTCTTTTTCTTCCAGAATACGAATATCCCTTATTAAAGATTTTGCCTTTAGACGAACTTCAGAATTGCTGATTATTAAAAAATCAGGCAATTTATCGTTTCCTTTCAATAACGAAATATGAGTTATCAATTCGTCTAAATCCTGCAAGGTTTCAACAATGATAGCAACAGCGGTTTCTGAACCATTAAAATCAATAGTTTGTCGCTTTTGATAATGATAAGGGTCGTAGAAAAAAGGAATTTCAGGTAATTTTTCGCCTTGTTTTATATAAGAATTATACTTAAGAATTTCTTGAGCAGGAAGTATTTCGTTTTCAGGGTCTTCGGTAAGCGAGACTCTTATTGTTGAACCGATTCCATCGTTAACAAGCGGCGAAATACCCGCCCATGATTTCATTCTGCCGTCTTCGCCCTCTCCTGCTTCAGTAACGCCAAGATGTAAAGGAAATTCCAACCCGAAATCTTTCATCGACTTAACCATAAGTCTTGCCGCTCGTATTGCAACTGTTGGATTTGACGATTTCAACGAAATCACAACATCAAAAAATTGTTCTCTTTTGCATATCTTTAGAAACTCCATAACCGATTCCACCATTCCTTCAGGTGTATCGCCGTAACGATTTAAAATTCTGGCAGATAAAGAGCCATGATTTGTCCCAATTCTAACTGCGGTTTTGTGTTCTTTACAAATATTTAGAAAGTTGACAAATCTATTATCCAAAAATTCACCTTCCTTTTCATATTCTTCCAAAGTAAGACAAGGCAAAGAATGATGTCCAAAATTTCCGGGATTAACTCTTACCTTTTCAACAATTTTTGCACATTCAAAAGCAATCTCAGCGTTGAAATGCACATCAGCCACAATAGGTAACAAAACTCCTAAATTTCTTATCTTTTTGTGAATTTCTTTCAAAGGCTGAATATCCTTGATTGACGGAACGGTCAAACGGATTATATCACATGGAGTTTTTTTAGCAACATTAACTATCTGCTTTACAGTATTTTCAACATCCGAAGTTGAAGTATTGCACATAGTTTGAATTGCAACCGGATTTTCAGCACCGATTTTTTTGAAAGAAATAGAAGTTTCTAAAGTTTTTTCACGAAAAAAATTAGTTAAGGATTCTACGTATTCCATTTTTTCTTCTTTTTGCTATTCTACATACAGAACCAAACCTTTAAGATATTCACCTTCTGGATGATACATTGAAATCGGATGATCAGAAGGCTGAGAAAGTTGATGAAGAATTTTTATTTTTCTACCAGCCTTTATCGAAGCCTCCATAACAGCCATTCTAAAAGACAGTTTATCAACAGCTTGAGAACACGAAAAAGTAAAAAGAATAGAGCCCGGTGCAATTTTTTCCATTGCAGCACAATTTATTCTTTGATAACCTTTCAAGGCTTGATTAACAGCCGATACATGCTTTGCAAACGCCGGAGGGTCAAGAATTATCAAATCATATTTACCTTTTTCCATATTGTCCAAAAATTCAAAACCATCGGCGGTTACGGGTTCATGATTTTTTTCAAGCGAATTTATTTTAGCATTTTCAGAGGCTAAATCAGTAGCGGTTTGAGACGCGTCAACCGAAGTTACATGCTTTGCACCACCTTTTAACGCTGCAATCGAAAAACCACCCGTATAACAAAACATATTAAGAACCGTTTTGCCTAAAGAATACTGTCTCAACAAATTACGATTTTCTCTTTGGTCGATGAAATAGCCAGTTTTCTGACCGTCCACTACATTAACCATAAATTTCATACCATATTCATTAACCTCGGTCTGAAATTTATCACCGTAGAGAAACTTATTTTGAACAGTTGTACCACCACTTTTAGAAAGTGTTTTTTCAGACTTGTCATAAATTGATAAAATCTCCTTTGGAAAAACCTCCAAAAATATCTCTTTGAAAACCTCTTCCAAATTATACATTCCTAAACTATGCGCCTGAAAAACCAAAATTCCGTTATAATAATCACATATAAAGCCCGGAAATCCGTCGCCCTCGCCATGAATCACTCTAAAAACATTGGTTTGTGTAGAAGAAATCAGTCCTAAACATTCTCTTGTTTTAATTGCTGAAACTATTTTTTCTTTCCAAAAATTCTTATCTGGCGTTAACTCTTTAAAAGTAAAAACTCTGACACTAATACTGCCATTTTTTTGGTAATGTCCTAATCCTAAGAAGTTTTCATTGTTGTCAAAAACAGCAACATTTTCGCCGTCAACAGCACCACCAATAATTTTTTTTATCGCACCCGAAAAAATCCAAGGATGCAAACGTTTTACCGAACGGTCTTTACCCGATTTTAATATTATACGCGGAAAATTGAAGTTTGTCATTTCTATAATTTTTATGCCCCAAAATTAAAGATTTTTTTTAAAAGTATTGCAAAAAATTGTATCTTTGCGCCAAAAATTCATATAAAAATGCAGGAAAATTCTAAATCAACAGTCAATAAGGTACTTTTAGCCTTAGTAATTGCAGAGGCTATCGCAATTTTAGTCTTATTTATCAACAAAGGAAAGCAGGAAAAAGAGGCCGAAGAAATGATGCAAAAAATCGAAATCGGTAACAATCAAAAAGACTCTTTGAACCGCGAAATGGAAATAATCTTAGACAATTACAATCAACTTCAAACCACAAACGATACTATCAACGCTCAACTTGCAGAGCAAAAAGCAAAGGTTGAAGAATTAATGACGACCTTGAAACGCACCAAGGCTTCAAATCTTGATTCTCTGAAAAAATATCGCGCAGAGGTTGAAACTTTAAGGTCGATAATGCGTAGTTTTGTTGTCCAAATTGATAGTCTTAACACCAAAAACCAAATTCTTACCGAAGAAAACAACCGTCTTAGCGGTCAACTTTCAAACGCAAGACAGCAAAACAAACAACTCTCAAACGTAAAAGATTCTCTTCAAGGCAGAGTTAAAGAGGCTGAAACATTAAAAGCACAAGGCATAAAACTCGTAGCCCTCAACGATAGAGACAACGAGACTTCAAGAATTTTGAAAACAAAAAAATTCCGTGTAACATTTACCCTCAGCGAAAACGAAATGACCAAAAAAGGCGAAAAAGATTTGATGGTAAGACTTGTAAAACCTGACGGAAGTATCCTTATGAACGAAAGTTCAGGTTTCTTTAATTATCAAGGCAAAGAAATCGCCTATTCGTCAAAAAAGAACATAAACTATGACGGCAAAGCGCAAAACGCTGTTGTTTATGTAATCTCACGCGAAGTGCTTTCAGCCGGAAATTATCAGGCCGATGTCTTCTGTGAAGGTAGAAATATCGGTTCGGTTACAATTAATATCAATTAAATAAAAATATGTGGAACAAAATTGCATTAAAAATTCTTGAAAACAAAAAAATCATACTTATTATAATAGGTGTGATAACAGTTTTCATGGGTTACAACATGAAAAACCTCCGCATGAAATATGCAACTGCTCTTATGATGAACGAGAGTGATACAGCATATCAGAGGTTTTTGGATTTCAGAAAAACATTTGGCGAAGATGCAAGCCTTATAGTCTGTGCTTTTGAAGATAAAGATTTTTTGAACATCGAGAAATACAAAAATCTTTTAAAACTTCAAGATAGTCTTAAAACCGTAATTGGTGTTACAAACATTCTCTCGTATGCAAACGCGATAGAACTCAAAAAAGACACTGTTGAGAAAAAATTTGTTGCTAACAAAATCTTTGATCCACAACCCGAAACGCAAAGTCAATTAGACTCTTGCTTTAAATTGGTTAAAGATTTCAAGTTTTATGACAAAATGCTGTATACCGACAACAATTGTTATGTTTTAGCAATAACCTGCGACCCCGAAGTTATTTATTGCAAACAACGAGATGTTATGGTTGCCGGAATTGAAAATTTTGTTCAACAATTTTCCATCGAAAACAATTCTCCATATCACATTTCGGGACTGCCGTATACAAGAAGCCGACTTATGATTATGGTAAGAGACGAACTTGTTGTTTTTGCAATCATCTCCTTGATTGTTGTCTCGCTTATTTTTATGATATTTTTCAGAAGTATCAAAACAACGGCTTTAGCAGTTTTGATTGTCTTTGTTGGTGTTATTTGGACAATGGCTCTTATGACACTATTCCAATACGAAATGACAATGATGAGTGGAATGTTAGCACCGCTACTTATAGTTATAGGTGTGCCGAACACGATTTATCTTCTCAACAAATATCACTACGTATATCGTGAGATAAGAGACAGAGAAAAAGCACTTTACGAGACAATCACACAAGTTGGTAAAGCAACATTTCTTACCAATCTTACAACGGCAGCAGGCTTTGCAACTTTCCTAATCACAGGAAACGAAATGCTTATGGAGTTTGGACTTATTGCAACCTTAGGTATTATAACGATGTTTTTCCTTTCGGTTTTGATGGTTCCATCGCTTTTCGGCTTTGTAAACCCGCCAACTGACAAGGAATTAACGCATCTTGACACAAAGTTTGTCCACAAGATTGTAGAAAAATTTGTTTACTTGGTAGAAAACCACCGAAAAGCAATTTATTTAGGCACAATTGCATTGATTGCGATTTCGATTTTTGGTATGACACTTTTGAAAAACGAAAGTTTTCAAGTTGACGACCTACCAGAACACAATCAAACATACGTTGATTTGAAATATTTTGAAAAAGAAATGAACGGTATTTTGCCGCTCGAAATCTCCATTGACACAAAGAAGAAAAAAGGTCTTTTAAACATCAACACAATTAAAAAAATTGAAGCAATAGAAGACTCTTTAAAATATTTCAATTGTTTATCAAGTGGAACTTCAATTGCTGACGGTCTTAAAATTATCAGAAGAGCCTATTATAATGGTAATCCTGATTACTATTCGCTGCCTATGCAATCGGAATTACCGTTTATAATGCCTTATCTGAAAGGTAATCAAGAAGCGGCTCAAAACAATCCTATGGCGGGCAACCTACTAAAATCAATGATTGACTCAACCTACTCACGAGCAAGAATCCAAATGAGAGTTGCTGACATAGGAACTGTTAGAATGGTAACGATTACGGATAGTATTCAAAATATTCTCAACCATTATTTTCCGCCAGAGAAAAACACTTGCGATATAACAGGAACTTCAGTAATTTTTGCGTTTGGTTCTCTAAAACTTATTGACAACTTGGTACAATCTCTTGTTTTAGCGATTATAATTATTTCGCTTTGTATGGTTGGACTTTTCTCGTCTTGGAGAATGGTTTTTATCTCAATAATACCCAATTTTATACCGCTTATTGTAACGGCTGCGATAATGGGTTTCTGCGGAATCAGACTGAAATCTTCCACAATTTTGGTTTTCAATATTGCATTTGGTATATCGGTTGACAATGCTATTCACCTATTCACAAAGTTCCGTCATGAACTTGATACCACAGATTATGACACTCATAAATCAGTAATTGGCGCACTTAGAGAAACCGGAGTAAGCATTATCTATTCTGCAATTATTCTTCTTACAGGATTTATGATTTTCTGCTTTTCACAATTTGGCGGCACGATAGCATTAGGATTGCTTATCGACATCACACTTTTTGTAGCAATGTTTACTAATTTGTTGTTCTTACCGTCAATGTTACTTTCTTTCAATATCAACTTCAAGAAAAAGAAAGAGAAAAAAGCATAAAAAAATTTATAACAAGAAAAATCAAAAACAAAAAAGCAAAAAAAAGTTATTTTTTTGCTTTTTTGTTTTTTTTATTATACTTTTGTACTGATAGTTTTAAGGGGTGTTTTATAAACTTGTTTTTACCCTTGAAAGTTAAATGTTTAATCCACAAATTTTAAAAAAAATAGCATAAAAAAAATGAGTAAAGTATTAGTTATAGGTTGCGGAGGTGTGGCAAGTGCCGCTATTGCAAAGATTTGTCAAAACAGCAAAGTTTTTTCTCACTTATGTATCGCCAGCAGAACGCTCGAAAAATGCGATGCAATGAAAGCCAAATGGCAACCTACCACGAGTACGATAATTTCAACAAAAAAAATTGACGCAAATTCCAAAGAGCAAGTTATTGCTTTAATCAAAGAATTTCAGCCTGATGTTTTGCTTCACGTTGGTATGCCGTATCATAACCTTGTATTAATGCAGGCATGTGTGGAATGTAAGGTTCATTATGTTGACACAGCAGCCTACGAACCCGAAGATACAAATCAGCCAGTTTGGAGAGAACAATACGAAAAACGTTGCAAAGAAAAGGGATTTGTGGCTTATTTCGACTATGCTGACCAATGGTCGTATTTTGAAAAGTTTAAAAACGCAGGCGTTACTGCCCTTTTAGGCGGCGGTTTTGACCCCGGAGTAACTAACGTTTTTGTCGCATACGCAAAAAAACATTTCTTTGACCAAATTGATTATGTTGACATTTTGGATTGTAACGGCGGCGATCATGGCTATCCGTTTGCTACAAATTTCAACACCGAAATCAATTTAAGAGAAGTGTCTTCTCCTGCTGACTATTATGAAAACGGCAAATGGGTTGGTGTCCCTGCAATGAGCATCAAACGGGAATATGATTTTCCCGAAGTAGGAAAAAAAGATATGTATCTTCTTCATCACGAAGAAATTGAATCTTTGACTAAAAATTTTCCTGAAATAAAAAGAATGCGTTTTTATATGACATTTGGTAAAAGTTACTTAACCCACATGAAATGTCTTGAAAACGTAGGATTGTTAAATTCAACACCCGTAAAATTTGGCGAACACAAAATAATTCCGATTCAATTTTTGAAATCGCTTATGCCCGACCCTTCAACATTAGGGCCAAGGACTGTTGGCAAAACAAATATCGGATGTATTTTTACTGGTTACAAAGACGGTCTGAAAAAAAACATTTACATTTACAATGTCTGCGACCATCAAGAGGCTTACAAAGAGGTAGGCTCACAAGCCATTAGTTACACAACAGGAGTTCCGGCAATGATTTCAGCCGCACTTCTTGCTACTGGACAATGGAAAAAAGCAGGCGTATTCAATTTGGAAGAATTTGATCCTGACCCATTTATGGATATGCTCAATAAATTTGGTCTGCCATGGCAGATTTCTGAAAACCCCGTTTTAGTGGAATAAAAAATGGAGTCATACCCTATTGAAAACGAAAAATTAAAGGTCTTGAAAAGCCTGCCCACACCGTCCTTTGTAATCGACGAGGGCGGGCTTTTGATGAATTTAACCCTATTGAACAGAATAGAAAAAATTTCGGGCTGCAAAATCTTGTTGGCTCAGAAATGTTTTTCTACTTTCAAACTTTACCCTCTAATCGGGAAATACATTTCAGGCGCAGTTGCAAGCGGACTTTTTGAAGCACGCTTAGCGCACGAAGAAATGAAAAAAGAAAACCATGTTTTTGCCCCAGCCTACAAAGAAAGCGACATCAAAGAATTGGATACAATATGCGGACATATTGTTTTTAATTCGTTGAAACAGTTTAAATTACATTCCCCAAACTGTCATAAGGCAAGCCTTGGAATAAGAATAAATCCCGAATTTAGCACTCAAAACCATGCGATTTACGACCCTTGCTCTTTTGGGTCAAGGCTCGGAGTAAGGCTTTGCGATATGCCCGATGAATTACCCGAAAAGATTGAAGGATTTCATTTTCACACGCTATGCGAACAAGGTTTTGAAGATTTGGAGAAAACATTTAAAGAGGTTGAAAAAAAGTTCAAAAAATATTTTCCGAAATTAAAATGGCTGAATCTTGGCGGCGGACATTACATAACTCACAAAAACTACAATGTTGAGGGTTTGATTTCACTTTTGAAATACATAAAAGACGAATACAATCTTCAAACATATCTTGAACCGGGCGAAGCAGTTGTTTTAAACAGCGGATTTTTAACTTCAAAAGTTATGGACAAGGTTTTCAACGGTCTTGACATCTTAATTTTGGACGCAAGTGCCGCTTGTCATTGTCCCGACGTAATTGAAATGCCGTTTTTACCGCCTATTTTTGAAACTTCAGAAAACGGAAAATACAAATACAGACTCTCGTCGATGACATGTCTTGCTGGCGATGTTTTCGGAGATTACAATTTTGAGGTTGAAAAAAACATAGGAGATAACGTTATTTTTGAAGATATGGCACTCTACACAATGGTAAAAACTAACACATTCAACGGAATGCCATTACCCGATATTTACTTGTTGAAACAAGATTTAACAGTAGAATTGATAAAAAAATTCGGCTACGAAGACTTCAAAGGACGGTTAGGATAACAAAAAAAAGAATACAAAAAAACAAATTATAAAGTAGATATGAATTTACCTGAAAATGTTATCTGCACCATGAATGCAGATTTAGAACTAAAAAAAATAATTGACAATTTTCAAAACAAAATTTTTGTCTTAACAGATGAAAACACATTAAAGTATTGCTTAAATAAATTGCCGTCTCTAAAAGAAAAACAAGCACTTGTGATAACAATAGAAAGCGGCGAACAGCACAAAAACATTGATACATTACAAAAAATTTGGACATTTTTGGGTGAAAACCACGGCGATAGAAAAAGTCTTTTTATCAACCTTGGTGGTGGTGTTATTTGCGACATGGGCGGACTTGCGGCAAGTTTGTTTAAACGCGGAATCACCTTTATCAACATTCCGACAACGCTCCTATCACAAGTTGACGCTTCGTGCGGAGGCAAACTCGCAATTGATTTCAACAATCTTAAAAACGAAATCGGTCTTTTCAAGAATCCTGACAAAGTGATTATCAGCACCGAATTTTTGGAAACTTTAGACCAAAGACAATTGAAATCAGGTATGGCAGAAATGGTAAAACATGCGTTACTCTACAACGAAGAATACTTTTTGAAACTAACCGAATTTAACCCCGAAAAGCCTGATTTTGAAATGCTTTCAAAATTGGTAGAAGAATCGGTTATGATAAAAAACCTTTTTGTAAGTCAAGATCCAACAGAAAAAGGTATCAGAAAAATGCTGAATCTTGGTCACACAATAGGTCATGCAATAGAAAGTTATTCTTTTGCAACAACCTCGCCCCTACTTCATGGCGAAGCCGTTGCGGTTGGTCTTGTTGCGGAACTTTATCTGAGCAACAATTATTTGGACTTTCAGCACACAAAACTAATGAATGTTGTTAGATACTTAGGAACGCTTTTTACACCATTTTTATTTAAGTTTGAAAAATACGAACAACTTTATAATTTAATGACTTTCGACAAGAAAAACTCTTCTGGAAATATAAATTTTTCGCTTGTTAGCGATTTTGGAGAATACAAAACAGATTGTCATTGCAAAAAAGAAGACGTATTTCAGGCATTATCATTTTATAATCAAATAAATATCTAAAAAAATGTTTGTTGACAATACAGTTAGTATGTCAAGATGGATGTTAGCGGAAGTTTTGACATTAGTTTTAGGAATTGCTTTTATGATTTATTCGGCATTTGATTCGAGCATTATATGGGTTGTACTCGGCATTTTAAGTCTTGTTGCGTTTGTTGTAATGCTTTTTATCAACCCTTCTTATTTTTATTTCAACGATGAAATTGCAGGCAAAGATTTGATTGAAATCCGTAGTGTTCAGGCATTTCCGTTTTTTAGAAAATATCAGCAATACGGAATCATGAAAAAAACTATACAAAGTTATGAAATAAAATCGGATTTGTTTGGACTAAGGAAAATGATTTCAATAAAAATAAAAGGCGTTTCTCCAACGGCAAAAAAATTAGTAATCGAAAAAACAATTTCTGCTAACATTTCAATATTGAAAAAAGAAAAAATCAAAGAATTGGAAACTGTGCTGCAAAAATATTTAAAAAAATAATTTTTTTGCGGCACTAAATTTGTAAATTGAATCTTCAAGAAAAAAAACTAAAAAAAAATTAACCGTTATGAAAAAACTTTTTTTTACCATAATTGTTTTATTAAGTGTACATTTTATCGCTTTTTCACAACTCAAAGACTCTAAAAATTATACTTCATTGGACGAAGCATTAAAAAAGCCTTTAGAGGTTTCTGTTTTGGATTTGAGCGGACAAAACTTAACACAACTTGACGACAAGATTTCAGAACTTAAAAATCTTCAAGTGCTTTATCTTCAAGACAACAAACTGACTTCCTTGCCCGAAAGTTTGTGCAAAAACACAAAGTTGCAATTTTTATACGCTGACGAAAACTCAATCTCAAAACTTCCAAACGGTTTTGCGGCGTTGAAAGAATTAAAAATATTATCGTTAAGCGGCAACAATCTTTCGAATATTCCTGAAAATATTACACAATTAGATAAACTTTCTGCGCTTAACCTATCGGACAACAAAATAACTGAAGTAAACCCTAAAATAAAAGGGCTTAAACGTTTGACAGAATTGGATTTATCGTTCAATAATATTTCTACTTTCCCTATGCAGTTGACTGAAATTACAGGATTGCAGGTTTTGCTTTTGTCAGCAAACCAAATAGCCGTAATACCAGCAGAAATCAGCAAACTTACAAATCTTAAAATATTGTATTTAGACGAATGTCCGCTAAACCAAATACCTTCAGGAGTGATAAATATTAGTTCATTGAAGAAATTATCGCTTGCAAATTGCAATATTGCAGTAATTCCAAACGAGATTTCAAAACTTAAAAATTTGACACATTTGTTATTAAACAATAATAAAATCTCAACATTACCACAAAATTTGTATTCGATGCGAACTCTTAAATATTTGGGACTTGCCACAAACAACATTCCAAAAATTTCTTCTGATATCAACAAACTGACAAGCCTTTATGACATAGACCTTTGCGGCAACAAAATTGAGGCTTTTCCTGAAATATTAGGCAAAATGCCAGCATTAAAGTACATCGGGATTTCCAAGACAGGCGTTGAGATGATAAACTACGAGTGTCAAGTAAACAAAAACGTTTATTAAAACAACTTGTCCATTCCGAAGAAAATTAATGCACCATAAAGATAAAATCGTATATATCTGGTAAGACCGAAAAGCATTGTTTGTTTCAACGGGTATCTAACCATTCCGGCGGCTAAAGTTGTAGTTGCAAACGGAAGAGGAAACAAGGCGGCAAGAATAATTATTATTCCGCCCCACTTGCGTATTCTTACAAAAAACTCTTCGCTACGTTTTTCCAACCAATTTTTAATTCTCGGAAAACGTAAAGCCGCCTTACCAAGAAAATAAGCATTAATACCACCAATATACGAAATTGTTCCCAAAATCGTAAGCCATTGAAACGGAGCATTAAATTTATCCGACCACAGTATAAACAAATCCGGCGGAATAAGCCCAAGAAGCGTTTCAGAAATAAGAAAAGAAATTAAAATCCCCGGAGTATCATGCTTGAAAATATAATCGTTGATAATCGCTTCAAGATTGAAAAAATGATTTAACAACAAAACCACAGCAACAATCAATACAATAATTAGAATTAGTTTCAGCGCAATTTTACCAATAAAAGGATACAAACCTGTTTTTTTGTTCCATTGATGACTTATTTTCAGCCTTTCAAAAAAAGATTTATTTTTCTTTGCCATTTTTTCGCACTTGATAAAAAAGTTTTATTTTATTTCAACATTGCTCAAAATCATGTCTGCCGCACCGAGATTCTTTTTAACATATTCGTCGGAAATTTTTCCCGCTCTTTCCAGAAGCGCACTATCAGATAAATATCTATCAAGAACAGAAAACAATTCTTCCGAATTTCTGATTGTAGCCGCACTTCCAAGCGATACCAAGTCAACTGCTTCTTTAAACCTCTTATAGTTGGTTCCGAAAACAACTGGAATACCGTAACTTACGGCTTCAAGAATATTGTGAATTCCGGCTCCAAAACCTCCTCCAACGTATGCAATGTCAGCATATTTATAAAGTCTTGAAAGCATTCCGAAATTATCAATTATCAAAACCTCAAATTCATTTACACTTTCTTCTTTCGCCTTAGAAAACCTAACATATTTGAAATTAGGCGTTTTTTCTATCATAGCAAGATGACTTTCGTGAATCTCGTGAGGTGCAATTATAAGTTTTATTTTGTGTTTTTCTCTCAGTTTTTCCAAAGCAGGGAAAATTAAACTTTCGTCAGGAGGCCAACTCGAACCCGCAACAATCACCTTATTATCTTCAACAAATTTGTCAACAATAGGAATGTTTTGAGCATTTTGTGTAATTTGACAAACCCTGTCAAAACGAGTATCACCTGCAATCGTAACATTATTAATACCAAGACTTGCAAGAAGTTTCACCGAATCTTCGTCCTGAACAAAAAGATGAGAAAAAAAATTCAAGACCTTTTTGTATTTTGCGCCATACCATTTAAAAAAGACTTGAGAACTTCTAAAAATAGTTGAGAATATGTATAGCGGAATATTTCTCGAATGGACTTCGCTTAAAAAATTGTACCAAAAATCGTATTTCACAAAAAATACAGCTTTTGGATTTACAATATCCAAAAACATTTTAGCATTTTTTGGTGTATCGCTTGGCATATAGCAGACATAATCAGCACCTTTGTAATCTTTTCTAACTTCATAGCCAGAGGGCGAAAAAAAAGTAAGAATGATTTTGTAATCGGGATATTTTTCCCGAAATTTTTCCATTACCGGTCTACCTTGCTCAAATTCTCCTAAAGAACTTACATGAAACCAAACATTTTTATCTGTCGGCTTTACATTTTGTTTCAAATTTTCAAATAATCCTTCTCTACCCAAAGTGTAGAGTTTTGCTTTTTCGTTGAATGGTGACAAAACTTTTGCACCAAAATTGTACAAATTGATTCCTAAAGTATAAAAAAACATGTTACGTTTAATTTTCGGCGACAAAGTTATATATTTTCTTTCAAATAAAGAAAAAAGAATTAATTTTGCAAGACAACCATTTAGTTAAAAAATATGAAACCACAACTTCCTAAGGCCTTGAAACAAGGCGATGTAGTAGGCATAATAGCACCAGCAGGTTATGTAAACGAAAGTCAAATAGAAAAGGCTGCAAAAAAAATTGAAAATTTGGGTTTTCGCCCTTTAGTTGACAAAAACATTTTTCAAAAACACGGCTATCTTGCAGGCAAAGATACCTTTAGAGCCATGCAAATAAACGAAATGTTTAAGAATAAAGATGTAAAAGCCATAATTGCGGCAAGAGGTGGATATGGTACGTCAAGAATTTTGGACATGTTGGATTATGACCTGATACAACAAAATCCGAAAATCATCGGCGGATATTCCGACATAACAGCCCTTATATGTGCAATTTACAAAAAAACTTCGCTTGTAACATTTCACTCTTCGATGCTAATTCCAGAGGATACAGAATACACAAGAGAAACGATGATTGAGATTTTTAAAAACGGCAAAAAAGGATTTATCATAAAACCAGAAGAAAAAGATTCTAAAGAAATAACAATTTTTAATTCAGGCAAAGCCAAAGGCATACTTTTCGGCGGAAACCTAACACTAATCGAAACATTAATCGGCACTCAATACGATTTTTCGCTTTACAACAAAATACTTTTTTTGGAAGAAATCAACGAGCCGCCCTACAAAATCGACCGTATGCTTACTCATTTGAAAAATTCCAAAAACTTATCAAATTTAAAAGGAATAGTTTTCGGAAAATTTCAAGGCTGTCAGGCACAAGGCAACAACTCTCTACAACTTGAAGAAGTAATTCAAGATTTCTGCAAAGATTTGAAATGCCCAATCATTATGAATTTTTCGTTTGGACACGTAACAAACCGTTGTACATTACCTATCGGCATAAAGGCTGAATTAAATACAAAAACTTTAAGCCTAAAACTGCTGGAAGACTGCGTTGAAAGTTAAAGTATTTGTTTTGATGATATATACCAAATACCAACAACCCAAGCAATAAGAGCAGTGTAAGTAATCCAATAATATTGAATTTTTCTGCATTTATGTCTTATTAAGTACATTGCGGGCAACATCAGGAAAACACCACCTAAAAATTCCAAAATATGAAGAGTTTTTTCTTTAATGCGCCATTTTTCGTGAGTTGCCTTGTACTTATCAATACAAAGCATAATCACACCGACAAAACCCATTAAAATAATATACATAGAAAAATAATACATTGGTATCTTTTTTGTTTTAAATTTTCTTACAAAGTTAATATTTTTTTTGCCTAATACAATTAAAAGAACAATAAAAACTAAAAAAATAAACAAAATGGAGTTAGAAAATACAAATAATACATGCCCTAAAGTAGCAAAATGTCCAATTTTTCAAGAAGGTGTATTGATAAACAAATTTACAGGCGATTCTTACAAAAAAATTTATTGCACAACATTAAAACACAAAGAGTGCAAACGCTTTCTTGTTAGCAAAATTTATAATAAACCAATTCCCGTCCAAGTTTTGCCGAACAGTTTTTTTTCTGTTGACGATATAGTAAAAAAACTTACAGACGGGTATTGGAATTCAAAAAAATAATACAATTTTAGTTTGTTGACGGCATAATCTTATTACCGCCAATTGTAATGTATGTAGGCCATTTGTGAACAGTACCGCCGATATTAAAAGCGGGTTTAAACGATACTTTTACGCGGCTAACATCTGGATTACCTGTTGCAAGTCCGCAACCGAAACTTAAAATTTTGTCTTTACTTTCACCTTTTAGTATATCCAAAAGGTCAATCGAAAAATTAAGCGGCATTACAACTGTTTGATTTTGAGCAACACTAAGACTCTGATTCATACTTCCAGAGGTCATTTTAACGTCGTCAATCCAAAGTATGTAGTCAAGACCGGCGAGAGTTGCTGTTACTGGATTAGGATTTGTAACATTAACATTTACATTAAATGACAAAGGAAAACTCTTTGTAAGATAAGCAGTTCCAAGTTTCAAAACGTCTGTTGCCGAAACGTCCTTAAAACTTGCTTTGTTTGTAAGATTAATTCCCGCAACCGACACGTCAGTTACGTTTTTCATTGCGAAATTACAATTTTTGAGACTCGCCGCACTTTGAAGCATCGCGCAAGAGGACATCAAACAAATTGCTGCAACAACAAATAACAATACTTTTTTCATTTTTTTTCTAAAATATTAATTTGTTAATAAATAAAATCTTTATTTGTCGCGGCTGATAATATATTCAGCCAAAATTAGAAGCGATTCTTTTGCACTATTATCAGGAAAAGACTTTAAAATATCAATTGCATTAACATAAAATTCTCGCATTTTGTTCTGAGCATAGTCGATACCGCCAGATTTTTTTACAAAATTCACCACTTTTTCTATATCCAAAGCATTTTTAGAACGTTTTTTGAAAATTCGTCTTATGTTACTTCGCTCCGAAAGTGCTGAATTTGAAAAAGAATAAATCACTGGCAAAGTCATTTTCCTTTCTTGAATATCATTGTATTTTGGTTTGCCGATAAGACCAGTTTTCTGATAATCAAACAAATCGTCCTTAATCTGAAAAGCAGATCCTATAAGCATACCAAATTGTTTCAACTTTTCAACATCTTCTTTTTTGGCTCCTGACGAAAACGCTCCTGCCTCGCAACATGCTGAAATTAGCGCACCAGTTTTCTTTCTGATTATCACATAATAATCCTCTTCTGTGATATTAAGACGATCGGCTTTTTCCAATTGTTCGAGTTCGCCTTCCGACATTTCTTTTACAGCCGAAGAAACGATACGAAGAATTTCGGTTTGATTTTTTTCAAGACTAAGAAGTAAACCTTGTGCTAAAAAATAATCACCTGTCAAAACTGCAATTTTGGCTTTCCACAAAGCAAAAATAGAAAAAAAACCGCGTCGATAAAAACTTTCGTCCACAACATCGTCGTGAATCAAAGTTGCCGTATGAAGAAGTTCTATAAGCGAGGCTGCAACCATTGTTGTCTCAGAGGTTTTACCAAGAAGTTTGCACGACAAAAACACAAGCATCGGTCTTAATTGTTTACCTTTGGTTTTAAGACAATAATTGATAACAAAGTTCAAAAGCCGTGTTTTGGAACGCATAATATTCTTAAAATACGGTTCAAACTCTTTCAATTCGGTTTCTATCGGCGATTTTATACGGTCTAATATTGTTGACATAAAAGTTTTTTTTGTAATCAAAAAGCAAATGTATAAATTTGTTGCATTAAAAACGTCAAAAATGATGAAAAAATTTTTTTTCAATGTTTTATACTTGAAAATAATTTCACCTTATAAGTTTAGCGATACTCAATTATTTGATTATTTATGTCAAAAACTTCAAGCGAAGGACATAAAAAAAGAAAATCAAAAAATAGAGTTTTCGTCCGTTTTTTTTCTTAACATTCTTTCTTTTGACGCAAAAATAACCGTTAGAGAGCGTTGTATAAAAGCCACATTTTCGTTAGAAAAAGTAATCTTGACATTTTTTTTAATTTTACTATTCGGGGCATTACTTTTCAAAGGCAGAGCCGAGGATTATTTCTTTTTTTCAAGCATATTTTTTTTCTCAGGACTCTCACTTACAGCGTTTTCTCTTAAAAACAGATTAAGAAAAAATATTGAATTGTTTTTGAAACAAAACTCACCTAAAGAAAAAAAAGAAAAGAGAAAGTCTATTTTTTTTATTACAAAGGAAAATCATTGTCCGGCTTGCGGAAAATTTCTTTTCGGTTTTGAAGCCTGTTGTTTGGAATGTGGAATTAATTTTGGCACAAATAATTTTTCTATTAGCAATTTTAACGGATATAAAATAAAAATCACTTTAAAAGATTCATAATTCCAACATTTTTTCTTTCAACATATTCAAGGCTTGAATTACTAATTTTTCGATTTCAACATAATCCAATTTGCTACTTGATTTGTAAACAAAGCCCACATTAAAAAAAATATTTTTTTCTTCTGACAACAGATAAACTAATTGTTTGTTTTTTCTATACGCTTCTCTTACAAGTCTTTTCATACGATTGCGGTCTACTGCATGTTTAAAAAAATGTTTCCCAACCGAGATAACAAACTGATTTTTAAGAATTTCCGTATTATTACTTAAACGATAATATACATGGAAAGGGAAAATCTTGAACGATTTTCCCTTCAAGAAAAGTTTTTGGGTTTTCACCACGCTTTTCAATCTTTCGCCTCTTGACAAAGAATATTTTTTCGTCATAAACTTCTACAAAAAAATATACATTATTTTTTCTTATTGGCGGCAGTAATAAATTTTTCTAACGCCATAACCATCGACGGATTCTCTTCGGTAGGCGCTGCAATATCAAGCGTGTAACCAAGTTTTTTTATCTCCTCGTGAGTTGAAACTCCAAAAGCAGCAATCTTAACATCACCTTGTTTCCAATTAGGAAAATTCTCTTTCAAAGAGCGTATTCCCGAAGGAGTAAAGAAAACCAAAACTTGATACTTTCCAAACTCTTTTTCCATATCCGACAAATCTGCACTTACTGTCTTATAAAGAGTTACCTCCTTATGAAACATGTTCATTTTGTCGAAAAACTTAGGAATTTCATCATTTGAAACATCACCTTTTACAATCAAAACCTTAGCCTCACTATGTTTTTTGATTGTTTCTGTTATATCAGAAATGGTTTTGTTGCCATAGAAAATCTTTCTTTTTCTAAAAATAATATATTTTTGAAGATAAAGGGCTATAGCCTCGGTTGTGCAAAAGTACAGCATGTCTTCAGGGACACTGAATTTCATCTCTTTGGCAAACTTAAAATAATTGTCAATGCCAATCTTTGAAGTGAAGACAACAGCAGTAAAATCTTGCAAATTAATATGCTGTGCTCTAAACTCTTTGGTCGTAACACCTTCAACTTTGATGAACTGTCTAAACTCGACATTCAACTTCAACTTATCTGCCAAAAGCTGATAAGGATTGTTGCTCTCTGCAGCGGGCTTGGGCTGTGAGACCAATACGTTACTGATTTTCAAAATTATTCTCTTTTAATTTATTCATATTTGTCCGTTAATTCTCTCAAAAAAAGTCTTAACCGTCAGGCTTCGGACAACAGTTTGACGGCAAGAACTGCGGGTAAAAATTCCACGCCGCAAAGGTACAAAAACAAATAAAAAATCGGAAACCGTTTTTCGATTATAATTAAAAAAAGTTTAAAAATTTTTATAATTTCAACCAAAACATAAGTTAAAACCGTTGCATAAAAGGCAATTTCGTGAATTTGCGCTGAAACAACATACAAACTTATGGTGTTGAGAATAGTTAAAACAATAGATGCGGCTTGCACCAAATAATCCGTATCCTTATAATACAAAACAAAAATCTCTTTAACAGCAAACAACTGTGAAAAAGCATTTGTAATCAACTTAATTACAAAATAATATATTGACGCAATTGCCAACAAACCAATATAAGAGATAATAAAATCAATAGAAAATTGATAATTATAACGATACAAACAAACGGTAGCGGTAAGGACAACATTAAGCAAAAAGCACGAAAAAAGCATATAACCGGCTTTGTCAGCATTAACATTTTTTTCCGAAATCGCATTTAAGAAGGCATTTTTGTAAAAAATTATCAAAAACAACCTACTAATATACTCGTCGGAATAAAATTTTGCCAAAAGTATAAGAATTACACATATCAAAACCGGGAAAAAAACTTGCCAAGGATACTCTTCTTTGATTCTATCTTTGTTTAAATCTATATGAATACGTTCATATTCAGGAGTTTGAACTTGAACAAACTTTGCTCTAATACCAAACGATGAACTATTGATTACTCTTTTATCATTTGGTGAAATTTCAGATGCCGAAAACGACAAAAAAGGAAAACTATTTACATCAATTTCCTGAAAATGATAAATATACGACGTAGAATCTTTATCAAGATTGTTGGAAAGTAAAACGTTGGTTTTAGAATAACAAACTTGACAAAAACTAAAAAAAATAACAAAAAAATATATTAAAAATTTTCCCATATACGCCTAACAAAAAACGGCGTAAAAATAAACATTTTTTTTGAAATAAAAATCAAAAAGACGGCCGAAAACAATTAATTATTTTCCGCCGCCTTTTTTTATAAACAAATCTCTAAAACCTTAAACATCATTTTACGTTTAATACAAATACAAATTTCGTGCAATTTTATATAAAAAAGCAAAAAATATTATTTTGAAACTGATAGAAAATAAATTATCTTTGCAGCGTTAAAAAAATAATTCGTTGAAAAATCATGTCAGAAGAAAATTGTAAGTATAAACGTATTTTAGTAACCTCAGCTTTACCGTATGCAAACGGACCTATCCATATTGGACATTTAGCAGGAGTTTACGTACCTTCGGATATTTATGTTAGGTATCAACGCCTAAAACACAGAGATGTACTTCATATTTGCGGTTCCGACGAACACGGAGTTGCTATCACAATGAAAGCCCGCAAAGAAGGCGTTACACCTCAAGACATTATTGATAAGTATCACGAACTCAACAAAAAAGCATTTGAAGATTTCGGCATAAGCTTCGACATTTATTCGAGAACCTCCTCTCAGGTTCATACCGAAACATCACAAGAGATTTTCAAAACACTATATAATAAAGGTGTTTTTGTTGAAAAAACTTCAAAACAATACTACGACGAGGAAGCAAAACAGTTTCTTGCCGACCGTTACATAACTGGTACTTGTCCGCACTGCGGAAACCCTAACGCATACGGAGATCAATGCGAAAAATGCGGCACAAGTCTCGACCCGACCGATTTAATAGACCCGAAATCAGCAATTTCTGGTTCTCAATTGGTTCTTAAAGAAACCAAACATTGGTATATGCCACTCGAAAAATATCAAGAATTTCTTGAAAAATGGATTCTTCAAGACCACAAAAATTGGAAAGTAAACGTTTACGGACAATGCAAAAGTTGGCTTGACCAAGGTCTTCAACCTCGCGCTGTCAGCAGGGACTTGGATTGGGGAATACCCGTACCCGTAGAAGGTGCTGACGGCAAAGTGCTTTACGTTTGGTTTGATGCTCCTATCGGCTATATATCTTTTACAAAACAACTTACGCCCGAATGGGAAAAATATTGGAAATCCGACGAATGTAAACTCGTCCATTTTATCGGAAAAGACAATATTGTTTTCCATTGCATTGTGTTCCCGTCAATTTTGAAAGCAGAAGGCTCCTACATTCTACCCGACAACGTTCCCGCAAACGAATTTTTGAATCTCGAAAGCGACAAAATTTCTACTTCAAGAAATTGGGCTGTTTGGTTGCATGAATATAACGAAGATTTTCCAAACAAACAAGACGTTTTGCGTTATGTTTTAACGGCAAACGCTCCGGAGACAAAAGACAACGATTTTTCATGGAAAGATTTTCAACAGCGCAACAATTCTGAACTTGTTGCCGTTTTAGGAAATTTTGTTAACCGCACACTTCTACTTACAGACAAATATTTTGACGGCTACGTACCTCAACCCGGTGAACTTTCTTCAGCAGATAAAGAAGCGTTGGAAGAAATTGTCAAAATAAAGCAAGAGGTTGAAAAAAGTATTGAAAACTACCGTTTCCGCGAAGCACTTAACAACGCAATGGGATTAGGTCGTCTTGGAAACAAATACATTACCGAACAAGAGCCTTGGAAAGTTATTAAGACAGATAAAGAAAGAGTAAAAACTATTCTTTATGTAAATCTTCAAATAACAGCGGCTATATCTACTGTTTTAGAGCCGTTTATTCCTTTCTCTATGAAAAAACTTAGAGAATTTTTGAACCTTGACAATCTAATAGATTGGGATACAATTTCGTCAGCAGAAATCCTAAAACCGCAACACAAACTCAACAAATCTTCGCTTTTGTTTGAACCAATAACCGACGAAATAGTACAAGCACAAATTGATAAACTAAATCGCACAAAAGTTGAAAATCAGAAAAAAGAATTTCAACCGAAAGCACAAAAAACGCTTATCAGTTTTGACGATTTTCAAAAATGCGACATTCGCACCGCAACAATTCTTGAAGCCGAAAAAGTTGCGAAAACTAACAAACTTCTAAAACTCACTGTTGATACAGGAATCGACAAACGCACTTTAGTTTCAGGCATTGCAGAGCATTACGACCCGAAAGACATTGTAGGAAGAAAAATTCTTATGATTGTAAATCTTGAACCAAGAAAGATAAAAGGTATCGAATCAAAAGGTATGATTCTCTGCGCTGAAGGCAGCGATGGCAGTCTACATTTCTTAAATCCTGATTCTGAATTAGAAAACGGCTGTCAAATAGGATAAAAAAAAGGAGGATTTTTTTTATATTTACAATAAAAAATTGTCAAAATGAACAAAATGAATAGAATAATGCATACAACAAAACCCTTATCTTTGTAAACAAATAACAATTAGGAATCAAATTGTTTTTTTGCATGATGTTTTTCGTTTTTACTTTTTTACATAAGTTTTAAAAAACTTTTGTGTTTTTGTTTTTGTGTTTAATGATTACTATAGAATAACAACCTGAAATCTATTTTGTTAATTGTATTTTAAAAAAAGAAATTGTCATTTTTTGACAATTTCTTTTTTTGTTTATATCTTTGCAAATAAAAAATATTTTTAATATGAAAACATTTGAAGAACTTTTAAAAATAACCGAAAACGGTATCAAAAACCTCAATTTTCCGCAACAACCAGAAAATTTCTATCAACCAGTAAAATATATTTTATCTCTTGGAGGTAAAAGAATGAGGCCTGTTTTAACGCTTATGGCGTGCAACATTTTTTCCGAAGACATTTCAAAAGCGTTGAAACCAGCCTTAGGATTAGAAGTTTTTCATAATTTCACCCTTCTTCACGATGACATTATGGACAACAGCAATCTTCGCAGAAAACAACCTACCGTAAATGCAAAATGGGGAAACAATATCGCCATTCTTTCGGGCGACGGAATGAGTTATATTGCCTCAAAATTGGTGTCAGAATGTCCAGAAAATGTTAAAAACGAAGTTCTTGATATTTTTTTCGAAACAGCTTTGGAGGTTTGCGAAGGTCAACAATATGATATGGATTTTGAAACAAACAACGATGTCTTCTTGAAAGATTATATCGAAATGATACGCCTTAAAACAGCAGTCCTTCCTGCCGCATGTCTTAAAATAGGAGCGTTAATCGGCGGTGCTGACAAGGTTTCAGCACAAAAACTTTACGATTTAGGAATCGAAATGGGGATTGCTTTTCAGTTGCAAGACGATTATCTCGACAATTATTCAACGCCAGAAATTCTCGGCAAACCAATCGGAGGAGATGTCAACGAAGGCAAAAAAACAGTTTTCTACACTCGAATGATAGAGGTTTTGGAAAACGACAAAAAACAAGAATGGATTAATTTCTATAACGACAAAACGCTGAATTTCAATCAAAAATTTCAAAAGGCAAAAGAATATTTTTCGTTGTACAAAGTTGACACTTATTGTCAAGACTTAATAAATTCGTATTACGACAAAGCATTCAAAATTTTTGACGAAATTAAAAATTCTGAAGTTTTAAAATCATTTATTGAAAAACTTAGAATTAGAGTTTGGTAAAAAAAATGGTTATACTTGGAATTGACCCGGGTACAAACGTTATGGGCTATGGCGTTATAAATTCTGCCGACAATAAAATAAAATGTCTTGCTGTTGGTGTGCTTGATATTCACAATGTTGAAGATAAATACTTAAAGTTGAAAATGATATTCGATAGAGTGTCAGGACTATGCAAAAGTTTCAAACCAGACGAATTAGCAATCGAAGCACAATTCTACGAAAAAAACGCCCAATCGATGTTAAAACTCGGTCGCGCTCAAGGAGTTGCAATCGCGGCTGCCGTCAACAACAATGTAAAAGTCTTTGAATACGAACCAAGAAAAATAAAACTCGCTGTTACAGGCTATGGCAATGCGTCAAAAGACCAAGTTGCAAGAATGTTAATCGGAATGTTAAACTTACAAGAAGTCCCAGACAAATTCGATGCAACAGATGCCCTCGCAGCCGCTGTTTGTCATCACTATCAATGCAAAAACCCTTTAACTAAACTAAAAAGCGGAAATTCTTGGGCAGCATTTATTGCAGAAAACCCGTCAAGAGTGATAAAATGAGATTTTTTGTAACATTACTATTAATTTTAACAGCAGTAAATTGTAAAGCACAATTTACTGCAATACCTTCTTTGTCGAAAGTGAAGGAAGTTTATAGTTTTGCTGACAAAAAATTATGTATTTGTAATCATGGCGCATTTCTTCTTGGCGAAGACGGAGAAATTGAATACCTAAAAAAAAATTCACCACTTAGTGCTTCGGATATATCTTGCGGGGCAGCAGAAAAAATCGGAAAATATTTTTGCATAGGTTACAATAGTGGAAATATTGATATTTGTGCCAACAAAAATGTTTTTACATTAATAAATATTTCTCAAAATAACAGTAAAATAAATCATATTAATTGTACTAATACTTTAATATTTTGTTCTTATAATTCAGGACTTTCGATTGTTGATGTTGACAAAAAAGAAATAAAAAATGTTTGTAGTTTTCCGTTTGAGGTTTTAAAGTCGGAGGTTAATAACAATAAAATTTACGCTCAAACTACTTTTGGAGTATATTGTTTAGACTTAAATAGCAGCGTTTTAGAAGATTTTTCAAAATGGAAAAAAATTGATAATTATAATTTTGAAAAATTAGAGATTTCAGCAGAGGATTATAACAATTTAATAGTCAACACAATAGCAGAAGATAATATATCTTTTTTATCCTCATCAAATCTTTCAGGCGGAATCTCATTGGGAAAGCATTTTTGGTCAGAAATTCTAAAAAATAATGTCAAAAACATAGAAAATCCTGACAATCAAAATTTTACGTGTGCATTTTATAATCCTTACAATTCTTCACATGTTTTTCTCGGCTCCGAAAACGGAACGCTTTACGAATATCGCAATTACATTTTGAAATCGCAATACGAATTACACAATAAAATACTATCGATGGATTGTAACAAAGATGGAGATTTATTTGTGTTAACAGAAAATAATCTTTTGATTTTTGACCATTTGGGCGTATGGCACGATTCTAAATTGTTTTCAGAAATCAAATACAAAGCCACGAAAATTATAAAAATCTCTGACGATATTTTTTGGATTATTTTGAAAGATTACGGTATTTTAGCGATTCGTTTCAACGGCACACCAATAGATTTTTCTGACGATGACTTAAAAGTGTTTTATCCCCAAACCGCTTCTAATCAGAAAATTGGCAACAACGTTACAGATATTTGTGTTGACACAGAGGGTAAAGTTTGGGTTGCAACCGACAAAGGAATTTGTACAATTCAGAAGGCTGAAAATGTGTTTCAAGAGAGTTTTTCGTTTGTAAAACCGATAACGACGGAAGTATCGGAAGATTTAGGCAACTATTCGCAATATCTACTTAGTACAAAACATATTACAGCCATAAAATGCGACGGAAAATCAAGGAAATGGATTTCCACTTTTGACGCAGGCGTTTTTGTGGTCTCCTCTGATGCACAAGAACAAGTTTATCGTTTCACCAAAGATAATTCTGGCTTACCCTCTGATACTATTTATTTTATGGAATATTGCGGAAAAACGGGCGAAGTATTTTTTTCGACATCATGCGGACTTGCATCTTATATGACTGATACACAAGATAGTCAGCAGGATTTAGATGATGTAATAATTTATCCGAATCCAGTCAGAAAAGATTATCAAGGCGAAATTTTTCTTTCAGGATTAGAAAATAATTCTGACGTTAGAATCACCGATATTGCAGGAAGATTAGTTTTCAAAACCGTTTCTGAAGGCGGAAAAGTATCTTGGGACGGTAAAAATCTAAATTCAAATCGGGTTGCCACAGGCGTTTATCTTATTTTCATAATAGGATTAGATTCAAAACACACAATTGTAAAAAAAATTTTGTTTATAAACTAAAAATTTTTATGTATTTTTTCATTTAGTATTTTTTCATTTATTTGATTTTCAATATTTTAGTAATTTTAGAATATTAGAACAAAACTTATACTATTACATAAATGGAAAAAAATTTAATAAACTTGCAAAAAAAATCAAAAAACATATAACAATCACTCTTATATACTATTGACAAATGAGAAAAGACAAATTATTTTTGCAGAAAAAAAACTTGAAAAATTTAAACTTAATAGTCGTGGTTCTGACAGGCAAAAAGCCTAATTCCACGAAGGGAGAAGTAGAATGTCAGAATAGCATAAATAACATAGTATTAACAATTAAAAACGGAGGTAATCATGAATAATGATCCATTTAATCGTGGTACAATAGTGCCGTCAATGGACTGGGACACGATGATAAATATGGCATCGGAAGACATCAAATGCAATCCACGATTAATCTTTACACCCAAACATAAAGATTGGCGAAGTCTTATGATGTTGCTATCGCCAAAGGATATAACCAGTATTTTTGAAAAGTTGCCATACGAGGTTCAATACGACATATATGTTAAAGACAAGGACGCTTTCGATGAATTGCCCGACGAGACAAAAGAAAGATTCAAATCAAAATGTTTTGCAAAAGGCGGACAAATTAAACAGACGCAAGTCAATCCACCGCAGAATCAGACGGAAATATCATACAATCCCGATGAGATAATATATGACGGCGGCATGCTGCCAGAAATAACGGTAACATCCGATAAAATGCCGTGGTACGAAAAAGCATACCGAAAGACGAAAAGGGCGATAAGTGGTGGAGTGGACGCTTTAATGACCTCTTTGGATACACCGATGATGGCACAGGGGCTGTTAAACGGCTCCCCGACACAATCAATGCTTGGCTACAATGCTTACGTACCCTCTACTGTGGGCAGCGAATTGGAATTTGCCACGACTAACGCTGCAATGCCTTTTTACGCTTTAAAACCAGTGCAACTTGGCTTTGCAGGGTATGGCGCATACAACCTTGCGAGCGAAGATGGAGTTGAGAAAACTAAGCAAGCATTTGATGATGGCAGGTATGGTGATATGGTATTGTCAGGATTAGGCGACATGATGAACTTAGGCATGACAATTGCACCGTCAGCAAACGGCGCAAAAAGAAACATTGGCAAGATAGCGAATTATTTGCACACTGACAATGCAAATGGTGTCAACGCTTTGACCAAGCAGGACAATTTTTTGTCAAACAATGTCAGTCATCAAGCATATATGTCGTCAGAGCAAAGTAATAACAACGGCGGCTTGTTTGCCAAAATCAAAGGCATTATAAACGAAAAAAGAGTCGATACCGACAGAATCAAGTCGGCACTTATATTTGAACTGTCCACGAATGATTATTATCGTAGGCTTAGAAATGCAGGCTATTCCGATGCACAGATTTCGACCATAATTGCGGACAAAAAACGAGCGATAAGCGAAACAACGATTCGATTTATGTCAGATCGCGCCACCGATGAAAGTTACTATAGTGATGGCATTGCATATATAGGCACGAAGGGAGGCTGCATAGATGAAATTGCAGAATCAATTATGCATGAAGTAGGGCATTCTGACCTAAGAACAGATTTAGACGGGCTACGCCTTGTACGAGATTACAACGAGATGAATGTTCCTGCGTTTAGGAGAGAGTATTTTAATGACAATCCTACTGATGGCAAAACTCCTAAATGGCAGTACTATGGAGACAATTCCGAAGCGAGCAGAAGGGCTTGGGCAGTAATAAGGTGGGGACAAAAAAATTGTCCGAACAAATCCCTTGACGAAGTTTATGATATATTACAAACCAAAATTATTAACGGGGAGAAAATCCCAAAAGATGTTTAC
>CAJOGF010000002.1:23660-70580 GCA_905233995.1 uncultured Bacteroidales bacterium | reverse complement strand
TGACAGCACAAGCCGCTAACACTAACATTGGTGAAAGTGGAACATGGGATGTTGTTTCAGGATTTGGTTCTGGTGCATTTGGTTCTAAAAACGAACACCAAACCACCGTTACCGCTTTGAGTGATGGTGAAAATCGTTATTCTTGGACAATTACTCGTACAACAGAGGATCACAAAGGTGATAATGTAACTTGTACCAGCGAAGATGTTGTTTATGTTAACTACAATGGTGCTTCAACCGAACTTTCTAAGGAAGAGGATTACACTTGTGATGGTACATACGACCTTCCGACACCTGATTTGCCAAATACTGTTGATTACGATGGTTATTGGACAGCAAGCAGCGCAGTTGTATACAACGATGTTACAATTGCTGCTGGTGATAATATAAATCAAGCATATACAAAAGACATTAAGGTTACTGAAATACCTGTTTTGGCAAGCGGTGTTCGTTTTACATGGCAGGTTAAGAGTAACCGCGAAATCGTTGATAAAAACGGTGAAAAACAATTTGTTGGTTGCGAAAGCACCGACTATATGACCGTTTACAACAACAAACTTATTGCTTCGCTTCAAGGAGATGACAAAGTTTCAATCTGCAACCCTGCTTCTGGTAACGTAAGAGTTACTTTGAAGGGTCAGTCGTTGAAACAATATCCTTATGCTACTGGTAAGTGGTCTTGTATTCAAACTCCTAACAACAATGCTAATATGGCAGACTTGAATGCTGTTCTTGACACAAAGACCGCTAAAGCCGACAACAACGAAAACGAAGTTGAACTTACTTCTGGTTTAAATGAACCGGGCGTATATATTTTCCGTTGGACAGTTACCAACGGTCAAGCAGGTCATGAATGTGAGCCTTCTTACAAAGATTTTGTTGTTAACAACAATACTTTCACAGTTGACGCTTATACTCTTAACGCAGAGGGTGAGGCTAACATTATGGACATCTGTTCAACCGAGACCACTCTTAGTGCTGATTATCCGGGTGAACTTGGTGAAAATGATTATGCAGTTTGGATTATTAGAGGTGCTGAAGGTAATGTTCAGTTCTCCGCAAATAGTTCTCAATACAATGCAACTGTTTCTGGTATCGACAAGACTTTGAATCTTACTTGGAGAGTTCACAAAAACGGCTGTACTGCCGAAGATGATGTTATTATCAACGATAACAGCGTTAAGGCTCAAGCAGTTCCTCAAGTTGTAACTTGTAATGGTGAAGGTCAGTTGTCTGCTTCTACACCTACCGAACCGGCACAAGGTCATTGGGAAAAACCTGCTTCAGGTATTCTCCTTGCAGATGAAACCAATGCTGCTACTACATTCAGCGGTATGGGCGACAATTCGCAGGTAGAATTGAAATGGGTTGTTATTAGCGACAAAAACAAAGCAGACGCTTGTCAAAATTCAACCACTGTAATGGTTTACAATTATGGTTACAGTGCTATTAATGCGGGTGTTGACCAAGAAGTTTGTGATAAAACAGCACAACTTGGAGCCGTTTTGCCTAATGGTTATACTGGTAAATGGTCTTCTACAAGTACAAATGTTAAATTCTATGATGCTGACGGCGTAACAGAAAATCCGTCTAATTTTGCAGCAATAGTTAAAGGTCTTGAACCGCGTGAAAATGTTCTTACTTGGACTATTACTCCAACCGATGAAAAAGGTCAAGAGTGTAAAGTATCTAAAACCGTAACTATTGACAACGTTGATCCGGGAACTCCGCTTCCAACCACAACTTCAGGCGTTCTTTGCGATGAAATTGTTAAGTTGAACGCTACTCCTGTTACAGGTTCTAACGGTGTTTATGGTTATTGGACTTCTGACACTAAGGGTGTTAAATTCTATCTTGACGAGGCTTGTGAGGGTGAAGAAAATAATTCTGAACCAGTTGTTTACGCCAAAGGTTTCAACCAAGGTGAAAACAATGTATATTGGAATGTTGCAATTTCGTCAAAATGTCCTAAGACATCTGACCCTATTGTTTTGACTTACAACTATGTTGGAGTAGGCAAGGATTACGAACAATACGTTTGTGGTGAACATGTAATTTCTGTTCCTGACCCGAAAGAATCTTGGGGCGATAATGTTAAACACAATTGGTCAACAAATACTACTATTTTGTCAGAAGACTTAACAAGTCCTGCTATTACCGTTAAGCCTTCTAAGGACGGTACAGAGTATATTTGGAATGTTTCTAAGGGCGAAGGCGATTTGAAATGTACCAACAAGCAAACTATAAAACTTTACAACAATCAAGTTGATGCTCAAATTGTTGTTGTTGACGGACAATCAACACAGTCAGACGAAAACAAAGCAATTTTCACTCCTGACTATGAATATCCGCTTTGCGGCGATCAAATTACTATCCGTGCAAACGACATTACCCAAAACAATAATGCAATAGGTACTTGGAAAATAGTAAAAGCACCTGCTGGAATTGACGTTAAAAATATTTCTTCGGTTCTTGCAAATGGTGCTGCAAACGAGATTACATTCTCTAATCTTACTGCTTCTGGTACTTACATTTTCTCTTGGAATGTTGTAAAGGGTGATAATAATACTATAACAGGTAGCACAACTGTTAATACCAAATGTGAAAGTTCAGCACAAATCCGTGTTAAAGTCCTCAACACTAAGGTTAACGCAGATAAAGGTTTTGATGCTGAAATTCCAGTTAAAACAATTGCTGATTGTTACGATTATTATAATCTTAATCCTTATACTTCTACTGAATACGAAAAGGCTTGGTGGACAGTTTCAGGTTCGGGCAATTTCGGTGCAGAAGACTTAACCACAACCGACAATGCTAATGCTAAAGTTAGCGGTTTAACACTTTCTGAAACTCATCTTGTATGGCACGTTCAGAGTGGTAAGAAGTTTAATGGTTCGGCTTGTGAAATGACTGATGATTTGTATATCACCAATCATAAGATTAAGGCTTCTATCATCAAAACTGACGATGTTACATTGTGTTCAGAAACACAAAAAATTCGTCTTGCTGGAACAGGTGATAATGAAACTTCGTATGCAAATTGGTCAATTGTTGACGGAACACTTTCAGCTTCAACAGGTCCAAACACAGAACTTTTTGGTGTTGGAATGCAAAAAACTGCTAAGATAACATATACTCTTTACAATAAGATTATGTCTGTAACAGATGCTACTACTGCAAGTGGTTACAAAGAGTGTATGGACGAAGATTACCTTGAAATCGACAACGAAGGTTTCGAGGCAAATGCTGGTGCTGATAAAGTTGTTACCGACTGTTCTGATTCTTACATCATGACCGCTGACTTACCGTCTGCTGTTAAAGGTGTTGAATATACTGGTGTTTGGTCTTATCCTAATACTGCTTCGGCTGTTATTTCGGCAGAAGATATGACCAACAAAAATGCTAAAGTTACTAACCTTGACAATACAAAATCTACTGTATTTACTTGGACTGTAACTTCTCCGGGTGGTTGTGTTGATGATGCTCAAATTGAGATTGTCAACAACATGCCTAAGAGTGTTATGATTACTGCTCCTATTATTGAGGAGGGTACAATTGGTAGTATTTGTGAGACAGCCTATACGTTTATGGCTGACAACTATACTCCGTCTACTGCAAAAGGTGAATGGACAATTGACCAAACTTCTGGTGTTTCTATGAGTAATTCTACTGCTAAAACTAATACAATTAGCGGTATGACTTATGGAGAGCATACCGTAACTTGGACTGTTACTGCAAACAACGAAGGTCATCCAAGCAAGACAACTTGTCCTATTTCAGTATCAAAAACTTTCAACGTAGATTATTTTGAGGCTAAAATCAATACACCTAATGGTCAAGTTATCTGTGATGATGAATTTGAACTTTCAGCAGTGGATCCTGCTCAATACAATGGTGCAACTGGTAAATGGTCGGTAGAAAGCAAACCTGCTGATGCAGAAGAGCCTACTTTTGCTAACGCAAATAATTTCCGTACTACGGTTGGAAATCTTACTAACGGAAACTATAAGTTTAAATGGGTTGTAACATCATCTGACGAAAATTCACATTGCGGAGAAACCGATGATAACGGAAATGCTACAAATCATAAAACAGCGTACGTAAGCATTAAGAATCAAATGCTTACTTCAGAGCCTACTATTACTGTTAAGGATTCCAAAACTTCCAACAATATCATTTGTAAGGACGAAACCATTCTTACCGCTTCTGACATTCAGACAGGTTGGACTGGTCAGTGGGCGTTGAAAGATGTTCCACAAGGTGGCGAAATCGCTGGTTTGGCAATTGGTGATATTACTGATGCAACCAACAAAGAACTTGTTGTTAGTGGCATTAAACGAGTTCAAGATGATAGATATACTTTCACTTGGACTCTTACTAATACAGAAAATCCTACATGTCAAACTTCTAAAGATGTAAGTTTCATCAACAATACCTTTACAACTTTTGCAGACCCGACTGGTAAGGACGGCAAAGTTGGTAAACGTAATGTTTGTGGTTCAACTGGTTCTTTGGAGGCTGACGGTGCAATAGGTCTTTGGACATACGATGAAAGTATTATTAAAGTTGCTGACAAAACCAAAGGTAATTCAGGTTTTGCGTTCGAGGGTTCTAATACAATGGCATCTTTGACTTGGACGGTTGAAAGAAATAGTTGTACTGCAACTGCTTCGGTTGACGTTAAGAACGTTGCTCCTCAAGTTAGCGATACTGAAAAAGAAGTTTGTGCTTCTAAAGATCAAGAAGTTACAATTACATCATCTACTCTTAACGGTGCAACGGGTGAGTGGATTAATGATAGTGGCAACGAGCAGTTAGTATTTGTTTCTTCTGCTGATAATGACGCAACTGCTACAATCAAGGGGCTTGAGCCTAACAAAGATGCAAGACTTACTTGGAGAATTACTTCTGACGCTATGCCGGGTTGTCATGCTGATGCTCATGTTACCATTCTCAACCGTTATGCAGAGGCTATTGCCAAAACAACTGCTGACGAGACTGGTATTTGCGAAGACCAAGCATTGCTTAGCGGTAACAATCCTAACCCAACAATCTTTGTTGGTACATGGCGTTCTACTGCAACAAGTGTTACTTTTGGTGATGATAATCAAAAGACTTCTTCCGAACAAACTGTTTCGGCTAAAAATCTTCAATATGGCGACAACGACAATGCCGTCTTGCGTTGCAGTTTCAGAACCTCTTATCATTAAGAGTCTTAAAATTGCTGACGCTCAAATTGACAATTCAAACCTTGTAAGTTGCGATGGTTCAATAAAACTTGTTGCTGTTGAGCCTGAACACGGCGTAACTGGTACTTGGACAATCGAAAATAATAATGTTAAATTTGGTGATAAAGAAACTGGCGAAAACTCTTCTAAAGAGTTCAGCGTTACAGCATATGGACTTGCATACGATGATGCTAACAAGTTTACTTGGACACTTGACAACAAGTGCGCTAAGCCGGCTCAAATCACAATTACAAACAACTATGTTGAAGCGATGATTTCAGAAAATCAACCAGATGCAACTTGCGACGGTACTTTGAAACTTACCGCTTTCGACAATACTAACGACTATGAAAATTCATTTGGAGTATGGTCAACAACAACCGAAGGTGTTCAGTTTGTTTACAATGGTAATACAGTTGATAACCTTGAGGCTGCGGACAATGCTTTTGAAGTAACTGCAATCAACATTCCTAAAACGGGTGCAAGATTTGTTTGGAGTGTTTCTAAGGGTGATTGTCCTGCCAAAGAGCAGACACTTAGCGTTAGAAACTGCGCTATGCCTCAGGACGAGGACGAAAGCAAAGAAATCTGCGGTCCTCAATACGAACTTACTGCAACCTCTATCAGTGGTTACAACGGTGGTGCAGCAGTTGGTAAATGGGAAGTTATCGACTTTGTAAAAGAGCATATCAATTCTTCTGACGAAGTTGTTGGTGCTAACTTCAATTCAACTGCAAACAATACAACAGTTTCTGGTCTTACTTACGAGGGCAAATACGTCTTCAGATGGACAGCCGCTTTTGACGACAAAGGTACTTGTCCTCATACAAAGACTGTTACTTTGACAGTTAAGAAAATTAATCAAGTTGCTAAAAACGAAACAATCAATGTCTGCGGCGAAGAAACCAACATTGCAGCATCTTATGTTGCAGGTGTAACTGGCAAATGGTATCTCTCTGATGACAAAACAGAGGCTACAGATTATGTTGCAGATGTAACTGCTTTCAATGCACACATTCAAAACATTCCTACTTCGGGTGTTGAACTTCATTGGATATTAACTAATGCAGCGGGCTGCGAATTAGTTGACGTTTACAACTTAAAGAATATTCAAGTTCCTGCCGTTGCAGTTGTTTCTTCTCAGCAACCTTATTGCAACGAAGAAGTTGAACTTACATCTTCAAACAATCTTGATTACACTGCTGAAAACGGCGGTTTAACAGGTATTTGGGAAAAAGACGACGACTCTTACACTGGCAATTTCAGCGGCGAGGTTACTAACGCAAATGCTACTTACGACGGTCTTTCTAACGGCATGAGTGCAAAAGTTAAATGGACAGTTACAAATCATGTAAGAGAAGTTGCTGGAGTATCTGGCGTAACAGAATGTGCTTCGTCTTCAACTGTTGTCATTTACAACTATGGTTTCAGTGTTTCAGCCGGTGCTGACGGAGAAACCGTTTGTAACGACCTCGAACATGCTGACGAATATACTTTGAAAGCCGGTGAGTTGAAAGATAACCAAACTGGTTATTGGACTTCAACAACTACAGTAGTTTATCAGGGTGAAAAATCCAACTCTGCTGCTACTGTTTTGGTAAAAGGTCTTTCTAACAAAGAACCTAACAAGTTTATTTGGACAGTAACTAACGAATATGGTTGCACCGCAACAGACGATGTTACTATTATTAACAATACTCCTGACGATGCTGTTATCAACAACAAACCTGCTGAAGGTTATTCACTTTGTGAAAACAAATATAGCCTTTCTGCTCAGGCTGTTGCTAACGACAACAATGCTCATTGGGAGAATGTAAGTGGTGTTAAATGGTATGTAAACAACGAAGAAAAAACATACGAAGAAATTAGCACTGCAACTTCAGTAGAAGCAAGAAACTTAACTCCTAATACAAAAACCAAATTCACATGGGTAGTTTCTAAAGGCTCTTGTCAACGTCAGGATTTTGTTGAGATTATGAACAGTGCATACGATCCAAAAATCTTAACTGATAACAATCAGACTGTTTGTACTTCAACATTTAAACTCGAAGCCGAAGATCCTGCTAACGTTTACGGCGACAAAGTAACTGGTTATTGGTCAGTTAACGACAATAATATTACATTGCCAGCAACTTCTACAAATGCGGTTATGATAGTAGAATTGCCATACGGTACTACAACATTCAATTGGAATCTTACTGATGGCAAAGAAACTAACTCTTGCGGCGTTAAGACAACAAGTATCAATGTAACTAATAAGATGGTTACATCAAAACCGGGCGATAATGATTACACTTGTACAAAAGAATACACTCTTGATGCTAACACTCTTCCTCAAGAAGAAGGCATTTCGGGTAAGTGGTCTCTTGATATGACAAGTGCTGGTCTTAACTTAAATGATGTTACAATTAAAAACGATAAGAATAATCACACATTAGTAAGTGGTTTAACGAGCGGTCAGTACATTTTCAATTGGACTGTTATTAACAAATATGGCGACGGTGAAAACGACAAATGTGAGTCAACAAATCCTGTTACAATTACTTCAGAAAGATTTGAAGTTTTGGCAGACGTTTTGGCTGTTGACGAAAACGGCGAATATACTGGCAAACGTGATATTTGTGGTTCTGACATTACAATTACTGCTTCAGGCAATGCTCAAAACTCAGATAATTTTGAGTGGAGCGTTTCACCTGATTACGTAACATATACTGCTGAAGGTCTTAATCTTTCGCTCAAAGGTATAGTTTCAACTGCTGAAATTACTTTCACTGAAACTCGCGGTAAATGTCCTGCAACTTCAAAGGTTGTTTTGACAAACCGTCAGCCTTCTGCTACAATCGGTACAACCGAATATTGGACATGCGACGGTTCAGCAACACTTTCTGGTCAGAAAGAAGAATCGGGTCAGAAAGGCTATTGGGTAAAGACCTCTTCTAACGGTGAGTTTGCTGACACCGACGAAACTACTTTGAGGGCTATTGCAGCAAAAGTTACTTTGCCTTCTAATTCAACGGCTACTTTCAAATGGGTTCTCGCTCTTGAAAACGATAACAATTGTAAGGACGAGCAAGTGGTAACTGTTAAGAACAATAAAGTTGAAGGCTTAACAATTACTGAAACAAACAAGGCTCAAGAAGAATGTTCTAATACTCGTACATTAAGTGCTCCTACTATTCCGAGTGGCTTTACAGGTTCATGGAGTTGTGTATTTGACGATGTTGTATTTTCAACTGAAGCAAATGCAAATCAAACTGTTGTAAGCAACCTTCACAAAGGTGCAAACGAAATTGTTTGGACTTTAAGAAGCAATGACGGTAAAGATTGCGACGAAAATGTTGTTCGTGCTACAATTTATAACAATGCTGTTGAAGAGCGTTTGGCTGTTAATCTTGAAGAATGTCTTTCTCCTGAAGATGAGTTGAGAGTAGACGTTCCTGCTGCAGACAAAGGCAACAACGAGACTGCTGAATGGCGTCCAAACGGCTTGACAGTTGTTGAGAAACAAGATTCATATACAACATTCAAGGGATTCTCTCTTGACGAAAACAAACTTACGTGGCGCATTCAAGCCGGTAGTTGTTATACAGATGTTCCTGTAACAATTGTTAATAATTATGTTAAGGCAGAACTTGGCGAAAATGCTAAATTAGAATCTTGCGACGGCACACTTGAAGGTCTTGTTGCAAAAGATGTAACTGCAACTTACGGCGGTACTTCAAAAGGTTGGTGGACAACCGACGGCGTTGCAACTCTCGGCAGCGAGACTGGCGATACTAAGGGTTCTGACAACGAAAATCAAGTAAATGTTTACAATATTCCTGCTTCGGGTGCAAAACTCGTTTGGAATGTTACCAAAGGTAATAAATGTTCTGATACAAAAGAAGTTACCATTTTGAACTACTATTTGCCTGTTTCTGTTGACGAAAAGTATATAAATCAGACTGCTTGCGATGGTACAAAGACCTTGCGTGCTGCTGACATTTCTTCGTACAGCGGAGCAAAAGGTCAGTGGACAGTTTCAAAAACACCTCAAGCACATTCAGGCGAAGTTGTTTTTGCTAACGATGGTACAACTGCCGTAACTGAAGTTTCTAACCTCAATGCTATCGGAGCATACTATTTCACATGGACAGCATGGAGAGAAGATAATAATCGTGTTAAACATTGCGAAAACAATGTTGAAAACGTTATCGTTAATAATATCAATCTTATGGTTAAGGCTGATAATGTTAATGATAAGGGCAAGGTTGCAAATTGCGGTGCTGAATATACACTCAATGCAACAAAACCCGGTACAGACGAGACTGGAAAATGGACTGCTTCTAACGGCAAAGATATTTTCTCTAATTCTACATTGTACAATGCAAAAGTTTCAGGTATTCCTGCTGAAGGCGTAACACTTACTTGGACTATCACAAAAGATGATTGTTCGGCTTCAAGTTATTTTGAAATTTTCGATACAAAAGAATATGCTCAAGCAGTTGCTTCTTCACCTGTTTGCGATGGAAAAGTAACTCTTACTCAAAACAACGATTTAACAAAAGATAATTTAACTGGTCAGTGGTCTATTGTTAATGGAACTGGCAAATTCTATGACATCAATGGCAACGAATTAGCAAATGTTGTTGAAGTTGCTGATATGAATGGCAATACTTCAGTTAAGTTTGAAGGTATTCCTGCTGGCAAAACAGCAACCTTGCGTTGGACTTTGAAAAACAGCACTGTTGATAACTGCGATGACTATATCGACGTTGAAGTTCATAACGAAGCCTTCACATTCTCTGCTGGTGCTGACGACGAGACCAACTGTTCAGATACTTATACATTAGGTGCTGACGCTGCTCCTCAAGGCTGTCAAGGTACTTGGAGTCCGTCTTCATTCACTTATTCTGACATTCACGATCCTAAAGCAACTGTAAGTGGTTTGAAGAATGGTGAAAACGAACTTACTTGGACAGTTGTGAAAGGTGATTGTTCATATCAACGCTCTGTAACTATTACCAACAACTCTATCGACGAGGCTATTATTCTTACAGAAGATAATCAGGTTGTTTGTGAGGATAACTTCCAACTCAAAGCAAAAGAAGTTACTAACGGTACTGGTTATTGGACAGGTTACGGTGTAGAATGGTCTTCAAATGAAGGTAACGGTTACGATGTTTGTTCCACCGTTGCAACTGTACGTGTAAGCAACTTGCCTAAGAATCAGACAACTTCTTTCACATGGACAATTACTAATCCTAACGGCGGCAAACCTGCTTGTACAGACTCTAAAACTATTACTGTCAACAACAAATACTACGATGCGTATATCGTTACTCCTGTTCCTAAGGAGAACGAAAAAGATGCTATGATAGAAGGTTGTGAGACTGTTTACAATATTGCTGCTAACGATGCGTTCACCGATTACGGCGTTGAAGGTCATTGGGAGGCTGTAACTCCTGTTAATGGAAAACTTTCAACCGAAATTGACAATACTTCTTACACAATGACTGTAACAGATATTAAGGCAACGGCTATTTTCAGATGGGTTGTATCTAATGATGCTTGTCCTGAGCCTTACAAGACCAAATCGGCTACTGTTACAATAACTAACAATCAGGTTGCTGCTAATGCTGGTAAAGATGGTATTACTTGTGGTGATTCTTATCAAATGCAAGCGGTTAATCCTCAGAGTGGCAAGGGTCATTGGGAAATTGTTGACGCTCCGGGTGCTGTAATTGCTGACGACCAGAAAGACAATCCTAACGCAGTTATAACCGGCCTTTCTAACAACGGTTTGTATACATTTAGTTGGGTTGTTGAAAACGAAGGCGGCAAATGTCCTTCTCATGATGAAGTAACAATTTCTTCTAACGGTTTTGAAGTTCAAGCAGACATCAATGCAGAGCCTGTTATGAACGATGAAAACGAAATTGTTGGTTACAAACATAATATTTGCGGAAACACTGCTAAGATAGAGGCTACTCCGTTGCAACCGGGGGCTGAAGGTTTCTGGACTGTTACTCCTAACACTGTTTCTATGGTTGGTTCAACAGGTAATCTTGTAGAACTTTCGGGTATTGAACCTGCAACTCCTGCAACTCTTACTTGGAGTGTTAACTACAACGGCTGTAACGATGTTACTAACAGCGTAACTCTTTATAACCGTAAACCGATTGTTGGCTCTGACGCTGAACACTTCTACTGTGGTTTGTCAAAGACTCAGAAAGAAAACGGCGATGTTGAAGACGGTATCCGTCTTAATGCAACAAAGGCTGACGGTTATAATACTAAGTGGGAAATTGTAAGCGGTTCAGTTGAGTTCAAAGATGATAACAGCGAAGTTTACAATCCTATTGTTTACAATGTTCCTGCTACTTCTTCAGCAGTTCTTAAATGGGTAGTTTCAGATAAGAACCTCACAACATGTAACGCTGAACAAACATTCACCGTTACTAACAACAGATTTGAACCTGTTATCAACACTCAAAATACTAATGTTTGTGCTGACAACGCTACTGTTTCGGGTTCAATTCCTGCTAAAGGTTTTGAAGGTAAGTGGTCATCTTTCTCTGCTACTTTTGACGACGAGACTGCTTCAACAACAACCGTTGAAGGTATGACTATCGGAGAAAATATTATCCGTTGGACAGTTCTTAACACAGACGAAAACGGTGCTTCAAGCGCACTTTGTGCCGACAACTATGTTGAACTCACAATCACTAACCTCAAGCCCGGTGTTCCTGTTATCGTAACCGAAAATAATACACAGGTTTGCTCGAAAGATGATTTCAACAATGGCATCAATAAACTTGTTGCTGGTGAAAATGCAGAAGGTGTTAAGGGCGAATGGTCTACAACAGGTCATGCTATAATCTCTGACAAGAACGAACTTAGAACTTCTGTTGAAAATCTTGACAAAGACGATAATACATTTATTTGGACAATTTATCGTGAAGGTTACAAAGAAAGTTGTTCTGAACAAACTCAAGTTGTAATCATTAATAATGAGGTTACAGCGGGTGCAGACCTTCAAGATGCTTATACTTGCGATGGTTCTTACCTCTTGCATGCTGACTACAACAACGATGTTAACACCGGCACAACAACCGGCGAATGGACAGCACTTCCTAATACCGACATCGTATTTGCTAACGATGCAACCAATCAAAATGAGGTTAGAGTATCAGGTATCAAGACAACTGCTCCAGTAATCTTTACTTGGAGAGTTAAGAAAGGTCAGTGTACTTCTGACCCTGTATCGATGACTGTTACAAACTACGAAGTTAAACCCGAAATCAATCGTGAAAAAACAAGTCAGTTTGCTTGCAGTGCCGATGATATTGAATTGTTTGCAAAAGAAGTTTCTGCTTTTGGACCAAATACTTTCGGAGAATGGACTTTGAAAGAAGGTGGTTATCCAAGCACCAGAATTTCCGATCCTGCTACTATCGTAATTGCTAATGACGGTACTCAAAACAATACCACTGTATCGGGTCTTGTTGAGCCAGGCGACTACACATTTGTATGGAATGTATGGCGTGAGGTTGACGGCTTTGATCCTGAAAAGGGTTACGACAAAGGTATTTGTCATAATAGCGACGAAATCACAATTACCAACGCTATGCTTGTTGCTGACGCTGACGTAGAATTGCCTTCTAATACTGCTCGTAGCGAATGTGGCGATCAAGTTCAACTCCGTGGTAACTCTTATCAAGGTGCAACTGGTACTTGGAAAATTTTAACAGAAAATTCTCCTGTTAAATTCTCTCCTGAGGATGATATTCACAATCCGACAGCAACAATTACTGGTATTCCTAACGAGGGTGTTACCTTGCGTTGGACACTTGATAATCATGTAAGAAACGAAAATGGCGAAATCTCATTGAAGAGATGTGAAGACTCCGATAATATAACAATTTACAACGACCTTACCGTTCCGCACGCAACCGCTAATGCAACTAATGTTTGCGACGGCAAAGTAACCCTTACAACAACCAATACCTTGAACGGTAACATGAAAGGCGTTTGGTCAACAACTGCAACGGGTCATTTTGAAAACGGTGAACAAGAATGTACTGCAACTCCAGAAACCTTCCAAACTGTTAAGTTTGAAGGTATGACTCCGGGTGCAACTGCTACATTCTACTGGAATGTTATCAACGAGGCTAACGGTTGTATGGCAAAAGAGCCTTTTGCAATCACTGTCAACAACAACGACTTTGTTGTTCCAGCAGCCGCAGAAAGACCAACTGCTTGTGAAAACTCTTTAGCACTTTCAGCAACCATTCCTTGTGAAAACATCAACGATCCTGAACTTACAGAACATTATTGGAGATGGAATCAGAGCAGTATTTATTTCAACGGTTCAGAAAGTACCAATCAGACTGCAACAGTTTACGGTTTGAGCAACTCTGATGACAATATCCTTAATTGGCACGTTACATACAAAGGCTGTACAAAAGAATGGGAAGTAACTATTCATAATTACAGCGTTGAAGAGGCTAAGATAACTTCGCATCAAGGTTCAGTTGAGGTTTGCGATCAAGATTTCTCAATCTCTGCAAACTCTACAACAGTAGGTGTTGGTCGTTGGGAAATTTCACCGTCAGTTACAATTAAGACTGGTGATATTAACGAACCTAACATTACTGTTACAAATATGCCTGCTAACTCTAATGTAACATTCAGATGGTATATCGAAAGATTCAAAGATAACAACAATCCTAAAGACGACGAACTTCTTTGTCGTACACAATCAGAGAGTGTTGTTGTTAAGAATCTCAACTATACTGCTAAGATTAGCACCAAGAAACAACTTGTATGTAATTCTGAAGTTGAACTCAATGCTAACGATGTTAAGTCGCTTTATGGTGATGCTATCGAAGGTTGGTGGACATCTTCTAATGACGTAGAATGGAATGGTGAAAACAGCAATTCTTCATACAATGTAACGGTTAAGAAATTGCCTTTCGGCGAAACCGAATTTGTATGGCATGTTAAAGGAACTCAATGTCCTAACGAGGTTACAGATAAGGTTGTGATTGTAAATCAACCTGTTAAGGCTGCAATTAGCGAAAGTGCACAGAAAAATACTTGTGGTACTTCGGCTACATTGAAAGCGGTTTACTCTAATCCTGAACTCAAAGGTTACTGGACATGCGAAAGCGATGCTGACTTTGATAATAATGCTGATGCAAATTATGTTGAAAGGTCTAACTTTGAAACCAAAGTTAATAACCTTAATCCTCAGAAGAGTGAATATCGTTTCCGTTGGCACATTTATTCTGACGGTTACACCACCGCTGACAATACAAAAGTTCCAGGTTGTGAGGATTATGCAGACCAACTTATCACGATGAACTCTCTCAACGGAGTTATCGCTGATATGGCAAAAGGCGTTAAGAATGCTACAGAAAATGTTTGCGGACCTGAAGGCGTAATCACTGCTCATACTCCTATTTTAGAAGGTTGGTGGACAACATTACCAACTGGAAACGAGGGTATGATAACCTCTGATACCAAAAATAATCAGATGACCTTCAACCTTGGCGACAAGATGTCTATGGTATTCGTATGGCACGAGAAATATGAAGACTGTGAGGCTGAAGACCAAGTAACGGTTAACAACATTGCTCCTAAGGTTAACGCAGGTCCTGAAGTATACTACACTTGCGATGGTTCAAGAACTCTTGAAGCCGAGGATCCGGGTGAGAATAATGGTGTTTGGTCTAAGGTTGTTACAACTGATTCTGGTGATTTTGACGGTTCAGCAAATATTAACAATGCTGTTTACACTGGAATCGCTGACGATTCGTCAGTAAGACTTAAATGGACTGTAACTGCAAAAGACGATGAATCTTGTAGCAATTCTGTTGAAAGAACTATCGTTAATCAGAGATTCCGTCCTGAAGTTATTGCTGATAACACTGTTTGTGGTACAGAACTTCAAGTTATCGGAACTACACCTCAATTTGAATATAACGGCAAGTGGTCTTGTCTAACTTCAAACAATGTATCATTTGAAGATGACGGCACAAATGCTAATACTAAAGTTTTGAACCTCCAACCCGGCGAAAATATCGTTAGATGGACGGTTATCAACAAAAACGGTGTTGTTAAATGTAATGAAAATTATGTTGACTACACAATTACTAATCTCCAGCCTTCGGTTGCTACAATTATTGACGGCAAACGTGAGACTTGCGGCGAGAAACTCGAACTCAAAGCAACTCCGTTGAAAGGCGATGAAAAAGGTAAGTGGACGGCTAACAAAGCGTTCACCGCTGAAAATAACGTAATTGATGCTTCTAACATCGTTTTGACAAAACTTGAAAACGACGAAACCAAGTTTGTTTGGACAATTTACCGTGATGGTCATGAAGAATGTACTTCTTCTGCTACAACAACTGTTGTTAACAACACTGTTGATATGGGCACAGGAATTTCAAGTCTTAACTATACTTGCGATGGTTCAGTAGAACTTATCGCTTCTAACAACGCTCTCGATAACACTGGCGTTACAAGAGGCGAGTGGACTCCTGCTGAAAATACTTCACTTGTAATCGAAAACAGCGACAATTATCACGCAAAAGTTTCTAATTTGCCGCTCAAAGCAACAGAGAAGTTTATTTGGACAGTTTACAAAGGTAATTGTTCTGACAATGTAGAAATTGCAGTTACTAACTATCAAGTAACTCCTACAGTTTATCCTGTTGACCCGATTTGCAAGTCTGACTTCGGAAAAGCAACTCTTAAAGCCGATCCGCTCTCTCCATACGGTGAAGTTGGTTCAGAGGTATTTGGTGAGTGGACAGTTAAGACTTCGCCAGTTGAGGTTGTTATCAACAATTCTGACAACAACGTTGCAACTGTTGAAAACATGACAAAGAACGGTGAATACATCTTCCAATGGATGGTTTACAGAAAAGTGGCAGGTATTTCTGGTGAAGACGGTTACACTGACGGTGGTATCTGTCATGATAGCAGAGTAGTAACTGTTAACAACAATACTGTTTCGGCTGATGCTGACACAAGATTTACTGAAAATGCAATTCACGTTTGCGGTACTGAGTTCAAGATGTTGGCTAACACTGAGGCTGAGGCTACTGGCACATGGACACTTACTGACGGTTCGTCAGCAGAGGCTTACATTGCTGCAAGTGAAAGCACTTCGCCGACTGCAACTGTTAAGAATATTCCTGCAAGTGGTGTTACACTTAGATGGACAATGACTCGTAACGATGGCACTTGCAGCGATTACGACGAAATCACACTTTACAACGAAAAGACTCCTGCTGTAGTAACTGTTGACGAGCAAACTTGCGATGGCACAGTAACTCTTACTACAAGTAACGAGGTAGATGGTGATTACGATGGTGTTTGGTCTACAGTTTCTAAGGGTACATTTAGTACCGACCCGGCGGTAATCGTTTCTACCGCTTCTGGTAAGACTGCTGTATTCCAAGGCATGGCTTACAACACTGAGGCTACATTCTATTGGTCGCTTAAACATAATGTTAAAGTAACTGATGGTGTTAATACATACGATTATTGTGAATCTGATCCGATTAGAAAAGTTGTTAAGAATATCGACTTTGATTTCACTGCTGGTGTTAACGCTACAACCGATAATTGCAGAAGCAGTTATGAACTCAAGGCAACCAAACCTGAGGCTGCTACTGGTGAATGGACTGCTGAAACAGGTGCTGAATTTGTTGACAAGACAGACCCGACAACTACTGTTAATAAGTTGAGCAATAAGGAAGTTAACCGTCTTACTTGGACTGTAACTCTTGAGGGTTGTGCTCCTAAGTCTAAGATAGTTGAAATCACTAACCTTGGTGTTGATGCTCCGGATGTGTATACTACAAGCAAGACAACTTGCAAAGAAACAGAAACTTTGTCGGCTGTTGCAGCAGAAGGTGGACACTGGGAAATCACTCCGAAAACAGTTGAATATGTTGATTGTGTATCAACAGATGCAAATATAACGGTAACGAACTTGCCGGTTAATTCCTCGGCTTCGTTCAATTGGGTAATTGAGCGTCTTGACAATAACGGCAACGTAGTTTGCAGACGTTCTACTGCTGATGAAGACATCAACAAGACTGTTGTGATTACTAATATGAATTACAAATCCGTAATTTCAACAACTGATAAGACAATCTGCAACAATTACGTTGAAGGTCTTTCTGCAAACGATGTTGAAAAAGAATACGGAGTAAAAGGTTGGTGGACTGCAAGTAGCGATAGAGTTACTTTTGGTGATAACTCTGATGCAACTGCTAAGACATCTTCTGATCACAAAGTTAACGCTTACAACTTGCCTTACGGTGAAGTAACATTCTATTGGCATGTTAAAGGTGGTAATTGTGATGAAGCCGTTCCTGCAACAGTTGTTATCAACAACGAACAAATTACTACTGACGCAAATGCAGAGGTTACTACTTGTGATGACAAAGCAGAACTTGAAGCAGAACTTCCGACTTCATCTTGGAATGCTAAAGGTTATTGGACTTGCACATCATTCGGTGGCAACGAAAATACTTTAACCTACAATAATTCTACAAGCAACGAGACAGTCGTTAGCGGTTTACAACGAGGCGACTATGTATTTGAATGGACTTTGGAATCACCAGCACGTCAGAATGACCCTGCAAAGAAAGCGGGTTGTGCGGCTATCAAGGAAATCACCGTTCATGCTAACGATTACGACATCACTGCTGATAATAGTAGCGACGTAAAAGTTGAAAACGGTAAGAAGATTCATGAGATTTGTGGTTCTGAATTTATGATAACTGCTACCGAGTCAAGAGCAAATGGTCATTGGACTGGCATTGAAAACTATGTTGAAGACTATGCAACAGCATCTTCTAACAATGTTTTGAGTTTCAACCTTGGCAACAATCGTTCTGCAACTTTCACTTGGAGTGAAGATTACAGAGGTTGTAAGAAGTCAGACCAGATAACTATTATCAATACCGAACCTGAGGCAACTGCTCCTTCTAAACAGTATACTTGTTCAGGTACAATCGAACTCAAGTCTGATGCTCCAGCATCTTCTTACAATGGTTCTTGGGAAGTTGCAGAAGGCACATGGCCAGGCACACTTGAAGGTAACGTATTTACCTTCAGTAAGGAGAATGCAAAAGAAACTAATCCGGCATTGCGTCAGGCAAAACTCTATTGGGTTGTAACTAACGACAAAGGCTGTGCTAACAGAAAGGTTGTAACAGTTTTCAACAATAAGTTTACTCCTGAAATTACTGTTGACGAACCTAATGGTGCTAAAGTTTGTGGTACAGAGGCTAAGGTTATCGGTTCTATACCGACCGAAGGTTTCACTGGGCGTTGGACTCCGCAACGTCTTGGCGTTGGTTTTGAAAACGAAGAAAGTTCTTCAACCGTAGTTAATGGTTTGCAATACATAAATAATAAGATTCAGTGGACTGTTACCAACATTGATGGCGATGAAAAATGTACTGAAAATTCTGTAACAAAAGAGGTTCAGAATGTTAATCCGGGTACTCCTGAAATCGCTGCAACAATGAAGACAGAATCTTGTGATGGCACAGCAACTCTTGAGGCTAAGAAGTCTTCGTTGACAAACGTTTATGGTTGGTGGACAGATAACAGAGGTGTTCTCAACAAGGGTGTTTATAATGCAACTTCAGAAACTGTTGTAATTGATAATTCTTCAGCACTTCTTGAGTCTGGCGACAATGTCTTCACATGGACAATTGCACGTCAAGGCGAAGAGAATTGGTGTAGTGAATCAACAAATATTACAATAACCAACAATACTATTAATATTGGTGAGCCTATACCTGCAACAGCATCTACTTGTCTTGAAAACGGTTCTATAACACTTGAGGCTTCTAATCATAAAGCCCTTAACGGTGAAACTGCAACTGGCGAATGGACATCTAAATCTGGAAATATTGAAATAGGAGAAAATTCTACAAATTACCGTGTTGAAATTAGCGGTATTACACCAAATACTTCTGAAGAATTTGTTTGGACGGTTAAGAAAGGTAGTTGTGAGGTTCCGCAAAACATCACCGTTTCTAACAACTTTGTAAAAGCAGAGTTAGTTAATTCAGCGGTTTATACTTGTGGCGACCAAGCAATGCTTGAGGCAACTCCGATTTCAACTTACGGAAATAATGTTCATGGAGAATGGAAAGTTGAAACAACAAAAGTTGCAGACGTAACATTCACAAACTCAACTAACTATAAGACTATCGTAAATGGTCTTACAGAAAATGGTCAATATGAGTTCTCTTGGAATGTTTACAGAGAAATTGACGGCGACGAAGTTTGTCCTCAATCGGTTATTGTAACAGTAACACGCGACAACTTCACTGTTAATGCTGCTGCTAACTATACCAACGGTGTTGAGGGACAGACTGTAAAAGACGGCAAAGTAATTGGCGTTTGCGGTTCTACCGTTACTATTACGCCTACTAAACCAGAAGGTTCAACGGGCGTATGGTATACTGCTGACGGTCAAGTTTATTCTGAAGAGAGCAAGATAACTGTTGATAATCTTACTGAACTTGGTACAAAACTTATTTGGCAGGTTAGCCGTGGCACAGCACCAGATGTATGTACGGCTTCTGACGAAATAATGATCTTCAACGATGTAGTAACACCTGCTGTTGATGTTGAACCTATAACATGTACAGGTAATATTACAATGCGTACAACCAACGACCTTAATGCAAATCTGAGTGGAAAATGGTCTACTACATTTGCAAGTGGTTCGTTTGAAGATAATACAGCAACTCATGTATCAGAGGTTGACGGTTCTATCGCAACATACTACAACATACCTAACGGTGCTAACGTAACATTCAAATGGACGTTGACACATACCGTTCACAATAATGCTTGCGTAACATCTAAGACCTTTGCTGTATCTAATAACAAATTCAGTTTCACAGCGGGCAACGATGCTAATGCAACTTGTGAAGGCACATATACATTACAAGGAACTTATCCTGAAGGTGTAACTGGCGCAACCGGCTATTGGACGGCTGATCAAAAGGTTACTTACGTAGACGGCGAAGACGAAAGCACTAACAGAAATGCTAAGGTTAGCGAGTTGAACAATACAACTCCGACAACTTTCACTTGGACTGTAACTGCTAACAATTGCACCGATTCAAGAGAGGTTACTATAATTAACAATCAGGTTAAAGAGGCTTCGATAACTCCGCTTGCAAGCGATATTGTTTGTGGTGATTATCTCGACCTCAATGCTAACGACCCAGAAGGTAAAGGTATGGGTCAGTGGATTTATCCGGCTCAGGTTGAATTTACAAAGGGTACTTCTACCGACAATATTATTACTGTAACTAACTTGGCTGCTAATCAAGCGCAGAAGTTTGTTTGGAGAATTTCAAGACCTAACGGCGCAAACAACGACTGTGTATCTGAGGCAGAGGTAACTGTTAAGAATATGAAGTACGATGCAAAGATTGCTGTTCCGTTTGCTGTAAAAGCAAAAGAATCTAAGGAAATCGTAATCTGTAAAGATAATATCAAACTTCAGGCTAACGATGTTAAGACCGACTACGGTGTTGACGGTTGGTGGGAGAATGTTTCTGTCAACGAAGCAACATTTGCAAACGATGTTACATCTCACATTATGACAGTTGAAAACTTGCCTTACGGACGTACAACTCTTAGATGGCATGCTTGGGATGCTGCCCATGTTTGCTCTGAGTCTTGGGCTGAAATCGTTGTTATCAACGAAAGCCTTGAAACAAATGCTGGCGCAGACGATTGGACATGTAACGGTAGATATGAATCTTTGACTGCTACAAATCCGAAGTCAGAATGTCATGGCGTTTGGAATTGCACAGGCGGCGTTGATTACGAAAATGTAACCTTTGATGTTTCTACAAACTACATCACGGCAGTCAGCGGTTTGAAATCTGGTGCATATCAGTTTACATGGACTGTTTACTCAGAACATTATAAAGAAGATGGTGCTGGCAACGTTCTTTCAGGTTGCAAGACAAGCGACGAGGTTCTTATCTCTGCTGACGGTTTCAAAGTTGACGCAGATAACACTGCTGACGATGATACAAAGAAGCGTGCAATCTGCGGTCAAGAGGCAAGACTTATCGCTTCTGAATACGAAGGTTATTGGACTGTTGTTCCTAACGACGGAACAGTAACTATCAGTAGTCCGTCATACTACGATACTAATGTTGACCTCGGTGTTAACACTTCAGCAACATTTACATGGCATGCAACTTACAAAGAGTGTCATGCTGAAGATAACATCACTCTCAACAATATCCAACCGACTATTGTTGATGCAGGCAAAGAGGTTTACTATACTTGCGAAGAAAACGGTTCGGTAACTCTTAACGCTAAACAAACCGCTGACGGTACTCACGGTGTTTGGTCTAAGAAGAGTCCTACTTTGAAGGGTTCATTTAATGGCAATGCTAACGAAAGTGGTATTGACGAATACAATGCAGTTTACACTGGTGTTCCGGCTAACTCTTCTGTAGAACTTGTTTGGACTGTAACTTCTAAGTTCGTTGATGTTGATAATGTAGAGAAAGACTGTCCTGCATACGATTATGCAACAGTTGTTAACAACTACTACAAACCTTCTATTGATGTTGCAACAGAGGTTTGCGGTCTTGACACCACAATCACTGGTTATATGCCGTCAGAAGGTTTCACCGGTACTTGGACATGTGAAACTTCTACCGATGTTAAGTTTGAAGTTGTTAACGATTCTAAGACTAAGGTTCAAGGTCTTGAATTTGGTCAGAACGTTATCCGTTGGACTGTTCTTAACAACATTGGCGATAAGAAATGTACGAACAACTTTGTTGAGGTAACTATCGACAATATTCATCCGGGTTATCCTGAAATCTTGACAAATTCAGGTGTTTCTCCTGTTGAAACTTGCGACGGTAGCAAAGAACTCAAAGCAAAAGAGCCTTCAGTTGATGGCGTTGAAGGTTATTGGTACACTAACCGTGATGGTCAGTTCAAGGACGGTGTTAGTGCTTCAACTCTTGTAACTCTTGAAAATATGAGCGTTGATGATAATCTCTTGACTTGGAGAATCTTCCGTTCAGGACACGACAAGTGTTATGTAGAAAGTACCTTGACAGTTGTTAACAACGAGGTTAAACTCGGAACTCAACCTCAAGACGCTTATACTTGCGGTGGCTCTTACATCCTTGCTGCTGAAAACGAGAAAATCAATAACGGTAATTCGGCAAGCGGACTTTGGACAATGAAGACTAATGGTCAGTATGCTACAATCAGCAACGATCCTACTAATAATAAGATTGAAATTGTTGATATAGCAAAGAACAATAGTGAAATCTTCACTTGGACAGTTTCTAAGGGTGGTTGTCATGACGCATTTGATGTAACAATTTACAATCATCAAGTTCTTCCTGAGGCTGCAACAAAGAACGGTAATACTACAATTTGTGAAAATTATGTTGACTTGGTTGCTTCTTCAATCACTTCGTATGGTTCAAGTGCTAAGGGTTATTGGACACTTGAGTCTTATCCTGATACACGTATTGATGACTCTAAGACTATTACATTCGATTCTCAGAGCGAGACTCCAAGAGTAGAAGGTCTTTCACAGAATGGTCAGTATGCGTTTGCTTGGAATGTTTACAGAGAAACTGCTGATTTAGATAGAGTTTGCGATACTGCTGCTATCGTTAACATTACTAATGCAATGTTTACAGTAGATGCTGATGTTAATGTTGACAACGAAAACGGCAAGTCTGCAAGTGCATGTGGTGGTGCTTATCAACTCCATGCTTCAACACCTGCAAACGGCGTAGTTGAACAATATTGGCAGACCGTTCCAGAAAATGTTGAAGGTATCACATTTGATAATAGCAACGAGGCTGTAACAATGGTTCGTGGCGTTACAAACAACGGTGTAACTTTGAGATGGAACGTATTCAACGGTACATGTTGGGAAAGCGATGAAATCAAGGTTTACAACGATCAGTTTATTGCTCTTGCTAAACCTGATGCAAACTTCATCTGCGATGGCGACAAAGGCATCACGATGACTACAACCAACGATTTGGACGATATGAATACAGTCGGCATTTGGTCAACAACTGCTGAATCAGGTTCGTTTGGTGATGATTCTAACAATAGAATAATTTCAGTTGAAGGAAACAAGTCTGTAACCTACCGTTTCTTGAAACCGGGTACTACTGCAACTTTCTACTGGACTATTAGACATACTGCTAACGGTCAAGTTTGCGAAAATGCAACTTCGTTCACCGTTACTAACAGAGAGTTCTCTGTATACGCTGGTGCAGACAATCACACCGAGTCAATTGATGGTCTTAACTGTTCTGACGAATATGTTATGAAAGCCGATGCACTTTCTTCTGAAGTTCGTATCGACGAAAATGGTAACGAAATTGGTTGGAGTGGTGTTTGGAGTGTTGACACTAAGGCTCAGTTTGAGGATTCAACCGATCCTAAGACTAAGGTTTCATTGCTCAGCAACAAAGTTCCTAACAACTTTACTTGGACAGTAACTGATCCTTACGGTTGTACACAAACTGCAAACGTTCAGATTAAGAACAATGCTGTTGACGAGGCTATTATTGAAGAAGGTGATGCAATTTCAATCTGTAGTATGCCTTATCCGCTCAATGCAAGAGAGGTAAGCGAAGGTTCAGGTCATTGGGAGAATTTGAGTGGTACAATTTCGCCTGCTAAGACAGATGCTCATATTGAAATTTCAGGCTTGACACCTAACTCTGATGCAGTATTTGCTTGGATTGTTGAAAGAGATAACGGCGTTGGTAAGTGTACTTCAAGAGCAGAAATCAAGGTTACAAACAGCGATTACGAGGCTGAAATCTTGACAAAAGTTCCAGATGGAGAACAAAGCATCTTAACTTGCGATAATACTCTCAAGACTGTTGACGGTGTTGCTTACAAGTTGCTTGCTGCTGACTCTAAAGAAAGATACGGCGTTCCCGGACACTGGGAAACAACTAACCCTGTAACATTCACTAACGAGGGTTCTAATTCGGCTAACGAAATCAGTGTTGAAGGTTTGCCTTACGGTCCTACAACCTTTACTTGGGTTCTTGACGGTTCTTGTCCGTTTGATGCAACAAAACATCAGGCTTCAATCACCGTTAACAACGAGAAAGTATCGGCTAATGCTGGCGACGATGTTTACTGGTGTAAGTCAAATTATGATGGTCTTACTGCTACTGACCCGTCGTTCTTAGGCAGCGGTAAGTGGGAGTTGATTAGTGGAAACAATATGACTAATGTAACTATCGAAAGTACAGGTGTTTATCATACTGCTATTAATGGTATGACCAGTGGCGATTACAAGTTCCGTTGGACTGTAACTTCTGAACATGGTTGTCAAATCTCTGATGAAGTTACTATCCATCATAACGGCTTCAACGTTGAATACGCTGATATGTACGGCTCTGCTGTTAAAGACGAAAATGGCAATGAAATCCCGTATGCAAGACAACGTTTTGTTTGCGGAGAAACAACTCCGACTGACAAACCTTTGACGGCTGCATTGCCGCACACTGATGCAACAGGTTATTGGATTGTTCCTAACGGCGTAACAGTTGATAATCCTACTAACTATATAACTAATGTTACTTCGGGTATTACAAAGGACGGTGTAACACTTGTATGGCACGAAGATTATGCAGAATGTAGTGCTGAGGCTTCAGTAACGCTTTACAACCGCAAACCGGTTGCTAATGCAAGCCAAGAATACTATACTTGCAACGGCGAAATTCCTCAACTTACTGCAACTGCTGCTGTAGATGGTACAACAGGTGTTTGGTCTAAGGCTGTTGAAACTGTTAACGGTTACTTCGATAACGACGAAGTTTCAACCACAAACATCAACGCTCGTTTCTACGGAATGGACGACAATAGCACAGTTAAACTCTTGTGGACTGTTTCTGATAACGAGTTTACTGAATGTGCTACTGTTGTAGAGGCTACGGTTACAAACTACAACTTCCATCCTGTAGTTGAAAGCAAGACTGGCGTAACTACAACATGTAAGACTGAAATCGACCTTGAAGGTACAATGCCTGCAACTGGTTATACCGGCGTATGGTCGTCAGATAAGAACGGTGAGTTCACTGCAATAGATGGTCAGACAACCTCTGTAACTGCTACATTGGAAAGAGGTCCTAATACAATCACTTGGACAATCACTTCTGATGGCGTTGCAAATGGTCAACATTGTGAATATCCTGCAACTTTGACTGTTGTTAACAACAATCCTGTTGCAGCAAGAATCAAGGCTGAACCTGAAACTTGTAACAACGAAATTGTTCTTACAACAGATAAGTACGATGAAGAAACATTCGATCAAGGCAAAGTAACTGGTAAGTGGAGAAAACTCGGCGGTGCAACTCTCGCAGAAGGTTATACTGACGAAAATACTACTGAAGTTAAGTATACAAATCTTGATCTTAACAACAATATCTTCTACTGGACATTAACTAAGGGTGAATGTCAAAGCGAGGCTTCTATCACAATTACTAACAACTATGTTGAAGCAGGAGATATTCCTGAACTCAACCTCTACAGTTGCGAGGACAACAAGATTAACTTGCAAGTTGTTAATAGTTACGATAAGTTCCCTGGTTCAACTGGCGTTTGGACTTCACAAAATGGCTCTAAGTTCATGGTTGGTGAAGAAACAATGAATACAACATCTGCATTCGCTGTAACGGCTGTTGAAATTCCGTCAACTGGCGACATCTTTACTTGGACTGTAAGAAAAGGTATTTGTCAAGACCAAAGAGTTATCAACGTTGCTAATCAGAATGTAACTGCTAAAGTGGTAACTGATAAGATTACAATCTGTTCACCTGATGGTCTTATGACTACTAAACTTGAGGCTCAGAACGTTAGCGGTAACGCCAAAGGTTACTGGAAATTGGAGGAGGCTCCAAGTGGATACACAATCGATCAGAGCGTAATCCAAAACTCTACCAATTATGAAACTAAGGTTAATGGTCTTACAAGAAAAGGCGAGTACAAATTCTCTTGGAATGTTTACTACGCTGCAAAAGACGAGTTAGGAAACGAGGTTGTTAACTGTCCTACAAAACAAGATTTTGTAACTGTTGTTAACGATATGTTCAACGATAACGAATTTACTGCTGGTGTTGACGATTACACCGAGTGTACCGACGAATACACAATGAACGCTACTAAGCCGGCAGATGCAACTGGCTATTGGGATGTTGTCAGCGGTGTTGAGTTCGTATCAGAGAAATTCGATAATGCAGTTGAAGACCCGAATGTAACTGTTAAAGGTTTGAAGAACGAGGGTACTAAGTTTGTATGGCACGTTAAGAGAACTTCTAATGCGTGCGAGGATTCTAAGGCTATCGTTATTACAAACAACTTGCCTGATCAACCTGTAATCTACAACGAAAGCAAGACTATTTGTGAGGATTACATCACACTTTCGGCTAAGGCTGCAAATACTGATAATAACGAAAGAGGTGAATGGACTTCAGATGTTCAAGGTTTGACTTGGGGTACTAACGGCTACGATGCTGAAAAATCTAATGAACAAGTATTGGTTAGCAACCTTATCCCGAACACAACGGCTACCTTCACTTGGACAGTTTACAAGAAGAAACGTCCCGATCAGGAGGCTGAATGTTCAATCCCTGTAAGTGTTAAGATTACTAACACCTCTTACAAAGCAGAGGTATTTACAGAGGACAGAACTATTTGTGATGACAACGAGGTAATCAACCTTGAGGCTAAGAGCATCAAAGAATCTGGTGCAACCGGTTGGTGGACTTGCAATCGTCCTGACGAGGTAGAAATGCCTGAAAATGTAAGCACTGAAACAATTACAGTTAAAGGCTTGCCTCACGGTTCTGTAAGTTTCTATTGGAATGTTCAAGGTGGAAATTGTGGTGTTCAGACTTCAAGCCCTGTAACATTCGTTAATTCGGCTGTTACAACTAATGCGGGTCAATCACGCACAGTTTGCGAACACGAAGTAGTTTTGACTGCTGACGCAAGCGACCTTAACTACAACGCTACTGGTAAGTGGACTATGACTAAGGGCAACGGTGAATACAATATTGAAAGTCCTGACATTTATACAACTAAAGTAACTGGTCTTACTGGTGGAGATTACGACTTTACTTGGACAGTAACTTCTCAAGACGGTAAGTGCGAACTTTCTTCAGTTGTAACAATTTCAGATAAGACATTCACTGTTGACGCTGACCTTGAAGCCGACAATGTTGCTAAGTATCGTAACGTTTGCGGTCAAGACAATATAGTTGTTGAGGCTCAGACATTAGTAGGTACTGGTCAGTGGGAAGCAACAACTGGCGGAGTAACATTTGCTAATGACAATAGCACTTCTAACAAGATTGCAGTTTCATTCTCTGAAAATGTTACATTGAAATGGACTGAAACTCGTGGCGAAGGCGATAGTAAGTGTACTGCTGAAGATGTCATTACACTTTACAACCGCAAACCGCTTCCGAAGGCTAAGACAGAGTACGAATCTTGTGATGGTAATTTTGAACTCCATGCTAATAAAGATAACGAAAGAATGGTTGGCTATTGGTACAAGAAGGCTGATTCTTACTCAGGATACTTTGGTTCTGAAGATAACAAACAATCTTCAAGCGCACTTGAAAACGCTATCTACTACGGTGTTGACGAAAATGCTTCTTCAACCCTCGTATGGAGAATATATGATGATGTAATGACTACATGTTACGATGAAGTTGAGGCTGTTGTTAATAACTTCAAGTATAGTCCGTCAATACCTAAAGTTCCTACTGGTACTGAAACTATTTGCGGTAATACTCGTGAAGATTTAACAGGTACACTTCCTGAAGGCTTCACCGGTAAGTGGTCAAGCAACAATAAGGATGTTACATTCACTGCTGAAGAATCTTCTATGACAACCGTAAATGGCTTGTTAAGAGGTGAAAACGAAATCATTTGGACTGTAACTAAGACTGGTAACGAAAAGTCTTGTGATAATAAGACAAGTGTAATTATCGTTAACAACGATCCTACACAGGCTCTTATCACTACAGACAGATTGACAGCAGAAAGAGAGGCTTGCGATGGTACTATTACTCTTGCAGCAGTTAACATCAATGGTGATGAAGAATGTGAATGGTCTTTGTCAGGCAACGCAGAATTCTCACCGAATGCTTCTACAAATGTTGTAACGGTAACAAAACTCGACAAAGGTACTCACCTCTTTACTTTCACTGTAAGAAAAGGTAAATGTGAAACTACTGACAAAATCGAGATTACAAACAATCAAGTTTTGGCACATATAGGTGCTATACCTCAAAGTTGCGATGGTACAATTCAACTTAACGCAACCGACCCTGCTACACTTGAGGCTTATTGCGGTCATGGTGTTTGGAGTGCGGCTTCCGACCAAGTTGTATTTGAAGATAACAATCCATCACTTGCAAACGCAAAAGTTAGCAACTTGCCTGCTGGCTCTACAATGTTCACTTGGACAGTAAGCGAAGGTCAGTGTGTTAAATCTGAGAAAGTTGCAATTGTAAACAACACTGTTAAAGCCGAAATCAATGTTGCTAAGAACGATGAAGGTAAGAAGATTATTTACTCTTGCAACGATAAAGAACTTATCACTGCTAACAACCTTGAAGGTTCTGGAGCAATGGGAGAATGGATAAAAGGTTCTCCGTATTCTAATGACGTTGATATGGCAAGCACAGCAGAGGCTGTTACAATCAGCGGTTTGAAATTGAGTCAAGGTTCTAACATATTCACTTGGAGAGTTTCTAAGGGTGAATGTTCAGCAACCGACGAGGTAACAATCGTAAGCAACAAGGTTGAAACCAACATTGCTAACGTTGATGCAAACAATCAAATCTACACTTGCGATCTTGAATACACACTCCAAGCACAACTTCCGAGTGGTTGCAAAGGTCAGTGGAGAAAGATTGACGGTGCAGGCGAAATAGAGGGCGAGACTGAAAGTTCTAAGATTAAGTTGACAAATCTTGCAGTTGACGCATTCACAACGTTAGAATGGACAGTAACAAGTCTTGTTAACGAAAATTGTACCGATGTTAAGACTGTAAGTGTAAGGTCTAACCATGTTGAGGCACAGGTTGCAAACGACATCATTAATACTTGTACAGGTGATAATGTAATGCTCGAAGCAACAGCACTTAGCGAGGCTGAATGTTTCTGGTCTCCTGCAACTCCGTCTAACCAAGGCGTAATTAAGAACTCTACTGCATCTGTTACAGAGGTTAACGGCGTTCAACCTGACTTCAACGAGAAGTACATTTGGACTGTTAAACTTGATAGAGGCGGCGTTAAGTGCGAAGATTCTAAGGCTGTAACAATTGTTAACAATGGCTTCAACCTTAGCGCAGGTGGTCGTCAGTGGAAAGTTGAAGATGGTGGCGACGATAAATACTACTACGGAAACTACAACATTGATGCAAACGAGAAGTTGTGTAACGATTACCAAGTACTTCAGGCTACAAGTTATGCAGTAGGAGGGGGCTTCTGGACTGTTGAATCTGGTGAAGGTTGGATTGCTGACGAAGAAAGTACAAATCCGAATGCTACACTTCATATTGCAGCGGGTGCAGTTGTTAACTTGAGATGGACATATACTAAGAATGAATGTCCTCACGAGGCATACGCAACTGTAATCAGTAGTAGGGTTGTTGCTGAGGCTTATGACGGTACAACTTGTGACGATAGGGCTTCGTTGAATGGTATACTCAAAGCCGGTGAAACAGGTACTTGGGTTGGTTCTAATGATGTTACCATTGTTGATAATACTCTCTACAATTCTTCTGTAGAGAACCTTAACAAAGGTAAGAACGCATTTACTTGGACAGTAACAAACGGACGTTGTAGCAATTCTGCTCCTGTAACAATTGATTACTTAGTTCCGAGTGCTCAGTTGCCGAATACTTTGGTTGATGATTGGTGCGGTTATGAATACAACCTTACCGCTTCTAAAGATCCGGCTCTTGATAACTACACTGGTTATTGGCACGTTGTTAAAGGTACAGGTCAGTTTGCTGAAGGTCAGCAGACCAATTGGCAGACACAAATTACCAACTTGAGTAAGGGTGAAAATATCATCGAATGGATTGTAACATCAAAAGAAAACTGTCAAGGTTCTTCTCAGATTGTTATTAACAATATCGCTCCTGATGTATATGTTTCAGATTACTTTGGTGATTGCGGTCCTGACGGAACAATTGAGGCAAGTGAATACGATCCAGATAAGTATCTTGGATATTGGCAGATTAAGAAGGGTACTGAATATTCAGAGTTCTCAATTGAAAACTCTACTGCATATCGCACCCATTATTCAGGCGCAAGACGTGGTTCTACAATTCTTACTTGGACTGTAGTGGTTAAGGATAATCCAAAATGTTCTGTAACAAGAACTACTAACGTTGAGAACAAGTCGATTTTGGTATCGGCAGCAGTTCCTGAAGATTACTGTAGCGACGAGGTAGCAGTATCTGCTTCGGCTCTCAACGAAAAAGATTATGGATATTGGAAATCTGCTAATCAGAACTCTACTATTAAGTTTGAGAACTCTGAAAGCAACTTGACAAAGGTAAGCAACCTTCAGTATGGTACAAATACAATTGTATGGCACGTTGTTGCAGAAAACGGTTGTGAGGGCGATGCATACGTAGACATTGTTCATAAGAGTTATCCGGGCTTTACTGCAGGTGAAGACCAAACAACTTGTTCGACAAAAGCACCTCTTGCGGCTACAAGTCCTGAAACTTATGAAGACGAAAGCAATATGCCTAACGTAATAAGTTACTGGGAAAAGGTTTCTGGTCCTGAAACTGTAGGTTTTGTAAATTCCACAAGTTTCGGTACAGAAGTTACTGGTTTGGCACTTGGAAGATCGGTTCTTCGTTGGACAGTTGATAACGGTACTTGCGTTATGACAGACGAAATTGAAATTGTTAACAATGGTGTTGAGGCTAATGCTGGTGGTAATAGTTTGATAACACTTTGTGAAGATAGTTATCAGTTCTTTGCTGTAATGCCTGAGGTTTATGATTCTGTTGCTTGGAAGATTGGTTATGGTTCAGGTCAATTTGATGTTCAGAGAACACATAATTCTAATGTTGAGCCTTACAACGGTGACGAATCGCTTAACCCGTACACTGAAAAATGTAATTCGGCTACTATAAGCAACTTGATGCACGGTACAAGTACATTTGAGTGGCACGTTTACTATAATGGTTGTGATACACATGATGATGTAAGGATTAAGTCGGTTGCACCTTCTAAGGCTGAAGCAATGGCAAGTACTCCAGTTTGTGAGACAGACTTCCATTTGAGTGCTAACGATCCTAAGATATATACTGAAAAGTATTGGATAGATGAGAACGATAACTCAAAGGTTATAATTGATAATAGTACTTCACCTTATACTGAAGTTCATAATCTTTCGATTGGAGAAAATAGGTTCAAGTGGGTTATCGTAAATGAAGAAGATGGACGCAGATGTCCTTCTGAGGCTGAAGTAGTTCTTACTAACCAGTCGATTACGGTTTCTGCTGGTCAGGATTATGTAACTTGCGATTTTGATGCTAAACTTAAAGCCGCTGATCCTGGTATTTATAAAGGATTCTGGGAGCCTGTAAATTCACAAGGTACTGTTGAGATTGTTAACTCTACTGCATACGAGACTGATGTTAAAGGTCTTCAAGTTGGTGGAAATACATTCCGTTGGACTAAGTACAACGACCAATGTAGAGTAAGTGATGAGGTTACAATTACAGTTAACAAAGCAACTGTAGCAAATGCTGGTGAAGACTTCACATCATGTACATCGTATACTACTCTTATGGCTAACACTCCTGACAAGGACGAAATTGGTCAATGGTTTGTGATTACGGGTAGCGGTATTGTTCTTGAATCTACAAACTTTAAGACCAATGTAGAAAGCCTGAGCGCAGGTAAGAACCTCATTGAATGGAGAATTTTAAGAGGTGGTGATGACATCAACGATCCTAACGTATGTTTCTCTTCTGATACTATTGTAGTAACAAGTAGAAACATTACAATGTCGGTAACTTCTTCTGCTGAAGAATACTGCTCTGACGAAGGCGAGGTTTACGGTTATGTTAATATCGACGATTACACTTCACGTTGGGAGCCAGTTGGTGGAAATGCAAAATTCTTGACTTCAACTGAAAATAATTCAAAGGTTGTAAATCTCCAAGAAGGTCGCAACACTTTGAGATGGACAGTAACTTCAGTATATGACGGAACGAAGTGCGAATCTTATAGAGATGTGATTGTTGAAAACAATACTGCTCCTAAGGCTATTGTTCCTGAAACAAGAACTTCTTGCGATACGTTTGTAGATGTTCTTGGTAACGTTCCTCCTCAAGGAACTTATGGAGAATGGTCAATTGCTGACGGTGTAGGTGTATTTGAAAATTCAACAGCATATAGTACAAGGGTATCTGGACTTTCTGCTGACGATGCTAACTACGCTGTTTGGACAATCCATAAAGGCTCTTGTACATCTTCTGATACAATTATGATTACAGTCAACAAGATGATTACTAATGTCTCTGGTGATGATGGTACTAATACTCTTGAAATTTGCGGTACTGAAAGTCCGATTTCGGCTGCTCCAGCAGGAGAAGGTGCAAGAGGTTGGTGGGAGACTAACGCTCAGGGCATTACAATTGAGAACTCTACTTCCGAAAATGCAAGAGTAACTGGTGTTACAACAGGAGCACATACACTTGTATGGCATGTTAAGAAAACTGATGAAAGTGATTGTCATGCTTCGGCTAAGTTGATTGTCGTTAACAATCTCTATAAGGCGACAGCAACACTTGCAACTGCTAACCCGATATGTGATGGTTATGCAACCCTTATTGGTAATGTACCTTCGGGTGGTAGCAAGGGTTATTGGACTGGTCCTGAAACAGTTGAGTTCTCAAATAAAGAGACACCTGTTACAACAATGTTCCCGGGTGTTACTGGACCTAACATTGCATATTGGCACATTAAGAAAGGTAAATGCGAGGCTGTAGCATCGGTAAATGTTCTAAATTACTCTGTTGATGTTGAACTTGGCGATGAAATTACGGCTTGTGATGTAGACGAAGTTAAGACGCTTGCGGCTCCTAATCCTCCTGTTGGCGGTTATGGATACTGGGAGAATCCTAATGGAAGTGTTGAAATTGAAGATACTAACAGCCCTGTAACTAAGGTTACAAATATTCAGCAAGGTGCTAATGTTGTCGTATGGCATGTTTACTCGCCTGAAGTTGAAAACGACAAGGGTGAATTGACAAGATGTCATGCACAAGCAAGTCTTGTTATCAACAACAACCATTTTGAAACCAATGCTGGTGAAGACTTCGAGGTTTGTGATACAATAACAGAACTTAGGGCTATGTATCAAGGACCTAAAGCGGTTGGATATTGGATTGGTGGTAAGTTCTCTAATTCTACAAGCAATAGAACATTTGTATCAGGTTTGGCACCTTCGAGTACAAACGTATTCCGTTGGACTGTTGAAATGAACAATTGCGTTGCTTATGATGAGGTAACAGTTAGAAACAGACAAGCAGAGATATACATTCCTTCTGGAGATAAGCCTGTTTGTACACCTTATACTAACCTTGAGGCTCATCAGTCGGAAGGTGTTGGACATTGGGAGGTCATGAATGGTGGTGGTACTATACCAATGTCAACTTCTCAGGTGGCTATGGTTTATAACCTTAATCACGGTGATAACTTAATTCGTTGGGTTGTGGAAAGCGGTGATGTTATTCGTTGTAGAACATTCAAGGATGTAATTGTTACAAACAATACAATTAATATTACAGCAGGAAATGATCAACAAATTTGTGATACTTTTGCAACACTTGCAGGTCAACCGTTGGAGAAAAACCAAGTAGGTCTATGGACATGGGGCGCAGGTTCTGAGGTTGTTCCTAATGTTGCATCAGGAGATGTACCGCGTTGCGTTGACAATACTTTGTACAATACTAAAGTTACAGGTTTGTACTACAACGATGACGGTGAGGGATATGCAAACGCATTTACATGGCATGTACAAGATACTGTTACACGATGCGAGGCTCAGGCGATGGTTAAGATTATATGTTACCATTTCCAAGTTGATGCTGATATTAGTACTATAACCAACGTACATGAGACAGAGACTAATTCAATTGAGATAACAGCGAAGACAATGCCGACCTATACTGGTGTTTGGCGTACAGTTGAGGGTTCAGGAATTGCATCTCCGTCTACTAAGGCGACAACAAACGTAACTAAATTGTCTCCTGGAAAGAATAAATTGGAATGGACTGCAACTCTTGTTGATGATTCGCCTTCTGGCATAAGAACAAAACCACTATGTAGTGCATCTGATTATGTTGAGATTGATTTCAAGGCTTTCGATGTTGAGGCTGGCGAAGATATTTCAATTTGCGAAGACACAGCAAAACTTAATGCTCAGAAGATTGAAAAGGCTGTTTGTTGGTGGTCATCAGGACATAATGGTTGTAGGTTTGATAATTCAACAGATCCAAAGACAATCGTTAGAGGTCTTACAAGAGGTCCAAATAAACTTTATTGGAATGTAACAAAGAACGGTTTTACGACGAAAGATTCAGTTATTATTTACAACTATGCATTTAGTGTAGATGCAGGAAAAGATCAACATCTTTGTGTTGATTATACCGAACTGAAAGCAACTGCACCTTATGGCAATTCGTTGATTAATGATGAAAATCTGACGATAACAGTTAGTGGTTATTGGGATACACAAGATGGTGGTGTTCACTTCTATCAACCAAATAATCGTGAAACCAAGATTGATAGTATTCATGCCATGACTAATGTTATTGTATGGCATAGTTCAGTTACAGTTAGTAATTTGTATACTAAAGAACGTGAAAGATTGACATGTTACAATCAGGATACTGTAGAAGTAACTTACTATGTTGCTCCTAAACCTGACTTCAAGATTGTACCTCGTACAGCGGGTGGTTGTAGTCCGTTTACAGCACAATTTGCTAACACGACTATTAACACGTATCCTGAAGACGAAGTATTCTATCGTTGGAACTTTGGTAACATAATTGGTTACGAGACTCAAGACCATGATTCTATCAGAGAGGAAACATTCTACAACGATGCTTATTATGATAGCACCTTGACAGTTTATTTGACAACTGGTTTGAGAATACCTAACGATGTATGTTACTCAACCGATTCTTCGGAAATCATAATATACAGCGTTCCGGTGGCTAACGTAGACCTTTCAAGTTCGCTCTACAAACAGCCGAATATGAAGGTTGAAATGTATGCTGATAGTGTTCCGGGTCCGTTTACAAGATACACTTGGAACTTTGGTGATGGTAGTGGTGATGTTTGGGACGACAATACAATGTTCAGAAGTACAGAAGTTCACGAGTACGCTACATACGGTGATTATACCATTGTACTTGATGTTAAGAATAAACATTGCGCTTCGAGTGATACTGCTTTTGTAACGATACTCCCGGCTGCTCCTACAAGAACTGTAATGCCTGCGTCTTATAAGGGTTGTGATCCTTACTTACACGAGTTGATTGAAGGTGTTAGATTCGCAGATTCTGTAAGATGGGAAATCTACTACTCTAACGATTCAACTGCTCTTCAGGCAGAACTCTTAGTTCCTGATGGACAAAGTGGAACATACTTGTTCAATAAAGTCGGAAGATACTTGTTGTATGAATATGCTTACGGTCCGGGTGCTGACGCTGAGGTTTATATGAGAACTGATACCGTATTTGTTAACCCGACACCTGAAGTTAAGTTCGCAATTCATCCTGATACTGTAAGATTGCCAAATGTACCGCTCTTTACTGGAAACGAGTCTACACAAGGTCAAGGTTACAGATATCTCTGGGATTTTGGCGACGGTGCAACATCCAACGAAATGGAACCTGTACATTATTACAGCGAATCGGGCGACTATTTTGTGAATTTGACCGTTTACTCAGACCAGAATTGTTCGGCACAAGGTAAGGAAGTTCCAGTGAGAGTTGAGCCAGAAGGTATGTTGAGATTCCCGAACGCATTTGTTCCTGACCCATCAGGACCTTGCGGAGGTATTCAGACTAATAGGTTTAACAACTACGTATTCTTGCCGTACCCAAGACAAGGTGTTAAAGCAGGAACATACATTCTTGAAATCTTCAACCGTTACGGTGAAAAGATTTACGAATCCAACGATCCAGATATAGGTTGGGACGGTTATTACAGAGGCGAACTTTGCAAACAAGACGTTTACGTATTCAAGTGCAGATGTACGTTTGAAAACGGTAAGTTGTTCAAGCAAATCGGAAACGTAACGCTTCTGAGATAGAAATTTCGCAAATCTTCATAATCAAAATGCCATAAACCCTTAAAAAAGTTTATGGCATTTTCTTTGTTATAAAAAATAATAAAAATGTACTAACAATTTAATCTAATTAATAAAAGTGAGTATTGAAGCCGATTTCTATAATACATACGCAAAATACAAATCATTGGATATTGAAAAAAGTGCAGACTATTTGCGCAATCGTTTTTATAAAATTATTTGGCAAACAGCCATGTCGTATGGTTCTATGCTCAAATTTGAAACTGCAAAAACACTTTTGGAAACCAATCTTACGGTAGAGAGAGCAAGACTTTGGGACTATGAAATTGTATCGGATTTTTACAATGCGTATACATTTGCTAAAAAAATTGCTATATCCAACAAAGTTTTAACTTATAATGATGTTGATAGTATGTTTCATATAGCGATGTTTCGTTCTTGTGGTCAAGCAAAATGTTTAAGCCCCGATAAGTTAAGCGATTTTTGTGAACAAATGAATGTAAAAAGTCAAAATGCAGACTCTATGCAGTTGATTGATAAATATTTACTATCGTTTGAGGCTTTTTTTATGACAAAAAAACTCTCTTTGTGGAACTTCGCCAATACTGAAATGTCATATTTGATGACGCATTTCTTTCAATTCAGATATGGTCTGACGCCAACTCTTTTTCTTAGAGTTCCACAAGATAAGGACGATATTTTAAGTTTGCATATTGAAGGTTTAAATGCGGAAATTTCAGCATTTTTGTCATCACAAAATCTCTAAAATTTCCTGTTTTGACGGCACAAAGTTTTCTGCCAAATCGGTCTTTTTCTGTTGATACTTTTGAATTTTTTCTTCAATTGTATCTTTTGACAGAAATCTGTAAACCATAACGGAATTTTTCTGACCGCTTCTGTGTGCTCTTGCAATTGCTTGTGCTTCAACTGATGGATTCCACCACGGGTCGATTATAAACACGTAATTTGCTTGAGTTAAGTTAAGCCCTGTGCCGCCAGCCTTTATTGAAATCAAAAAGACGGGAATATCGCCTTGAGAAAATTTTTTTATTTCAGCCTCGCGGTCTAAAGTCTCGCCTGTTAAAAAAGCAAATCGCAAATCGTTTTTTATCAGTTCGGCGGCTATAAGTTTTAAGTGTTTTACAAATGACGAAAAAATTAAAATCTTATTGCCTTGATTTACAATAGTTTCTATCATTGACAGAATTTGCGGTGTTTTGCCCGACGAGATTTCTTGGTCGAACAAGCCAAAAGTCTTAATTTTGTCAAGGCACTTATTACGAGAACAGAATTTTTTTCGTATTTACCGCTGTCCATAAGTTCGATAATATTGTTTCTGATTTTTGATTTTTCTTTTTCGTAAAGGGTGTTTTGCTCTTCTGTCATATCGCAAATTATTTGTTGCTCTGATAGTTCGGGCAAATCTTTCAAAACTTGCTGTTTGGTGCGTCTTAAAATGAAAGGTTTTATCAGTTCTTGAAGTTGTTTAGTTCTGTTTTCGTCGAAATTTTTTTCTATGGGCGTAACAAATCTGTGTTTGAAATTTTGTAAATTTCCCAAAATGCCGGGATTTATGAAATTCATTTGACTCCACAAATCAATTAGAGAGTTTTCTATTGGCGTTCCTGTCAACACAAGCCTGTGCTTGCACGAAAGTTTTAAAAGACTTTGATATGTCTTTGAAAATGGATTTTTTATCATTTGACTTTCGTCCAAAATTATGTAATTGAAATTATAATTGCTTAATCTTTCAGCATCGTTAATCAGTGTTGCATAGCCAGTTATGATTAAATCGTAAAGCGAAAACGATTTTTCATGTTTAAATCTATCTTGAGAAGTAAAGTCAAGAATGTGCATTTTTGGAGCAAACTTTTTTGCTTCTTCTTTCCAATTGTAGACAAGTGATTTCGGTACAATCAAGAGCGACGGCTTTTTTTCAGAAAACTGAAACAATCCATCTTGAAATCCATTTAATTTTTCCTCTTTGCTTTCTGACAAAAGAGCCAAAGTGCAGATAGTTTTTCCAAGTCCCATATCATCGGCAAGACATGCGCCAAAATTTAAATCTCTCATGGTTTTCAGATAGTTAAGACCAATAAGTTGATAATCTCTTAAAGTGGCTTTAATGTCTTTTGGCTGCTCGCACGTATGTTTTGTTGACTCTAAAATTTTGTCTTTTGTATCCTCTATTTTATCTTTTGTGCTGATGATTTCGCCTAATTGCTGAAGAATGTCAAAATGGTATTTTTGTATTCTGACAAAATTTTCGTTGTTGAAACAAAGTCCTTTTAAGAAAAAATCTTTGTATTTTTCAAACCATTCTTCTTTTAGAATTACGGTTTTGTTGTTAGGAAGTTGAAATTCTCGTAAATTGTTAAGAATGTGATATTTAAGAGATATAAACGGAACCGAGAATCCTTCAAGACAAACCTCAGCGTATACGTCAAACCAGTCTTCTGAAGTTTTTATTTTGAAGTCAAGGTTGATTTTTCCTGTGTAATAATTTTTGTCTTGAGCGTTTTGTTCTACTCTTATTCCAGCGTCCAATAATTGTTGAAGGTTGTTGTTTATAAAATGTATGGATTCAAGATGTTGAAGATAGAAGTCTTTGTGTTGATTTGAAACAGCAAATACTCCTTCAGAAATTTCATTTGGAAAAATATTTTTTAAGTTTTTTATGACGCTATCTTCAAAATCAAAATCTCTAATAAGTCTTGAAAAATAATAATTGTCGTTTTGGTCTGAGAAAAATTTGACAGTTGCTTTAGCCTTACTTTCTGCTTTGAAATTGATTTCGTTGTATCGAAAATACAATGTAAAAATGGTAAGTCCGCTTAAATCTTTGTCCATCGAAAGCACTGCTTCGGGAAATACTTTTTCGTCGTTGATTTCAAAACCGCTTGCTTTGATTTGATTGCCGCTTGAGATTACATTTAATATAAATTTCTGATAATATTGTTTTTCTACTCTTTTGTTGACCGATATATATTTGTTTTTGATAAACGGCAAAATTTTTTGAGCATTGATGTTTTCAAAATTGTACAATCGATTGTCAGTTATAATCCAGCATGGACTATCAGATAAGACATAAACTGCTTTTTCAAAAAACGAAATCTCTTTGCTTTTGTATCTTGCTGATAGAAAATACTTTGTATCTTCTTCAGAACGGATAAAATTAAAGATTTCTTTTGCTTTTTCTTTACTTATAATAATTTGTTGGTCGAGGAAAAGTGTATCTTGCTTTTGTTCTTTAAAAAAAAATTTAACATTATTTTCTTTGCAAATTTCGATTATTTGAGCAATTTTTTTGTCAATAGAAGGTCTAATGTATTTTTCAACATATTCGCTCTCTAAAGACTTAAAAAAATCAGCATTTGTCGAAAATTTTTTACCGCCAAATGTTTTTCTTATTTGAGAATCGCTGTATTTGTCGGCAAGTTTTATGATTTGAAGTTGATACGTTGTTAATTTTTGCTGAAAATCTTTTATGTTTTCTTCAGTTGCGGTTTCTTTTACAATAAATCTGTCTTCTCCTTGCATTTCTGCTACATACGGTTGAAGCAAATAGCCCAAAATTCTGTGTTGTTTTATAGCGACAATAAAATTATCCATATTTTATCTTTTTTTTAAGGTTGCAAAGTTAAAATTTTTTTTGGTTGTAAAGTGTGTTTTTTCTATTTTTGTCTAATTAAAAAAGCAAAAAAATGGCACTGATAAAAACAATATTGGGCAAAACGCCTGTTTTTGGAAAAAACATTTATTTATCTGATAATTGCACAGTAATTGGTGATGTTATCCTTGGTGATGATTGTAATATTTGGTTTAATGCTGTTTTGCGAGGAGATGTTAATTCTATTCGTATCGGCAACCGAGTAAATATTCAGGACAATGCATGTCTTCATGCCACATATAAAACTTCTCCTTTGACCATAGGAAATAATGTTTCGATTGCTCATAATGCAATAGTACATGGTTGCACGGTAAAAGATAATGTTCTTATTGGTATGGGTTCTATTGTTATGGACGATGCAATAATCGAAGAAAATTGTATTGTAGCGGCAGGAGCGGTTGTAACAAAAGGTTTCAAGACCGAGAAGGGTGGAGTTTATGCAGGTTGTCCTGCAAAAAAAATCAAAGATACAGACGAAAAACTTCAAAAAGATTTGATTGATAGGATTGTCAACAATTATGCAATGTATGCTGATTGGTATAGATAAAAAATCTTTTGTTTGACGAAAATTGGAATTAAATTCCGTTTTTGTTGATAAGTTTTGAATAATCTTTTTGTTAGTTGTATTTTTGTAAAAAAAACATTGTAACATTAAATTAGAAAAATGGATAAAAGAGAGGTTTTATCAAGAAATGTTGTTTTGTTGTCGGAGATTTCCGACAAAGAATTTTCGATGCAGACCTTTGGCGGCAATCAGCCGTCTATTGATTCAATCAAGAGGATAATTGAACTTTTGAAGCAGATAATTTTCCCCGGTTTTTTTGGTGCTGAAATTCGCAGCAAGGAATCTCGTTATTATCATATTGGGGTAAGTATGGAGGAGTTGGAAAAACTGTTAAAAAATCAAGTTTGTCTTAGTTTTCAGTGTTTCAAGGGAGAGAATGTGAAGGAGGAAACTTCAGATGAAATTGCTTTGCAGTTTTTGGATATGATTCCTGAAATTAAGCGGTTGCTTTATACAGACATTGAAGCGATGTCGCAGACAGACCCTGCTGTTACATCTTTTAGTGAGATAATTTTTTGTTATCCTGTTGTTCAGGTGATGATTAATTATAGAATAGCGCATGCTCTTTTGACTCTTGGAGTCCCTGTTTTGCCGAGAATAATAACAGAAATGGCACATTCGAGAACGGGTATTGACATTCACCCCGGGGCACAGATTGGAGAATATTTTTCCATAGACCATGGTACTGGTGTTGTTATTGGAGAAACGTGTATTATTGGAAATCATGTAACGTTGTATCAGGGAGTAACGCTTGGTGCTAAGAAATTTACATATAACGAAAATGGAGTTCCTGTTAATATACCAAGGCATCCTATTTTGGAGGACAACGTTACTGTTTATTCCAATTCTTCCATTTTAGGACGAATTACTATAGGTCATGATACTATTATTGGTGGCAATATTTGGTTGACAGAGAGTGTTAAACCGTATTCCAAAATTGTTCAGCAAAAGGCTGTTGCTGAAACATTTACTGATGGCGCAGGTATTTAAATTGTTTACCAAATCTTTAAAATAAAAATATAAGGATTTGGTAAACAATTTTTGTTTGTTAATTTATAGAAGTTTCAAAATATCTTCGACAGATATATTAAGTATGTGTGCAATTTCTTCAGGAGACAATCCTTGTGTAGAAAATGCCTTTACAGAGGCTGATAATACAGATGCAAGTTGATTATTAGTTGCTTGCAGTTGTTCATTTTTCTGTTGAAGTTGACTTTCCTGCTGCTGAAGCCTTTCGTTTTTCTGCTGCAATTGATTTTCTTGTTGTTGAAGTTGACTTTCCTGCTGCTGAAGCCTTTCGTTTTTCTGCTGCAATTGATTTTCTTGTTGTTGAAGTTGACTTTCCTGCTGCTGAAGCCTTTCGTTTTTCTGCTGCAATTGATTTTCTTGTTGTTGCAGTTGACTTTCCTGCTGCTGAATTTGCATCTCTTGCTCTAACAAACGCTTACGATTTTCTGCCATCATGGTATGCAAGGCTTCATTTTCATCGGTTACGTATTTAACGTTCTGAAAATGAATGGACATCTCATCTTCTATTGTCATAACCTTTCTTAATTTTGGGTCTGAAACTGCAAAAACCAATGGTCGTGCCAATTCCTTAAACTCGTTAGAACGATGATCAAAATCATCAAATTCAAGTAGTTGCTCCGAACCGTTAGAAATATAGTCCTGACAAAAAATCTCCAACATCTGCTCCAATTTAGTTTGCGCATTTTTCTTTAAGTACGGAATTTGAACAATGATTGTATCGTGTGTTATGCCTCTGAAAAAACGAGTTTTCAGCACATCGGGAACAAGCTCATTTTCAATATCACGTGGATTCGGATAATTGTAAATCACGGGCTTAGGAACGTCAATCTCCTGAAACGTATGACCCAAAATATAAATGGCTACAATATGAAGCGGATTATGTTTTTCAACTTCTACACTTTCTATCTGACCAGTCTTCTTGTTTTTACGCCATGTCTTAACAAGTTCTGTATCAGACTTTTTTACGTCAGAATACTGCTGACCAAGGTATGTGCGAAAACGCATAATTTCGGTGTCAAGATAGGATTTCTGAAGTTCAATTGTGATTAATTCAGTTTCAGAGGTTTTGCGATCTTTTACTTTTGCCGAAAAGTCAAGACGCAAAATTCTAACACCGCTTTCTTCTACAATCGGAGTGTCGTTTGTCAAAATGTCAAGTTTGAGAATCTCCTTGTCAAGAAGATTCTCAAGCAGGATAGTGGCAGCCCGCTCATTCTGCATCATGTATTTGAAAGCAGAATCGTATATCGGATTCGCAATTAACTGTGCCATAATGTAAAGGGCAACTGCTTACTCTTCGTACATTTTTTCGATTCTTGCATCGAAAAGTGCAGCAACTTTATCAAAAAGATCATCATCTGTTATGGATTCGCAGTATTCTTCATCGTTTTCATCTTTGTAGAAACGGACAATAAGAATGTCGGTTTCTTCATCAGTTCGCGAATCAAGTTCTTCTGCGCTTTCGTAGTAAGGCATTAAAGCACAATATGTTTCTCCTTCGTATTCAAGTTCGTCAAGAATTTCAAAATCTTTGTCTTGACCGTCCTCGTCTTTAAGCGAAATAATCTGAATTTCGCCATCTTGGTTTTCTAATTCTTCGTTCATTGTATTTTTTATTAATTATGTTTTCTTGCGACAAAGTAAAGAATATTTTTTTGAGTTCTAAAATTTTTCTTTAGTTTTTATGTTTTTTTTCTTTAACGTTATTTTTCAATTGTTAGTTGGTCTTGAGTCATTCGTTGCATATAACTTTGTACTAAGGCTTTAAGTTCCGTTTGAAGAATATCTACTTGCGGATTTTTTTCTTTAATAAGATTGTTCCTTAGCAGAGAATCTTGTTTGAATTTATAAACAGACTTCAAATTTCCGTCCTCCGTCATCTGAATCATATAATCGCCCTTGAAATATTGATAAAGTCCGTTGTTATAATTAACGGCTCGTGTTTTATCGTCTGGCATGGAAAGTAAGTCGTCGCCAAAGGCAATATAATCTTTGTCGTAACCTACGTAACTTAATACAGTGGGCATAATGTCGATTTGTTGTGCTATGGCGTGTCTTAATTCTGGCTGTATTTTTCCTGACGGGTCATAAATAAAAAATGTTATTGAATATAGTCCTAAATCTGTCAACGAAAAATCTCTTTCTAATTGATTGGTATGGTCTGCGGTGAAAACAAAAATCGTATTTTTGAACCAATCTGTTTTTTTTGCAGTATTAAAGAAATTTCTCAATGCGTTGTCAGAATACAAAACGCATTTGTGTAGTGGATTTTGGTCTTTGTCAACAAAAATATTGCTGTATTTTTCTGGTACTTTAAACGGATGATGCGATGAGGCGGTAAAAACTGACGTTAAAAACGGTTGTGGAAATTCGCTCATTTTGACGGCATAGTATTGCAAAAAATCTTCATCCCAAATAGACCATGTGCCGTCAAATGCCTTTTCACCGTCAAAACGAGTATCTAAGTCAAAATCCTCCCGTCCGAAATAATTGTCATAACCCGTTGAGACCGCAAACGCTTGAAAACCCATGCTGCCATTTTGCGCTCCGTGAAAAAAAGCAGAATAATAGCCAAAATTTTTCAATTCTCTTGCAAGTCCTGACAATTTGTTAAGCGAATATGGTGTTAAGAAAAAAGGCTCAACAAAATACGGAATGCTCGAAAGCGAAGATGGCATTCCGTCGATGCTTTTTCTGCCATTGGCAAATGTATAATCAAAGGTCAGAGAATGTTCCATTAGAGAGTCTAAAAACGGCGTGAACCCTTTGTAAGTTCCATTGTCAAGAGTTTTGTTGTAGAAACCGCAAAATTCGCGAGAAAAACTTTCAAGAATAAAAACCACAACGTTTTTTTTGTCAATTTCTTTTGTTTGGTCAGCCTTGTGAAGTGGCGAAAAAATCTTTTCAACTTCATCTTCGGGAAAAAAAGTCGGAACTTTGAAATTTTTTTTGCCAATTGTTCTGAGTATCGCAAAAGGCGTGTTGAGTATCAGTGAGGCTTCTGTTGGTCGGTTGACGTATTGATTTGCATTACTGATAGTTATCGGACGTATTGCTGTAGAAAAACCTCCTCTTGCTCCGCCAATACAAAGCGGAATCACTAACGCTAAAGTCAAAAGCGATATAGTATAATATTTAATTTTTTGAGAAATATTTTCCAAAATGGTTTTGTCGTTTGGTATAAAATATAATTTCCAAAGACCAAAAATCATTGCCGCTAAAAGTATTATTAAATACCAATGCGATACGATTTCGCTGAAAAGTATGCCACCAGTTTTGTCCATATCGTTTGAAAATTCAGCAAAAACCGAACACGTAGTTCGTCTATTGGTGTAGACAAAATACACTGAATCTGCCATATTTGCAAAAAAACACAATCCATTTACAATCACGTAATACAATTTAGTGATAGTTTGGTACATAAAGTTTTCTCTAAATCTAAACGGCAATAATGACAAAATAATGTAAATCAGATTTGTATAAACAATTGCTGAAGTGTCAAAAAATAACGAACCTTTTAATGCAGTAGAAAAATTTAAGTCATTCAGGTTGTCCCTAAAAACAGCGTAATTGTCCAACAAATATTCTATGCGGCAGATTTGATAGCCAATATAAACCAAAAGAATATTAGCCGCAACACATAAAATGTACGATTTTAAACCCTTTATTTTCATTATCAATTTTTTTTTGTAATTCTTTTTTGCGGTGCAAAGGTAACAAAAAACTTCTAAAAGCGAACATTCTAAAAATTAGTTGGTTGTTTAACTTTTTTTAAGGATTTTTTTCTTGTTTTCTTGAAACTTTTTCAAGATTTTTGCGTTTATGCCTAAGGGTGCGGTTTTAAAAAGATACCTTAGAATAAAAACAAAAAGAATGCGAATGAAAATAAAAAAATAGAAAAGATAGATTTTTTTGGATATATTTATAATAGAGTTATGAGACAGCTTAAGATTACAAAATCAATCACCAACAGAGAGAGTGCCTCTCTTGACAAGTATTTACAAGAAATTGGTAAATACGAACTTATCTCTGTTGAAGAAGAAGTGGAACTCGCGCAGAGGATTCGCAAAGGCGATCGTTCCGCTGTTGAGAAATTGGCAAGTGCAAATCTTAGATTTGTGGTATCTGTTGCGAAACAGTATCAAAATCAAGGCTTGAGTTTGCCCGACCTTATTAACGAGGGCAATCTTGGTCTTATTAAGGCTGCTGAAAAATTTGACGAGACAAGAGGTTTCAAATTTATCTCTTACGCTGTTTGGTGGATTCGTCAATCTATTATGCAGGCTATCAACGAACAATCAAGAATTGTACGTTTGCCGTTAAATCAGGTAAGTTCTTTGAGCAAGTACAACAAGGCTGTTTCCGATTTTGAGCAGGAGCATCAGCGTAAACCGTCTCCCGAAGAATTGAGCAAAATTCTTGACCTTCCGGCCGAAAAGGTATCGGATACAATGAGAGTATCGGGAAAGCACGTCAGCGTTGACGCACCGTTTGTTCAAGGTGAAGAAAACAGTTTGTTGGATGTTTTAGAGAATCCTGATTCGCAGGTTGCTGACGGCAATTTAATGAACGAATCTTTAAGCAAGGAAATCGAAAGGGCTTTTTCAACCCTTACAGAGCGTGAACGTTCAATCCTTAAACTTTCGTTCGGAATAGGTTGTCAGGAACTAAGTCTCGAAGAAATCGGCGATCAATACGGTCTTACCCGTGAAAGAGTTCGTCAGATTAGAGAAAAAGCAATCAGAAGGCTGAGAAATACTTCAAGAAGCAATCTTCTGAAGGCTTATTTAGGGTAGATTTATTCATAATTTTTAGGTTTTTGTTTTTGTAGGGCTGTCCAAAAAGACAGCCTTTTTTTATTTTGCTTTTGTTCTATTCGTTTAAGACACGGCAATTTCATTTAACACCGAATTAAACGAATAAAACGAAATTGTCTTACAGAAAGTTACATTAAACAAAGCACCGCAAGCGGCAGCGAATTTAA
>CAJOGF010000002.1:10027-23613 GCA_905233995.1 uncultured Bacteroidales bacterium | reverse complement strand
ATTAAAAATTAACTTGTTGATTTTTAATTTATTAGTTTAATAAATTGTTTTGTTTTATTCGTTTAATTCGGTGTTAAAATTTTAAATGAAATCGCCGTGCGTTTAAGAAAAAAAATATTGTTAAAATTTATTAAAATACAAAAAAAAACAAACAAGGCAAGAATTTTGCATATTAATTATTAGTAATTTTGACAAAATTTTGTTATGTATTCGGATAACAATATAGCACATAGGGATTTTGTGATAGAGTTGATGAAGTCGACAGGTAAAGACGACCTCAATTATATCTATAGGGGTGAGTTTACACAAAACCTCCAGCAGCATATTTTATCACTTGCCGAAAAAAATATTGATAGAGACAAGATTTCCGGTAAAATAAAAAAAAGAATTTTCCATATTATGGTTGAAAGTATTCAGAATATTTCAAGGCACGGAGATGCAAAAGAAGATTCTGAAGAAATGACAAGTTCTTTTTTTTCGATTCAAAAGGAGAATAAATGGTATTATATCACCACTGGAAATATAATCGAGAATAATAAAATTGACAATTTAAAATCAAAACTTGATAAAATTAATAGTCTTGATTCTCAGGAACTTGACAAGTTTTATCGTGAAGTTTTGGGTAATGGTCAACTTTCCAATAAAGGCGGTGCTGGTTTGGGCTTGATTGAAATGGTTAGAAAGTCAGGAAATAAACTATCCTACCAAATTGAAAAAGTTAACGACGAGGTGTCATTTTTTTATTTGCATAGTGATATTAACGGTATTACGTTGGAAGAGGCTCCTGCAAGGGCTGAAGATTCAATCTATGCTGTCAACTATATGGTGAAACTTCACCGTTTTGTTCTTGATAATTCTATTTTGCTGATTTACAGTGCAGTTTTCGATCAAGATAGCCTTTTGAGTTTGATTTCAATAATGAAAAACCGTATGAGTGGAGCAGTAAATTCCAAGAAAAAAATCATTAGCATAATGGTTGAAATGCTTCAGAATATTATTCATCACGGAAATGTTGAGTCTACGGGGATAAATGGTTGTCAGGGAATTTTTTACATTTCGCTGATTGAAGGTAAATATTGTCTTACTACAATCAATTATGCAAAAAAATCCGACGCTGAGGTCTTGAAACAAAAAATCGACTATATAAATTCGCTTTCTGATGAAGAAAGGGAGGATTATTATAACGAAAGACTTTTCGACTTTGATGGCGGTGAATCGTTCAAAGAAGGTGGGCTCGGTCTAATTGAAATTAGAAACAAAAGTAAAAATCCGCTTGAATATAGTTTTTTTGACAGCGGAAATGCTGATTATATGCTTTTTAAGATTACTACTTGTATTAATATATGAAAAATGGAAAATGTATTTTATATAGCAGCCTTGGAGGATTCTCCTGAAATTTTGTTTGACTATCAAAAGGGTAAATTATGTATATCGGGGACATCTTGGTTGGAGGATGCTTATAGTTTTTACGAGCCTTTGTTCAATAATTTGAAGGTTTATTTTGCTGAACCTAAGTCGTTGATTGATATTGAGTTCAAATTTATTTATCTTAACACTTCAAGCGCGAAACAGATAGCAAGGCTTATTTCACTAATAGGGGAGTTGAAGGACGAGTGTAAGGTTAAGGTCAAATGGTATTATGAAAAAGACGACCTCGATATGTTGAAAATGGGGAAAAAATATTCAGCAATGCTAAAAGTCGCCTTTGATTTTGTTGAAACCGATTCAGAGGAAGAAGTTGAGGATTATCAAGAGGGTGTTTACAATATCGTAAAGCATTGATTTTTAAATATCATAAACTTATTGTCTGCTATATTGGTTTGTTCTGTCAAAGTTGCTTTTGGCAGTATGGCGGCTTTTGTGCCTGAAAAAAGCATTTCGTTTGTTTCAAAAATTCTAATTTCGTCCCAAAGATTGGCTTCAAGAAAAATTTTATGGGTTTTCGCTCCTCCTTCTATGATAACACTTTGAATATTAAGTTCGTAAAGCGCATTGAGAATATTTTTAGCCAAATTTTCTTGAAAATTTATTTTTTTGTATATTGTATTTGATAAATCATTTTCAACGTCTTTTTCTGTTAAAATAATTGTTATGGAGCGGTTATCAAAAATGTTGAGGTCCTTTTTGAGTCTAAGAGTCCTGTCCAAAACTATTCTGACTGGATTTTTGCCATAAAATAATCGATTGTCGAGTCTTGGATTATCTCTTTCAGCGGTTGAAGTTCCGATTAAAATTGCATCTTCTTCCTTTCTGAATTTATGATTCAAAATGTTGGTAAGCGGATTCGAGATTTTTGTGGGACGAGAATCTTTGTCCAAAAAGCCGTCAAGACTTTGTGCCCATTTCAGAATTACGTATGGACGTTTCAAGTTTACAAAAGTAAAAAATCTACGGTTGAGTTCTTGACATTCTTTTTCCAAAATGCCAGTTACAACCTCAATGCCTGCTTGACGAAGTTTTAAAATGCCTTTGCCGTCAACTTTGGAAAATGGGTCAAGACAGCCAACATAAACTTTTTTTATGCCTTTTTGAATAATTAAATCGGCGCAAGGCGGGGTTTTCCCGAAATGGGCGCAAGGTTCAAGACTAACGTAAATTTCTGATTCTTTGAGTAGTTCTGGCGTTTTGACAGAATTGATGGCGTTTACCTCAGCATGTGCTTGTCCAAATTTTTTATGAAAGCCTTCGCCAATAATTTTGCCGTTATGAACTATAACTGCTCCAACCATAGGATTGGTGCTGACATTTCCCGAACCAAGTTTTGCAAGTTCAATGCAGCGGAGCATAAATTTTTCGTTTTCTTTTGTAATCATATTTTGAAAATTTTTTCTGCGTTTAAAGTTGTTGTTTCAATAATTTTGCAAGTATCAAGATTTTTAAGTTCAGCAATTTTATTGACCACAAAGTTTATAAAACTGCTTTCGTTGCGTTTGCCTCGCATTGGTACAGGTGCGAGATATGGAGAGTCGGTTTCAAGAACGATTTTGTTCAAAGGTAAAATGTCTTTAACAATTTCGGCAACCTCTGCTCCTGATTTCTTGAATGTTACAACGCCTCCAATTCCGAAATAAAAATTTTCATAATCATTCAAAATTTTTTCAGCATCGTTTTTATTGGAAGAAAAACAATGAAAAATACCTGATACTTGGTTTTTGAAATTGTCTAAAATTTCAAAGATTTCTTTGTAAGCCTCTCTACAATGAATTATTATCGGCAATTGTTTTTCAATGGCTTTTTCTACTTGTTTTTCAAAAACTTTTTTCTGAATTTTGAGAGTATCTTTCATATAATGCAAATCAATGCCGATTTCTCCGATTGCAACTATTGGTTTTGAAAACTGATAATCAAAAATTTGTTTTAATTGGTTTTCAAAGTCTTCAATTTTTATATCTTCGGGATGAAGTCCAAGGGTTGGAAAACAATTTTCTTGAAACATTTTGCATAAATGTTCAATACCTTCCAGCGAGTTTTCGGAGCAACAAGGCAAAACCATTTTTTTTACATTTGCGTCAATTGCTCTTAAAACTGTTTCTTTTCTATCTTGATTAAATGCGGAATCAAAAAAATGTGTGTGTGTATCAACAATATACATTTTTAAATTTCTATTTTTGATAATTTTATTTCTAATTCTCTACGACTTTCAACTTCCAAGTTTAGCGACGAAAACTCTTCAATAGTTTTTTCTAATAGAGCCGTGTCGTTAAAAGCGATTTCAAGGTCGGAATTTTGTTCGGATAGTTGGTTGAGTTGATTGTTTATATTGTTCATTTTCTGAATTTTAAGTTCTTTGTCATATTGTTTTTGCAATTTTTTTTCTATGGTAAAGTATTTTTGTTTGTCAATAGAATTTTTTTCTATAATTTGTTGTTTTTCTTCTATTTTGTTGGAAATCTTGCTGACAATTTTATCGCATTGTAACAACAAAATACTGTCAACTTGGTTGGAATATTTATCGTAAATTTGTTTGTATTGTTTTATGCAATTTGTTGTTTCGTCTTGATTCATAAATTCTCCGTATGCCTGCGAAATTGCGTTTTTTGCCATTAATTCCAAATCATTGATTTTTATCTGCAATTCTTTGTCAAAATTATTCAATTGATTGATTCTTAATGGTATTTCTTTTAATAGTGTTTTTATTTTTTTCATATCAATAGTTTCTAACTTAAGGTTTTCTTGTTTTTCTATTTCTTGCTGAAGTTGTTTCGCTTCGTTTTCCAAATCATCTTTTTTGAGGTTTTTGAATATAACATAAAAACAAGAATTTAAAATAAAAACACCTATCAAAAATAGTATAATGAAAAATAACATCAATGTAGAATCGATTCCTTCTGAAAAAGAAAACCAAAGAATAATCATCAGAATCAATATCCATAAATATGACTTTATAATATATTTCCAATAATTTATGGACATACTTCTATAACAGATATATAAGTAAATTAGTATGCCTATAATTAAGAATATAAGGTGTTTCATTGTTTTTTTCTGACAAAAATATAAAATTATCAGAAAAAAATATTACATTTGCACAATTTTTTTTAACGAAAAACAATTAATATGAATATCAACGAATTAAGAAAAGATTTTCCTATTCTTTCACAAAAAATATACGGTCATAATCTTGTTTATTTAGATAATGCCGCAACAACACAAAAACCACAATGCGTTTTGGATTCTGTTATGAAGTTTTATACGGTTTATAATAGTAATATACATCGGGGCGTTCATTATCTAAGTGAAAAAGCGACAGAGATTTACGAAAACGCACGTCTTAAAGTTAAAGATTTTATTAATGCCAAATCTCGCTCTGAAATTATTTTCACAAAAGGCAGCACTGAGGCTATTAATACTCTTGCGTATTCGTTTTCGTTGAAATATATAAAACCCGGTGATGAATTGATAATCAGCGAAATGGAACATCATTCCAATATTGTTCCTTGGCAACTTTACGCTCAAAACAAGGGTGCGGTAATAAAAGTTTTACCTTTTGACAATAATGGAGAATTGCTTTTGGATAAATTGGAGAGTTTAATTACTGAAAAAACAAAAATTATTTGTGTAACTTTTGTTTCTAATACACTTGGTACAGTCAACGATATTGAAAAAATAATCAAAAAAGCACACGAACACAATATCCCAGTTCTTGTTGACGCGGCGCAGGCTATTCAGCACTTAAAAATTGATGTTCAGAGACTTGACTGTGATTTTCTTGCGCTTTCGGGTCATAAGATTTATGCTGAAACTGGCATCGGTATTCTTTACGGCAAGGAGAAATATTTGGAAGAACTTCCTCCGTATCAGGGCGGTGGCGACATGATAAAAAATGTTAGTTTTGAAAAAACAACATACGCAGAGTTACCGTTGAAATTCGAGGCAGGAACTTCTAATTTTGTTGGTGCTGGTTCTTTGCATACGGCTTTGGATTACGTGGATAGAATTGGCATTGAAAATATTTCTCAACACGAAAAACAACTTCTTGACTACGCCACAAACAAGGTTGAAGAAATTGGTGGCATCACAATTTATGGTCGTGCAAAAAATAAAGTGTCGGTTCTTTCCTTTAATGTTGACGGTGCTCATAATTACGATGTTGGAATGATCTTGGACAAACTTGGTATTGCAGTCAGAACGGGTCAGCATTGTACAGAGCCTATAATGACGCATTTTTCTATTCCGGGAACGGTCAGGGCAAGTTTTGCGCTTTATAACACTTTTGAGGAAGTCGATAGACTTGTAGAGGGTATCAAAAGGGCAAAGAAAATGTTGGTAGGATAATTTTTTAATTGTAAAAAAATATTCTTAATTTTGCTAACTTAAAAAACTGCAATTAAGATACTAATTATACGATGACAATCAACGAAATACAAAATCAAATCATAGATGAATTTTCAGACTATGAAGAATGGCTTGATAAGTATGAATACCTTATCGAATTAGGTAATTCGCTTGAAATGATTTCAGAAGACCAAAAAACTCCTGACAACATCATACAAGGCTGTCAATCAAGAGTTTGGCTTGTTGCAAATTTGGACGAAGATGGGTCGGTGAGTTTCTTAGCCGATAGCGATGCGATTATAACGAAAGGTATTATAGCATTGTTAATCAGAGTATTTAATCATCAAAAACCACAAGATATAATTAGTTCAGAATTATATTTTATTGATAAGATTGGTTTGTCGGAAAATCTTTCGCCTACAAGAGCAAACGGTCTTTTGGCAATGATAAAGCAAATTAGATATTATGCTTTGGCTTTCAATGCTTTGAAAAAATAACGATAACAATAATGGACGAAAAAACAAAAAAAACTCCATCGTTTTTGGAGTTGGAAACAAAAATAATTGAAGTTTTACGGACGGTTTACGACCCTGAAATTCCGGTCAATATTTATGACCTTGGTTTAATTTATCGTATTGATGTTGACGATGATAAAAACGTTCAAATTGATATGACATTAACGGCTCCAAATTGTCCAATAGCAGATGATATTTTTCTTGATGTCAAAACCAAAATAGAAGGCATCAGAGAAATAAAAAGTGCAAATATTAATCTTGTGTTTGAGCCGCCATGGACTATGGATATGATGAGCGAAGAGGCAAGAACTGAGTTAGAATTAGATTAGTTTTTTTTTTATTAAAAGGATGACTGAATTTTTTTCACTGCTACGTTTTGCCCTTAATATCTCAGATAATTTTTCTTTAACTCTTTCCGAAAACGAGTGGAATGAAATTTTTAAACATTCTTTTCGACAAGGTCTTGTTGGAATAATGTTTGACGGGGTAAAAAAACTTGACAAAACACAATCTCCTCCTTTTAACCTTGTTATGCAATGGACTGCGTTGTCGGAGAAAGTAAGCGGAATGAATAAATCTTTCAATCTTGAAGCCAAACGGTTAACGGAATTGTTTGCTTCAAGAGGTATTCGTAGTGTTATTCTCAAAGGACAAGCAAATGCAATGCTTTATCCTAACAAGTTTTCGCGTCTGCCGGGCGACATTGATATTTATCTTGAAGGAGGAAAGCAGTATATATTAAATGTGTTGAAAGAAATGGACTTGTTGGACGAAAGTTATGATGAGACATATCATCATGTCCATTTAAAACATAATGATTTTGGTATTAATGTAGATGTAGAAGTCCATTACCGTCCTTCGTCAGGTTTTTACAATTATTTTACCAACAATAGGTTACAAAAATTTCTGAATGAAAATCTAAAAAAATTGCAACTCTCTGAAGACGGTTTTTATTATCCGTCGATGAAATTTGCGTTAGCAATGCAACTCTCTCATATTCAAAAGCATTTATTTATTGGAGGTATAGGATTAAGACAAATTATTGATTATTATTTTCTTCTTAAAAATTCCACCGAAGACGATAGACTGACTATCAGAGAATGGTTAGAAAGGGTAGGTTTAATAAATTTTACAAAGGCTTTGATGTGGGTTTTGAAAAAAATGTTTATGCTTCGCGAGGAATATTTGTTGGAAACTCCTAACGAAAAATTAGGAAAAACACTCTTGAATATTATTCTTAACGGAGGAAATTTTGGTTTGTATAATGCGTGGGAATATGAACCTAATATCGTTAAAAGAGCGTTTTATCGTCAAGTTAACAAGTTTAAATTATTTGCATTTAATCCGGGTGAGTATTTTTGGATGCAATGTTATTATTGGACAAATGTCTTAAAAAAACTACCTAACAGAATTCGTAACAAAACTTGGATTGACACAGATTTAAAACAACAAAACGAACAAAACAATGCGAAAAACTGAATTTTTTGAGATTGCAGGACATATCATAAAAATTACATCTGAGTCTTTTTTTGATAATTATCAACCTTTTTGGGTAAAAAGAACACCAAAAGAAGAAATTTTGCTAAGTATGGATGTTAATTTTGCTCCATATAAAGAAAAATTTTCAGTGGAAATGTTACAAAATGAAGAAGGTCAAAAGATTGTTTGCGGACATACTTTAGACGGAAAACATGTCTTTGAATTTTGGCTTTCTGGGACAAAAACTGGTGTGTTAATCTGTGAAAATAAATATACAGTTGGGAAACTTTACATTGAGAGGGCAGAGTTTGCAAAATTCTCGTTCGACAATGCTGCAATGATTATGTTTGCTCTTGCAAGTGCTGACAAGTCAACGTTGTTGTTTCATTCGTCAACGGTTGTTTTTGCAGGTTTAGGGTATATGTTTTTGGGACGTAGTGGCACTGGAAAATCCACACATTCAAGACTTTGGTTAGAAAATATAAAAGGTACAACGCTTCTAAACGATGACAATCCGGTGGTAAGAATATTTCCTAATGGTGTCAAAGTTTTTGGTTCGCCTTGGAGCGGAAAAACTGAATGTTACAAAAACGAGGTTGTGCCATTAGGAGGCATTGTGTTGCTTAGTCAGGCAAAACAAAACCGAATTTCAAAATTAAACGGTATAATTGCATACGCATCGCTTATTCCGTCAATTTCGGGTAAGCGTTGGGATAAAAAAATTGCAGATAGTTTGCATATTAGTGAAAATTCAATTGTTGAAAAAATAAAAATGTGGCATTTGGAATGTCTTCCTGATAGTGAGGCTGCATTTTTGTGCAACAAAACTATAACATGCTGAAACAAAATTTAAGTGATGAATTTATAATTTCAGAGGCTGTACGTCTTGTGGAAGAGGGTAAAAATGTGATTTTCAAGGTGAACGGCACTTCGATGTTACCTTTTATTATTGGCGGCAAGGAGAGCGTTGTGTTTTCAAAGGTTGATAATCCCCAAAAATTTGATGTAGTTTTGGCTTATACAACTTTAAATCAATATGTTGTCCACAGGATAATAGACATTGACGGACAGAAAATCACGCTTATGGGCGATGGAAATCTTAAAGGCAAAGAATATTGCAAAGTTAGCGATATTAAAGCGGAGGTTCACTATGTTGTAGATTTCAAAGGCAAGAAACATCGTCTTGATAATCCGTTAAGGTTGTTTTTAGCGAGAATTTGGTTTTTGTTGTTGCCTTTAAGGAGTTATTTATTAAGAATTTATAAAAAAATAAACAGAATATGAGAATAAAAAAAGGATTTGTAATGCGCGAGGTCTGCGCACAAAAAGTGATTGTGGCTGAAGGTTTGGAAACAATTGATTTTGGCAAACTTATTAGTCTTAACGATACGGCTGCGTTTCTTTGGGAAACGGCGCAAAAACAAGGCAACTTTACAATTGATAGTTTGGCTCAAGAGTTTTGTAAAGCCTACGATGTTGACCTTTCAACCGCTAAAAACGATGTAACGGAAATCGTTGAAAAGTGGAAATCGATTGAAGTTGCAGAATGAAATATCTAAGGTGGTTTCTTGAGAGTACCAAAGGTATCCGCGCTAACATCGTCTTTAGAATTGTTATCGGTCTTCTTCAAGCGGTGATAGGTTTGTATGTTGTTTGGCTAAGCCGCAACTTTATCGACGTTACAATCAAAGAAGGCGGTGATAACGAGGTGATTTTCAATGCGGGGTTGCTTTTCTTGTGTGTTGGTTTTGCCGTTTTGATACGACAGTTGTATTATTTTATGACTATTAAGGCAAATACCAATCAATCTAATAGCCTTAGAAAGCGGATTTATACAAAATTGTTTTCGTATCCGCTTTTTAGCAAGGAGAGTTTACATTCTGCTGACGTTGCCTCACGTTTATCAAAAGACATAGAACTTGTATCGGAGGTGTCAACTGACATTTTACCTCAAGTTTTTATTATTGGTTTTCAACTTCTTGGAGCGTTTTTTTTGATGCGCTTTTTTGATTCTCGACTTGCATGGCTGTTAGTTTTGATAACCCCGCTAACTGCTGCCTTGGGCAAATTTATTTCGTATAAATTGCGCTCTTTAACATTGCAAATCAGAGAAAAAGAAAGTGGTGTACAAATGTGCGTTCAGGAAAGTATAGAACAGAATGCAGTTTTGCGTACTTTGTGTTGTGAAGACTATCTTACAAATAGGCTTCAGCAAATGCAGACTCAGTTACGCGACAAAATTATCAAAAGAGCAAGTTTTACGTCTTTGATTAGAATTTTGCTTGGGCTTACTTTTTCGTTTGGATACATGACTGCCTTTGTTTGGGGCGGTTTGCAGTTGAAAAATGGTTCGATAACTTTTGGTACTATGACCTCTTTCCTTCAACTTGTGGGGCTAATACAAGGACCTATTCTTACGTTGCTAAATTATTTACCTAAAGTGGTGCAAGCAACAGCAAGTATTGACAGGTTGGAGCAGACAAATGCTGAAAGTAAAACTTTAGAAAAGCCTTTACAGGCTAATCCTAAAGCCTTGGGAATAGAATTTTCTAAGGTTTCTTTCAAGTATGACGGAAAGGAAGAATATGTTCTTAAAAATTTTTCTCATACATTTCCTCCATGTTCCAAAACTGCTGTAACTGGCACTACGGGTGCGGGCAAAACAACGCTTTTCCGTTTGATTCTATCTTTGGCAGAACCTCTTGAAGGTAATATTTTTCTTTATGATGAATTTTCAAAAAATCCTGTAAATGAGCGTTATAGAGAAAATTTTGTATTTGTTCCTCAGGGGAATACACTTGTTAGTGGCACTATTCGTTATAACTTACTTCTTGCTAACCCGAATGTTGATGACAAGACGTTGAAACAAGTGCTTCATACGGCATGTGCAGATTTCGTCTTTGACTTGCCTTTGGGCTTAGACACTGATTTGAAAGAACGAGGAGGAGGGCTTAGTGAAGGTCAGGCTCAGAGAATTGCGATTGCAAGAGGCCTTTTAAGACCGGGAAAAGTTTTTTTGCTTGATGAAATTAGTTCTTCTTTGGACGAAAATACTGAAAAAGAATTATTTAGACGCTTGTTTGAAAACTATCAAGATAGAACCATGATTTTTATCACTCACCGTCCTGAAGTAAAAAAAATGTGTTCTTATAGCCTTGATTTGCTAAATTAACATTTTTCATAAAAAAATATCCTTGCAATCCAAAAAAAATTTATAAATTTGCTTTTTGCAAAAAATACGTTTTTTAAGATGATTACGGACAACGAAAGCATATCTCAAGAGGAAGAACAAGAGACTGAAAACAAGGCGTTTAGCCCCAGCATTTTACATATTGTTATTGCTGTGGTTGTTATTGCGATGCTTTCTGTTTTTATTTTTTTTGCCTTGAGTAGCAAAAATGGGCATTCTTCGTATTTTGGACTGAAAGATAAGCCTATTGAAGAAAAAGATTTAGTTCATATTTTTTCTGGGAATTATGACGGTAAAAGTGTACTTCTGACGGTAAAAGATGTAAAAAACGAAAATGGACGGTTGTATATGATATACGACTTGAAATGTGATTTTGTACCCGTGGCCTCGCAGTGCAAATGTCTTGTTAACATGACAAACAAAACATACGATTTTGATGTTGACGAAAATGCTGTTAAAAAAATCCCATTAGGAAATGGTGTGATATTAAGGTCGTCGGCTGGTAAAATAATTTTCAAAAACGAAGGTTTAGGTACTTATAAAATTGATTTGTTACAGTTATAAAAAAATTACACTATGATGATAAAGCGTTTGTATTTTCTGCCGGTATTGCCGGTCTTGTATATGCTTATTACATTTGTTTCATGTGCTTCTGATGAGCATGCTTTGAGCGAAAGTGATAGTCTGAGGGCTATTTTGGACGAATATGTTCAAAGGGATAGCATAAAATCAGAACTTTTGAAAGGTTTTGATTCCAGTATCAGCAAATTTGGATTTATTCAAGATAGTATTGCTATATATCAGCGGGCTGCTGACTCTTTGAAAGCCGTTATTAAAAGCAAATCTCACGCAACAAAAGATCAAAATGCTGAACTTCAGCGTTATATGACGCAGATTCGTAATCTTATTTCGCAAAACGAGGAGTTAGCCTCAGAACTTGAAAACTCAGGTTACAAAACGGCTTCGATGTCAAATTTGGTAAAAATAATGTTTGCTTCCGTAGAAGATAAGCAGGCAAGGCTTCAACAGACAGAAAAAGAACTTTCAGAATTGAAATCAAAGGTAAAAGGTCTTGAAACCCAAGTTAGCAATTTGACTGAAGAAAATTCAACTTTGGTTTCGGCAGTGAGCGACTTAAGTGACAGAGTATCAAGAATTTCTGGTTCAATAAAAGTGATTCAGCCAAAAGAGAGAAAAGCAAAGAAAATTCAGTCGTTAAATATAGTTTGTAACCTTAAAGCAAATGCTGACGCTAATAAAGGGGTTATAACTATTTATTTCAGAATTACTGACGATAAAGGCATTTTGCTGTCAAATCCTCAAGGTGATTTTCTGTATGATGGTAAAAATATTGCCTATACTGTAAAAACTACTGTTGATTATCAAGGAGATGCGATTTCAAAAAACGTTACTTGGACAAAATCAGACCAAACTCTTGAACCCGGAAAATATACTGTAGATTTTTATATCGAAGGTCGTAAGGAGGGACAAGATACGTTTATTTTAGACCGTTAAAAAAAATATATATAAAGGAAAAATAAAAAAAAACAAATCTCTAAATGGCTGATTTTGATGAACTTAAACAACAAGTAGAACGCTATGTTCGTTCGGGTATGACCGAAAAAAAACGCGCCGAATTGTTGTCGGAGGCCAAAAAAATTGGTATGAGCGACGGTCAGTTTGTGATGTTGATAAAAAATGCTGAACTCGAACTTAAATATCAAAGTGGATTTTCAAACACCGAATACCCAATAGAGGAGGGGTCAGGTTTTTTGACAGCAGCCGAAGACTCTGCGTCAGGTTTTATAACTCAAGAAGACGAATTGTTAAGTAAACCTGAAATGACAGCCTTTACCAATTTAACAAAACTCGAATCAACGGGTGCAATGTCGGAAATTTATTCCGCCGTGCATTTAGGCAGACGTAAAGTGATTATTAAACGCATTAAGCAAGAATACCGCTATAATCAAGAATACATAAATCTTTTTTATAAGGAATTTGACACAGGATATGCTCTTGATAATCCGAATATTGTGCGTTTTTATGGCAAAGGCGAAGACGAAAATGGTCCGTATTATTATATGGAGTATGTTGACGGCAGAACACTAAAGGATTATCTCAAAGAAGGTCATGATTTGAAACCTCAGGAGATAAGCCGTATACTTTTGCAACTGCTTGAGGCTCTGAAATATCTTCATTCGCGGCAGGTTTTTCATCGCGACCTAAAGCCAGAGAATATAATGTTGACTTTCAAGGGAGATAATATTAAGATTATAGATTTTGGGCTTGCTTCTGACGATACAATTGTGGATAATCTTGTTAAAGCCGGTACGCCGAAATATGCTGCGCCAGAGGTTGTTAACAATGCTCGTTCAGCCGACCAAAGGACGGATATTTATTCTTTTGGGCTTATTTTGATTGAAATTTTCACCGGTTCGCCCGATAGAAAACATTTGCCTGAGATTAGCAATCAACTTTTCAAGCAAATTGCAGACAAAGCCACAATGTCGCTTCCAAATGATAGGTATCATTCTTGTGATGAAATTATTTCGCTTTTGAAGTCTCAAAATTTTGTTTCGGCACATTCGCCAATTCCTAAATGGTTGGAAGACAAAATAAAAGAATAC
>CAJOGF010000002.1:0-9989 GCA_905233995.1 uncultured Bacteroidales bacterium | reverse complement strand
TTTTATTTCTCGAAACGAAAGAATAATTTTGGATCAAGAAACGGCTAAAACTGGTGCTGACAAGAACATTGTTGAGGCAATGATAAACGACGAAATCGAAAAAGCAATTCTCAAAAAACGTAAAGATGAGGAATTGCGTCGTAAAAATGTCGAAATTGCCAACAATAAAAAAAAATTGGAGAACAATTCTTTGTCAAAAGTTTTTAAAATTTTGCTTTGGATTATTTTGGCTTTGCTAATTGTTCTTGGTGTCATAAAACTATACAAAACCGGATTTAGGATGCCTGACTTTTCGTCGGCAAAAGAGTCGGTGCTTCAGGAAGAATTTGCTCGTGGCGACAAAGTTTATGTTAAGTCCGATACCGAATTGTTGGAAGTTGTTGGCGGAAAAACAGTGATGAACTGTCAAAAAAATACCGAATTTGTAGTAATTGAGGCTCTGTATCAATACGTTGAAGTAAAAGCCGTAAGCAATGGCAAACGCGGATATATTGATAAAAGGTTTTTAAGTCATTACAAACAATAAAAAAAAGAAAAAATATGTTTTCAACGCTGAAAAAAATATTTATAAACGCTCCACAAGAGGAAAGTTTTAGTATTCAGGGCAGAAAACCTGCTCAAGAGGATAGTTTTTTTATCTCCGAAAAAAAAGACTATGGTCAACTTTTTTTTGTTGCAGACGGCGTTGGAGGGCACGGACACGGTGATTTTGCAAGTCAAAAAACGGTGGAAGTGTTTATGAATGCTTTCAACAATAATTTTTCTACTTTTAAGTCTGTTCCTGATTTTATTAGGGTAACGGCTATGGTTGCGGCAGAAAACGTTATCAACAAAGCCCTTGAAGATTATTCTTATAAAAATTGTGGAACAACGCTTTCAGGCTTTTTTGTCAGTGGTGATACATATTATACTTTTAATATTGGTGATAGTAGGGTTTATCTTTTCAGCGACGGGGTTTTGAGCCGAGAGACAAGAGACCATTCTATTGTTCAAGAACTTTTGGATTCGGGACAGATTACCGAAGATGAGGCTTTTAAACACCCAAAACGTAATATAATGACCTCTGCTATTGGTCAAGATTTGTCGCTTATGAAAATTGACATTTCCTCGCCAAGGACTTTGATTGCGGGAGATGTTTTGATGGCTTTTTCGGACGGCGTTCATGACGCTCTTACCGACAATATGATTTTCTCTATTGTTAAGGAAAACAAAAATGCTTCTGGCTTGGCGGAAAAATTAGTTAACTCTGCTTTTGAGGCTGGAGGAAAAGACAATATTACAGCGGTTATTTTCAGATATTTAGGATAAAAAAGACGATGGAAAAATTATTAGCATTAAATTTCTCTGACGATTATCTTTTGGCGGCAGTTCAACCTTTTGCGGGAAAATTTTCATTTCTTAGTGCCACCGATGATAATAAATATTATTTTTATTTCAGAGTTAATCCTTATACTCAACAGATTGATTTTGGTGCGGATTACAAAAAGAATTTTCGAGACCGTCAAGGGCTGTATCTTGGCGATTTAATCAAAAATATTGAGCAAGGAAATCGTTATAATATCGATACAATATCTGAAGATTATATTACTCTTTTCGATTGCATTATAAAGCCGCTGAGGGAATTGTACGAAAAAAAAATGCGAGTTTTTGACAACTCTTTTTCTTTTGACAGCAATACCGTTATTACTGCTGTTGCTGTATTTTCCGACAATATTTCCGATAATGCTAAAGAAAAGATAATCAATTATTTCAAGAAAAAAAACATTACGATTAACGCTACTCTTTCAACCGATGAGTTAGCCGTTAAATGTTTTACTACCAAAAAAGGCTTATTTTGTCAAAACAGAAAATTTGCTGTTTTGGAGGCTTTGGGTTCAAATCTTAATATGTCGATAGTTTGGGCTAATAATAAAGAGTTCAAACGAGAGCAATTTCGTCAATTCAGGGGTTATGGTATCGACCCGATGATAAAGGTAATTGCCGAAAAAATCGTTAAATCGGTCAATATAACCGAGCATATTATTGACAGCGAAAACAAGGACGAAATCAATGCTGAAATTATCCGTCATTACGACAAAGCCGCGGCAGTGATTCGTCATTTTGAACAAAATGCTCAAAAAAGAACTATTAAAATTTCAACTGTTTTTGCTTGCAATCCTACTAACAAAATTTCCGTTAACCTTTCTCTTGACGAATTGAATCAAACGGCGTATAACATTTCAAGACAGTATTCGGCGTTTTTTACAAATAGTTTTTTGAGTGTTAACGATATTAAAATTAGTTCGTTAGAAAATGTTATCCTTTTGGGAAATTCGTTAGGAAACAAATCTGTTTTGCAGGAGTTTAATACGTTAGCCTCGTCAAAAGTTCAGTATTATAATAGTTTAGAAGCGGAAGATATTTTGATGGAAGCCTTTTCTATGGATTTGCAATCTATCGAAGGGAACAATTTTCAAGAGCAAATTCCTCTTGACGATATGGAAGAGTCAACGCAGTTTTTATCCATTTCCAAAACGGTTAACGAACTTGATATTTCAACGCTTCAGAAAGGTCAAATCGTTTATCTTGACACTTTTGATAGTACGCCGGGCAAAGGAGCGGCGTTTCAAGAGTTGGAATTTCTTGGAGGCGTTGTTTTTAGAGTTGTTTCAAGTGGTCGCTCGTTGAAACAAGGAGATACGGCTCAGGCTATTTTTAATATTTGGAGAATTAATATGCAGTTGGATTTTCTGATAACAAGGTCGGGAAAAAATTTAGGTCGTTTTCGTACGAGAGTTGTTAAGAAAATCACTTTAAAATAATTTTTGACTATGGACTTTCTTCTTAAGGAATTAGAAACGCTACTTGCGCAAAAACGTAAAAAGGAGGAAGAACTCCGTGAAATAAATTTAAAAGAAAAGCAACTTCGGGACAAAATTTCCGAAATAAAGTATGGTCTGCCGCCTCAACGAAAACAAAATTCAGAACGTCTTTTTGGCGAAATGATTGTTGGCAAGATAGGAATAATAATCATGGTGATTGGATTTGTTGTTCTTATTAAGTATTTGTTTGACAGAGGTTTGTTTAGTACAGAGGCGAAAATAACTTTCGGGTATGTTTTAAGTATTTTGTCGGTTTATTTTGCGTATTATTTCAGAGAGAAACGCAAGGTTTTGTCGTCAATTTTGTTTGTTGGTGCTACACCTTTTGCTTATATGCTGACAATTGTTTGTCGGTATTATTTTGAATTTTTTTCACAATTGACAACTCTTATTGTTTTAGTTTCAATATCGGTGTTTTCTTGTGTAGTTGGTTTTTTTAAGAATAATACTCTTTTTGCGTTTTCGATTTTAGCGGTATTTTTTTCTCCGATATTTTCTAATTATAATCTTTTTGATAACAATTTTTGGCAGTGGACTTTTTTTACAATCTTTTTGATTGTAGTCTCTTGTGTTGTTGCGCTTATTAAGCAATCGAGTGTTCTGATTTATGCCGCATTTAGTTTGGAAATTATCTTTTCGTTGATGGTGTTTTTGGACGCTCCTGATTCAGGAACAAAATTTATAGTTTTTTTGTTATTTTTCTTGATTTTGTTTTTTTCAGAATTGTATATTAAGCAAGAAAACTCTAAAGTTAACAGTTTTGTTTTTCAATTGTTGTTGACTTTTTTTGCTATTATTTGCTTTAATCTCTGTTTGGATATGCCTTATAAAGCATTGTCAATCTTAATTTTGACTGCGTGTTTTGTTGTGGCATTTTTGGTTTTGAATTTAGGGTTCAAATATCTTTATTTTGCAATTGCAACATTTAGTCTTTCGGCTTTTATACTGATTGCTTATTATCAAACGCCAAACGTTTTAATTGTTTGGTTTATGGTGTTGGAAACATTGTTTTTTGCTGTTTTGTACTCACAAATCAAAATAGAACGTTATGAAAATCTGTTGTTTATATTGTTTTTATCCAGTGTTTTCTTGTCGGTTATTGTTTTTGATTCGTACCAACAAAATGGTCGTCCATTTTTGAATTTGAATTTTTTTTCACTGCTTTTGCTTTCTTTGTTAGGTTTTGTTCTAAAATTTCGGTTTCATAACGTTTCATATATCAAAACTGCTGAAATTTCGACATTTGTATTTTTGATATTAGCAGTTGAACTTGAGTTGTATTTTTCTGTGGGAGTAGAAAGCGACTTGTTTTTTAGTCTTCTTGCGGCGGTTTTTGCGCTTGGAATATTTGTTTACGGTATCAAAACCGAAAAGCAACATTTGCGCTATTTGGGTATGATTTTAGCCGTTTTGACAGCGGTAAAAATTATTGTTTATGATATTTGGGAACAATCTTTGGCTTTGAAAGCGGTTGCATTTATTATAGAAGGTGGAATTTTTTTGTTGATTTCGCATCTTTGTTCAAGGTTTTTTAAAAAGAAATAAAAACGTTTGCTTTATTTTTGAAAAAATATTTCTAAATTTGCCGAAAGAATAAATCAGAAAAAATGTTAGAAATAAAAAATTTACATGCCTTAGTTGACGGGAAAGAAATTCTCAAAGATATAGAAAAAGGTAAAGTATACGCTATAATGGGACCTAACGGGTCAGGAAAAAGCACCTTAGCCTCTGTTATTGCTGGCAACGAAGTTTTTTCTGTTACCGAAGGTTCTATTACTCTTGACGGCAAGGATTTGTTGAAGTTGAAACCAGAAGAGCGTGCTGCTGAAGGTGTTTTTTTGGCGTTTCAGTATCCAGTTGAAATTCCGGGCGTTTCAATCAACAATTTTATGAAAGCTGCTATAAATGATCAGCGCAAATATCACGGTCTTGAACCTATTCCTGCACCCGAATTTCTTAAACTTATAAAGGAGAAAAAAGAACTTGTGGCATTGGATAAGAAACTTGACGGCAGAGGTGTTAATCAGGGTTTTTCGGGCGGTGAAAAGAAAAAACTTGAAGTTTTTCAAATGGCAGTTCTCAATCCTAAGATTGCTGTTTTGGACGAGACAGATTCTGGTCTTGATATTGATGCTTTGCGTATTGTTGCTGAGGGGGTCAACAAATTGAAATCCAATGACAATGCTTTTATTGTAATTACTCATTATCAGCGACTTTTGGATTATATTACCCCTGATGTCGTTCATGTTCTTTATAATGGTCGCATTATCAAGACGGGCGGCAAAGAACTTGCTCTTGAACTCGAAAAAACGGGTTACGACGAACTAAAAAAACAAGCCGACGAACTATATAAATAATTGTCAATATGCAATATATAAACAACATATACGATTATAAGACGGTTGACGTAAAATCGTACTTTGGGCTTAAAACTCGTCAGGCGATTATTGCGCAGGGATTTACGTTGAAAGTTGTTAAAGATCCCGACCGACCTTGGCTTACGTCAGCGTATTTTGAGGAAACGGCTCCGGGCGTAAATCATACTGTGAAACTTAATGTTAAGGCCGAGCCTCGCAGCATACTTGAACTTCATATTTGCAATATTCTTGAAAGTCAAGATAGTATTAAATATGATATTTCTGTTGAAGCAGAAGAATACTCAAGCGTAACGTTATCGGTTATGTCGCTTAGGGGTAAGAATGTTGAGGTTAATATTAATGTAAATATTGTTGGACAAAATGCTACGGTTAATTTGCCGGGACTTTTGTTACCATCTTTAGATGAGACTTTTACGTATCATTCTAACGTTGTTCATTCGGTAGGCGGAAGTAGTACGATTCAAAAGATTCGCACAATTGCTGACAAAAATGGAGTAGGGGATTTCTTTGGAATTATTAAAGTCTTGCCTAACGCTCAGAAGTCAGTAACAGAGCAGGTTAACAATAATATTTTGCTTTCTTCTGACTCTCGTGTTGAAAGTAAACCTCAATTAGAGATTTATGCTGACGATGTTAAATGTTCGCATGGTAGTACAACGGGAATGTTAGATAAAGAGGCTCTCTTTTATATGCGCAGTCGTGGAGTTTCGGAAAAAAATGCGCAAAATCTTCTTTTGAAGTCGTTTATAGACGAAATTGTAAATAATATCAGTTCTGACAAAGAGTATGTAAATTTGGTTCAAGAGCAAATATCAAATAAGTTGGAAATGTAAATTATTTGTTGGAATTTTAGTTGAAAATTGTCCAAAAAAGGTGATTGTTCTGTACGCCTTTTTTGGACAATTTTGTTTTATCCGACTGCACCTTCTAACGTTATGGAGAGCAGTTTTCTGGCTTCAACGGCGAACTCCATCGGAAGTTTGTTGAGTACGTCTTTGGCAAAACCGTTGACAATAAGACTTACAGCGTTTTCTGTTGAAATTCCTCTCTGACGGCAGTAGAATAGTTGTTCGTCTGAAATTTTAGACGTTGTAGCCTCATGTTCGAGGGTTGCGGTCTTGTTTGCGCAGTCTATGTAAGGGAAAGTGTGCGCACCGCATTTGTCGCCGATAAGAAGACTGTCGCATTGCGAATAATTGCGGGCGTTTCGGGCGTTTTTTGCCACTTTTACGAGTCCTCGGTATGAGTTTTGACTTTTGCCAAGCGAAATACCTTTGCTTATGATTGTCGATTTTGTGTTGCTACCAATATGAATCATTTTAGTACCGGTGTCGGCTTGTTGGTAGTTGTTGGTAACTGCCACCGAATAAAATTCTGATACGGAGTTGTTTCCTTTTAGAATTGTTGACGGATATTTCCATGTGATTGCGGAGCCGGTCTCTACTTGTGTCCATGAAATTTTGGAATTGTCGCCCTTGCACATTCCGCGCTTTGTAACAAAATTGTAGATTCCGCCTTTGCCGTCCTTGTCGCCGGGATACCAGTTTTGAACGGTTGAATATTTGATTTCAGCGTTTTTAAGTGCAATAAGTTCCACAACGGCAGCATGAAGTTGACTTTCATCTCTCATCGGGGCTGTGCAACCTTCAAGATACGAAACGTAACTATCCTCGTCTGCAATTATTAGTGTTCGTTCAAATTGACCTGTCTTTGCTGCGTTGATACGAAAATACGTGCTAAGTTCAACGGGACAACGAACTCCCTTTGGTATATACACAAACGAGCCGTCGGTGAAGACTGCCGAATTGAGAGCAGCATAAAAATTGTCGCCAATAGGCACAACGCTACCGAGATATTTGTCTATAAGGTCGGGATATTCACGTATTGCCTCGCTTATTGGACAAAAAATTATTCCTTTTTCAGCGAGTTGTTTTTTCATTGTGGTATGCACCGATTCGGAGTCGAAAACAGCGTCAACAGCCACACCTGCAAGTTCTTTCTGCTCCGAAAGTGGAATGCCGAGTTTTTCATAGGTTTTTAGAAGTTCTGGATCCACCTCGTCAAGAGAGTTGAGTTTTGGCTTTTTCTTTGGTGCTGCGTAATATATTAAATCTTGATAATCAGGCTCTTGAAATTCAAGATGAGCCCAACGTGGCATCTTCATCGACTTCCACTTTTGATAAGCCTTGAGCCTAAACTGAAGCATAGTTTCAGGTTCGTTCCTTAGAGTAGAAAGTCGGCGGATAATATTCTCGTTGAGACCTTTTTCAAATGTATCCATCTCTATGTCGGTTACAAAACCGGCATCGTAACTGCTGCTTTCAAGTTCGCTGATTATATCTTTTTCGTCTGTCATTTTGTTCATTGTTTTTCGATTGCGGTTGCAAAGGTATGAAAAAAGTTCATATTTTTTCAAATTTTTATATCTTTAATCACAAGTTGAACGCTCGCAATGCCATTAAACTCGTTGTAATCCAAGGTGTAACAAATATCAAATGGTTGTTTGTTCTTGATTTTGTCATAAAAATCCGCTTTGCCAAATGCAATTCCAATTTTGGGGATTCCGGTATTGTCAACAACCTCCAGACGTAAATGTTTTTTGTCAGAACCAACAATTTTAGAACCCATATCGGTAACATTTCGGGTACAAAAAATAGGTTCGGGATTTTCGGGACCAAAAGGTTCAAATTCTTTTAGTTTGTTATAAAAATTTTCGTTAAGACTTTTAAAGTCAATTTCTCTTTCAATTCTTATTTCTGGATTTCTTTGAGACGGCAAAATGTGATTTTTGACGTATTCTTCAAACTTTTGTTCAAAGGCGTTGAAATTTTCAAACTTTAAATTTAGACCTGCCGCAAACTTGTGTCCGCCAAAAGCCGTAAGATATTCTCTGCAACTATCAAGGGCTTCATACAAATTGAAGTCCGAAACAGAGCGAGCAGAGCCTGTCAAAATATCTCCGATTTTTGTGAAAACAATCGTTGGACGATAAAACGTTTCTGTTAGGCGTGAGGCTACAATCCCGACAACGCCTTTGTGCCAATTTTCTCCGTAAACTATGGTTGAAAATTTTTTGTCGTTGTTTTCATCTAATGACAATTTTTTTAGAGCCTCGGTTGTGATATTGCGGTCTAAATTTTTGCGTTTTTGGTTGAAGTCAGAGATTTCTTTTGCAAACTTTTCTGCCTCTAAAATATCTTTTGTTGTGAGCAGTCTTACTGCATCACGTCCGAGGTGTATTCTGCCTGCTGCATTTATTCTTGGACCTATGGTAAAGACAGAATCGGTCATGGAAATTGTTTTGCTTTCTAATTTTGCCTCTTTTTTAATAGCATTAAAGCACGGCAAAGGCTCAAATTTGTATTTTTGAGAGTTGTAATAAAACTCCTCACCGTTTAGTTTTTTTAGACCGTAGTATGCCAAAATGCGGTTTTCGTCTACAATCGGGACAATGTCAGAGCCTATACTTACTGCTGTTAAATCTATATATTTCAATAATTTATCAAACGGAATGTTTTTGTGTTGACATACGGCTTGCATAAATTTAAAACCGACTCCGCAACCTGATAGTTCGTTGAATGGATAAGTATTGTCGGAGCGTTTTGCGTCCAAAACTGCCACTGCTTTTGGAAGTTCATCACCCGGAGTGTGATGGTCGCAAATGATAAAATCTATCCCTTTATAATTGGCATACTCGATTTTTGAATTATCTTTTATGCCGCAGTCAAGGGCGATGATAAGTGAGCAACCTTTTTCTTGAGCATAGTCAACGCCTTTGAAACTAACACCGTAACCTTCTGTATATCTGTCAGGAACGTAATAAAAAATATTAAACGGATAAATTTCTTTTAAGAAAGAATAAACGAGTGCAACGGCTGTTGTTCCGTCAACATCGTAATCGCCGTAGACCAAAATTTTTTCACAGTTTTCAAACGCTTTTTCTATTCTGTCAACGGCTTTTGCCATATCGTTGAAAAGAAAAGGGTCATAAAGGTTTTCTAATTTTGGACGAATAAATTCGTTTGCCTTGTCAACATTCCAGTTAGTGCGAATAGCCAACATTTCTACTAAATGTCTATTGTTGAAATAAGGCATTGTTTTTTCGTAAAATGTCAGTTTTGGTTCTTTAGAAGCCTGTATCCAATTTTTCTCCATTGATTTTTTTTGAAATATACGGCAAAGATAAAAAAAATAACTCAACTTTTACAAGTCAAATATTTTTTTTGTAAAATCAGCAAATAATTTTGTTGTTTTCATAAAAAAGCGTTTTCTTTGTGAAAACATCAAATTGTAAATATGGACACAAACGATAAGGAATTTGACGACGGTGGCATCCGATTTATCTCGCCAACAACGGACTTCGGCTTCAAGAGACTTTTTGGCGATGCGAGGATAATGAAAGGCTTTTTGAACGCTCTTTTTAGTTCCAAAAATCTAAACCTTGTAATTGAGGATTTGGAATATATCGACAAGGAAGAATTAGGTGCTGACAAGAAGAATCGAGGCGTAATCTACGACCTGCGTTGCAATTTGACGACGGGTGAAGTCATCATCGTTGAAATGCAGAACGAAAGTCAAGATTTCTTTGAGAACCGCATCATTTATTACTTGTCGCGAGCGGTTTCCAATCAAGGATTTAAGAAAGGTTGCAACGGCAAGTCGGAAGAAATAGAAGATTGGAACTTTGCGATAAACAGAGTTATTGGAGTATTCATAATGAATTTTTACGACCCCAATGACAGCGAGAAGA
>CAJOGF010000001.1 GCA_905233995.1 uncultured Bacteroidales bacterium | reverse complement strand
GTTACCAATCCTGCGCCAACACGATGACACGCTCGCGCTGCTAAAACCGCCGCTCCGCCTTTGAGATATTCTCCTACAACTAAAAGTGAATGTCCAAAACTGCCTTTGTGAGAAAATTTTTTGCGCGGTTTTATGATTGTTTTTATTTCGTTTTCAGTTAGAAAGTTATACGGACTATCGTTTTTTTCGCTTTCGTTTTTATCTAAATTTATGTCAATGATAGAAAGATTGCCTATAATGTCTTCATTTTCAGGGAGTAACATTGAAACTGTTGGCGTGTGTATTTTTAAAGTATGTGTTGATTTTATCACTGTTTTTGGCATTATTGACATGTCGTTTAACCCAGAAGGAATGTCAATTGCAATTATTTCTGCTTTTGAAGAGTTGATTTTTTCGATTATTTGTGCAGTTAAACCTGAAATTTCGCGACTTAATCCAGTGCCGAAAATCGCGTCAATTACAATATCGTTTTGAGAAATTTCGGGAATATCGTCCTCTGAATTTATTTCAAGTATTTTTACGTTTGTTTGTTGTAATCTTTTGAAATTTAATAAATTATCTTCGCTGAATTTTTTTAAATTCATAAGCCTAAAGCAGGTTATATTGTCATAACCAAGGCTGAAAAGTATTCGCGCAATACAAAGACCGTCGCCGCCATTGTTGCCAGAGCCGCAGAAAATTTTGATTTTGTTTTCTGTGTTGATTAGTTTTATAATTTGTTGAGAAATTTTTTCAGAGGCTCGTTCCATCAATTCTGACGATGTGATGTTTTGATTTTGCATCGTTAAACCATCTAAAACGTGCATTTGTTTTGAACTGAGAATTTTCATTTGTTTCTGTATAAAAATATTGTACCTGACCTTTTTAAATTTGTGCCGTCTTTGCCGTAGACTATTATGTCGTAAAAGTATGTTCCGGGAGGACATTCACGTGAGCCTTTGTTGTCGATTGTGCCGTCCCAACCAAAAACGGCAGCCTCAATTTCATCCCATTTGTAAACAGTCTGACCAAAACGATTGTAAATTTTCCCTTTTATTGAGCGAATATTTGCGGGCATTTTGGTTAAGCCGCCATTTTTCAAAAATGATTCTTTTGGATCAAAAAACGTGAAAATGTCGTTAGAGCCGTCATTGTTGGGCGTGAAAATATTTACTTCTTTTACTTCTAACGGTCTTGGAACTATTTTGACGGTTTGAGTATCTTTGTCAGAACAGCCTGTTTTGGAGGTTGCTTCAAAAATGATTTGATACGTACCTTGTTCATAATAGGCATGAGGCGCGGGATTGCTGTTTTCTTTTTGTGTTTTATCGCCGAAATCCCACGAAAAACTGTTAGCCCAAGAGGTTTGAGACTCGAAGTTGATTTCATCGCCAATAAAAACTGTAGGAGTTTCTGCACCTTGAAACGATGGCTTTTCAACTTCTACAAAAATTGCGGTATCGTAATAACAAGAATAGTTGTCAGCAATTGTAAAAACATAACGAGTTGTGCCGTATTCAGGCGGTTTGCAGCCAGCAATACCTTCTTTTGTCGCTGAAATTCCTCTTCCTGACCAAACTGCACGCCGTAAATCGTACTGAACGCTAAAATCTTTTAATACAGTGTCTTTTATTGGCATATTTAATGTAATTTCTTCGCCAAGACAAATGTCGTTTTTGTCTGCATAAAAGTTTCTGAAAGATGGTTTTATGCCAACTTCTACATCGATTGTTTTTGTGATTGAATACTCTTGGTAATCTGCCCTTAAAACGATTTTGTATTTGCCGCCTTTTATGTATTTATATTCAATGGAATTTTCGTTCGTTGAAAATTCGTTGTCGTTGCCAAAATCCCATGAATACTTTGCATTGACTTCTGTATCATCAAGTAATGCTTTTACTTCAAATTTGTAATCCTCTAATGGACAAAGTGTTAGTTTGTCCTGAATGTTTAATATTTCAACGCTAAAAATTTGGGCATTTGTATATAACGCAACTATGACCAAACATAAAGTTATTAGATGTTTCATTTAAAAAAATAAATATGTTTTACAAAATTAAAAAAATATTACTAACTTTGCAAAAAAAATAATAATAATGAAAACAGCATTAATTACCGGCATTACTGGTCAAGATGGTGCGTATTTAGCCGAGTTCCTTTTAAAAAAAGGATATAAAGTTCACGGTATTAAAAGGCGTTCTTCGCTTTTCAATACTGACAGAATCGACCACCTTTATCAAGACCCGCACGAAGAAAACAGAAATTTTCAACTTCATTACGGCGACTTGACAGATTCAACGAATTTGATTAGAATTGTTCAAGAGGTTCAGCCCGACGAGATTTATAATCTTGCTGCAATGAGTCATGTCGCAGTTAGTTTCGACACGCCCGAATACACTGCTAACGCTGACGGTTTAGGTACGTTGAGACTTTTGGAGGCAATCAGAATACTTGGCTTGGAGAAAAAAACAAAGATTTATCAGGCTTCAACTTCTGAACTATTTGGAAAAGTTCAGGCTGTGCCTCAAAACGAAAAAACGCCTTTCTATCCTCGAAGCCCTTACGCCGCAGCAAAACTTTACGCTTATTGGATAATGGTCAATTACAGAGAGGCTTATGGAGTTTTTGCATCTAATGGAATCCTTTTCAACCATGAAAGTCCAATCCGTGGTGAAACTTTCGTAACAAGAAAAATCACCCGCGCAGCCGCAAAAATCGCTCTTGGAATGCAGAAATGTCTTTACCTCGGCAATCTATCTTCAAAACGAGACTGGGGACATGCTAAAGATTACGTCAAAGCCATGTGGATGATTCTTCAACACTCTGAACCTGACGATTTTGTAATTTCAACAGGTGTAACTACAACTGTTAGAGATTTTGTTAAAATTGCGTTTCAAGAAACGGGTGTAACACTTGAGTTTCAAGGCGAAGGTGTAAACGAAATAGGTGTTGTTTCAGAAGTTTCTGACGATGAAAAATTCCGCGACATTAAACAAAATGTAAAAGTCGGAGATGTTGTTGTAAAAGTTGACCCGACATATTTTCGTCCGACAGAGGTCGATTTGTTAATCGGCGACAGCACAAAAGCACGGACAATTCTTGGTTGGAAACCCGAATACGACCTTCAAAAACTCGCAGCAGAAATGGTTAAGTCAGACCTCAAAATTATGAAAAAAGACCGCTATTTGGCTGAGGGAGGGTTTAAAATTTTAAATTATTTTGAGTAACCGCTCGCCGCGGGGCGTTCTTTTTTAAAAAAAAGAACCAAAAAACTTTTAAGTTCGGCTCGTTTCACTCGCCGAATATAAAAATTTTCCGGTTTCCTTTTATAAAAGGGAACAAAAATAGTATGAACAAAAATAGTAAAATTTATGTTGCTGGCAACCGTGGATTGGTTGGCAGTGCGATTTGTAGGGCGTTGAAAAGAAGAGGTTATGAGAACCTTGTTTTTACGCCGCACGCTCAGTACGATTTGATTGATACAAAGACAGTTGAGGACTTTTTTGAAAAGGAACGTCCTGAATACGTTTTTCAGTCGGCGGCACACGTTGGTGGAATAATTGCGAATCTGACGTACAGAGCCGATTTTATTTATCAAAATTTGATGATTGAGGCTAACATCATCAATTCGGCGTATAAATTTGGTGCGAAAAAATTATTGTTTTTGGGGTCAAGTTGCATTTATCCGAAAAATCCGCCGCAACCGATGACAGAAGATGTTTTGTTAACCTCTGATTTAGAGTATACTAACGAGCCTTATGCTATTTCAAAAATTGCAGGCATAAAGTTGTGCGAAAGTTACAATTTGCAGCATGGTACGAATTTTATTTCAGTCATGCCGATAATTATAATTTGGAAACTTCGCACGTTTTACCGGCAATGATTAGAAAATTTCACTTGGCTAAATGCTTGGAAAACAAGGATTTTGACGGAATCAAAAAAGACTTGAACCGTCGTCCGATAGAAAAAATTTCGGGCGAAAATTCTTTGGACGAACAGTTAGCCATTATCAAAAAATATGGCATTTTTGCTGACGGTAGCGAAACTTTTGTAGAATTGTGGGGCGATGGCTCGCCAAGAAGAGAATTTTTACATTCAGACGATTTGGGCGATGCGTGCGTTTATTTGATGGAAAACGTTGATTTTTCGGATATTTTGAAAAATCAGTTTAACATAACAGATTTTTCTGTGCCGTACACGAAAACCGAAGTTAAAAACACGCACATCAATATTGGAACGGGTAAAGATCTTTTAATTAAAGAGTTAGCCGAGATGGTGAAAAATACGGTTGGTTTTAAAGGCAAGGTTGTTTGGAACTCTAACAAACCAAACGGTACTCCGCAAAAACTTCTTAATGTTTCAAAACTCGAAAATCTTGGTTTTAAATACAAAATCGAATTAGAAGACGGTATTAAGTTAAGTTATAGAAATTATTTGGAAGAGTAACGGAGTCCGATTGCGACAAATGCAATCATGGTGATTATATGACGATTCCGCCGCATAATGACCAGCATCAACATAATTTTTATTACCTCAACCTCAATAAATCATATTTAGAGTTTGATGAATCAGACGTTAACCATAGCCTTTGACGGCAAACGTGCCGCTAACAATCGTACTGGTCTGGGAAATTATAGCCGACATATCATTGGATTGTTGGCTAAATTTTTTCCGAGCAATCGTTATGTGATTTTCTTGACAAAACCAAACAAAAATGAACAGTTGAGGAAGATTTTGGAACAAAATCCCAAAATAGAAATTGTTTTGCCCAAAAGCGGAATTTGGAAAAAATTATCGTCATTGTGGAGAGTTTTTGGAATTAGTAAAGAAATTGCGGAATACGAAAATCTTATATATCACGGACTTAGCAACGAATTACCGTTGACTATTAAGAAAACAAATGCCAAAAGTATTGTTACAATCCACGACTTGATTTTCCTGAAATTCCCCAAATATTATAATTTTTTCGACCGCAAAATTTACGCCTACAAATTTCGTATGGCGTGCGAAAATGCTGACAAAATTATTGCTGTTAGCGAATGTACAAAAAGGGATATTGTTGAGATTTTTAAAATTTCTTCCGACAAAATAAAGGTAATTTACCAAGGTTGCGACAGAGTTTTTAAAACCGAAATTTCCGACGATGTTTTGCGTAGTGTTAAGCGAAAATACAATCTTCCTGACAAATTTTTGCTCAATGTAGGCAGCATCGAGGAACGAAAAAATGCTGTGTTGATTGTTAAGGCGTTGCCGTATTTAAAAGAAAAACTTCCGCTTGTAATTGTCGGAAAAAGAACTAAATACACTTTAGAAATAGAAAGAGCAGCCGAAAATTTGGGTGTCAACAATTTGTTGCATATCTTTGACAGAGTGCCGTTTGAAGATCTTGCACCTATTTATCATCTTGCTGAAGTGTTTATTTATCCATCTCGTTACGAGGGATTTGGAATCCCAATTATCGAAGCAATCAATTGTGGAGTGCCAGTTGTGGCAGCCACAGGGTCGTGTCTTGAAGAGGCAGGAGGTCCTGATTGTCAATACGTTAATCCCGATGATGAAACGGCGTTAGCAACGGCAATAGAAAAATTTCTTTACGATAAAGAGTTTTGTAAAAAATCAGTAGAACAAAGTAAAAAATATGTTCAACGGTTTTCTGAAGATAATCAAGCAAAACAATTGATGGAATGTTATCAGTTAATTTGACCTTTTGATAATACAATTTTTATTAATAACTGCACTTTAGAAAGTACAAAAAATATTTTAAATTGACTTTTGAAAAGTGCAAAATAGTTATTATCTTTGTGCAAGAGTAATTAATAATATTTGTATGGAACAGACTGATTTGCAACCTATTTTTAATACTTATCGTCGCCGTCTTGCCGAGGTTAAAACGGATTTTAAACGTTATCTCTACAAGAAAATAGAATGGGGTGATCGATTAATTGGTATTTGTGGCGCACGCGGAGTTGGCAAAACAACTTTGCTTTTGCAATATATCAAGGAAAATTTTCCCGACAAAAGCAAAGCCCTGTGGGTATCGCTTGATAATCTGTGGTTTAAAACTAATAGTTTGTCAGAACTTGTGGAATATCTTTATAATCATGGAATAACAAACTTATTCTTCGACGAAGTACATAAGTTTAAAGATTGGAGTTTGTATTTGAAGAATTTTTATGATAGTTATCCTGATTTAAAGATTGTTTATACAGGTTCGTCGATGTTAGAAATTGATAATTCAAAGAGTGATTTGTCGCGTCGTCAAGTGTTGTATACGCTTGGTAATATGTCGTTTAGAGAATATCTCGAATTTTCCAAAGTGTTGAATTTTAACGCTATTGCACTCAGCGACCTTCTTGAAAATCATGTGGATATTGCTATGGAGATAACTTCTAAAACTAAAATATTGAAACATTTTAGCGATTATCTTCAATTTGGTTGCTATCCATTTGTAAAAGAAGTAAAGGGAGGTTATTTTACAAGGTTAAATTCTGTTATTCAATTAGTTATTGAGAGTGATATGCCTGCATCCACAGATATTTCATACGCTACGGTAGAAAAAACAAAAAAATTGCTTATGCTTATAGTGGGTAACGTTCCATTTGAGGTTAACATCTCAAAACTTGCTGAGGCATTGGGTGCTACGCGTGATAGCACTTTAAGGATGTTATATACTTTGGATAAGGCTAATATTGTGTCGTTGTTAACCAAAGAGACAAAGACATACAAGCATCTTACTGCACCGAGTAAAGTTTATCTTTATAACACTAATTTGATGTATGCACTTTCGGGTAAGATAGAAATTGGTAATTTGCGCGAAACTTTCTTTTTAAATCAATTGCAGTTTTTATTTGACGTTTGTTATCCAAAACAAGGAGATTTTTTTGTTGATAATAAGTTTCTTTTTGAAGTTGGTGGTCAAAACAAAACTTACGACCAAATAAAAAACATTCCGCAGAGTTATCTTGCTATTGATGGTATAGAATCAGGTTTTGGTAATAGAGTTCCGCTTTGGATTTTTGGATTTTTGTATTAAATTTTAATTTGTGATGAAAGATAAAATATCAGTAGTAATCAACACTTACAACGCCGAAAGGCATTTAGAGAAAGTCTTGCAGGCGGCAAAGAAATTCGATGAAATTGTGGTCTGCGACATGGAAAGCACCGACCATACAGTAGAAATCGCTCAACAGTATGGTTGCAAGGTTGTTACGTTTCCAAAGAAAGATTATGTAAGCGCAGAACCGGCACGCAATTTTGCAATCCAATCGGCTTCATCGTATTGGGTTTTGGTAGTTGATGCTGATGAAATTATTACTGATGACTTGCGCAAATATCTGTATGATAGGATAAAAGATGAAAATTGTCCGGCTGGATTGTACATTCCGCGCAAAAATTATGTGATGAACAAGTTTATCAAACAGACCTATCCCGACCCACAGTTGAGGTTTTTCAAGCGAGAAGGCTCAGACTGGCCGCCGTATGTTCATACATTCCCGAAGGTGGATGGCAATACAGAAAAAATCCCGACAGAGCGCATGGAGCTTGCGTTGATACATATCAGCGACACTGTTTACGGACAACTCTATAAAATGAATCAATATACTGAAAATGAGGTCATTAAACGCAAGGACAACAAAATAACTTTGTTGAAAATATTTGTAAAATGCACCCATCGTTTTTTCAAGAGTTATGTCTTGAAAGGAGGATTCAGATATGGCATCCGTGGTCTTGTGTACGCTATCAACGCCGCTAATTACAAGTTTTACACGATGATTAAGATTTGGGAAAAACAAAATGTGGAGGATAATACACTATCATGACAATTGTTTATTTTACTATGATGCGCTCATAGCTTCTGAAATAAAGAGCGTCCTAGTTTATGTAAAAAACATAACACCAACCGCAAGTTGAAAAGCCTTGTGGATAAGTATTTTGGTGACGACAACCAGCAATATGTGGAAGGTGTATAACTTAAAAAAGTATATGAATATTCTTTATGATTATCAGGGATTTAGTGGAAAATATTCTGGCATCTCGAAATGTTTTGTCGAGTTGATTGCTAATTTGCCACGAGAAACAGAGTTCCATGTTTCCATAAAAGATAGCGAAAACTATCATCTTTTGGATAAAAAAATTTGTGATGTCAACACAGAAATATCTGATATGAGGAATTTTATATCGGATAAGAACTTCTTTCTAAAGCGTAAGCTTTACAAGATGTATGCTAAATGTTTTCCGAGCCATACAAGTGATGGCAGGAATAAACTCTATTCTGTTGAGTGCCTGAAGAAAGGTGATTTTGACGTCTTTCATCCGACCTATTTCAATCCCTATTTCCTTGATTATATTGGCAATAAGCCTTTTGTAATCACTATTCATGACATGATTCCTGAGACCTTTCCCGATATGTTCAAGCATGATTGGCAGGTACGAGAAAAGGCTCGTCTTGCCAAATTGTCAGCCCATATCATTGCTGTTTCAGAATGTACGAAGCGCGACATCGTTAAGTTTTTGAATATTCCAGAGGAGAAGATTTCTGTTATTTACCATGGTGCGCCAGAGGTTGTGGATTATCCAAAAGCTCCTGTATTTGACTTCAAATACCTTCTTTATGTAGGTGTTCGTAGCGGCTACAAGAATTTTCAGCCGATGTTGAGTAATATTGGTGGCTTTTTGAAACAAAATGACATTAAATTGGTCTGCACTCACTGTGATTTTGACAAGTCCGAGCAAATGCTTATTAAGCAGCTTGGTCTTGAAAATCATGTCGTTCATGTATTCGCCGATGATAATGAGTTGAAAAATCTTTATCATAATGCGCTTGCCTTTATTCAACCATCTTTGTATGAGGGGTTTGGCATTCCGATATTGGAGGCTTATCAGTATGACTGCCCTGTTTTCCTTAACGACAAGAGCGTTTTTCCGGAGATTGCCAAGGATGCCGCTATTATGTTCACTCTTGATGACATTTCACACGATTTGGATTCAAAACTCGAAATGTTTCTCGCTTACAATGAGGCTCAAAGGCAAGAATTAATCGAAAGGCAAAGGAAAAGACTCATGGATTTTTCGTGGAAGGAGTCGGCAAAGAAACTCAATGAGGTATATCATTTTGTTGCTGGATTGTAAACTGGCAGCCGCTATTTGCCCCTCATTGTTGCATACCAATATACGAAATAAAGGCGTGGAAGAAGTCGTAGTTTGTTGATAAAATCGTCATGCTCCTTAACAATGTTGATGTTTTCTTTCAGACCTTTGGAACGTTTGGTGTTTGAAACTCCAGTCGTGTCGAATATCGAGACCGGAAGGTCTAATTGTTTGAATGTTTTATTATTGAGAGTCAATATTTTAAAGAAGTTGAAGTCTGCCGACATTTTATATTTCGTGTCGAAAGGAAATTGTTTCAGACATTCGAGTTTTGTGAAACAACTTTGATGGCAGAAATACATCTTGTGGGCGTTGTGGTTTTTTTCGGCAGGTTTTACTCTGCCGTTTTTTATAACATCGCCGTATATAACATCTGAATCGTATGTTTTGCCGTCAAAAATTTTTTCAAGGGTTGTGTTTTCAGCAAAGAGGTCGCCAGCGTTAAGAAATATAACGTAATCGCCTTCCGACATATTGACGCCCTTGTTCATTGCGTCATAAATTCCTTTGTCAGGCTCTGAAACATATTTAGAGAGCTTGCCTTGGTAGTTGCTGAGAAATTCTGGTGTCCCATCGGTAGATTTGCCGTCAATAACGATGTATTCGATATTGCTATATGTCTGCGTTTCAACGCTTTGCATAGTTTTTTTTAACATTTCCAAAGAGTTGAAACAAACGGTGATTATGGTTATCTTATGGTTCATTTTTTTTAGTTTTTGATTATCTCAACTTGTACGTGCGGTTTCTGTTGGTATTTGTCTTTGTGTTGATGTTTGCTTTGATTGTCATGTCGAAATTTTTGCTTTTTTTCGACATGAGAAAGGTGTCATGTCGATTGAATCAACATGATAAAATCAGTTTTGCATCTCTATACCTTTAGACAGCAACTCAAATAAGCCTGTATTTATGTAATATGTTTCTTTCCATAGTTTTACGGGAGACAATATGTTAGCCTCTGAAAGTTTCTTCAGGTATGAGGAAATAGTTTGACGTTTAGCGATTCCTTTGTTTTCCAACACTTTAATCTTGATATATGGATGCGTGAAAAGCATTTCTGTAAGTTCTTTGTGAATGTTGTTTTGTAGAACATCTTTTACTTTCTGTTCCGTGTCGTTTTTTAGGGTTAGGATTGCCTCTATCTGTTTTAACGTATAGAATGCTGTTTCCTCAACGGCTTTTATCATGTATAAAACCCATGGAACCCAATCCTGTTTTTGTGTAACATTGCTTAGAAGTTTGTAATATGTTGATTTGTTGTTGATTATATAATGACTTAAATACAATACAGGCATATTGAGCAATTCCTCTTTTATCAAATAAAGTATGTTCAAGATTCTTCCCGTTCTGCCGTTGCCGTCGCTGAAAGGGTGTATTGCTTCAAACTGGTAATGTATCAAAGCCATTTTAATAAGAGAATCCAGTTCTGTTTGGTCGTCGTTGATAAATCTTTCCAGTTCAAACATTTTTTCTCTGATAATATCTTCAGTTTCTGGTGGTGTATAAACAACTTTTTTTGTTATAGGATTGGCTATTTTTGTCCCACTGATTTTTCTTATGCCTTCTTGTGTGCAACGTAGAGTTTGCATTATCTCTATCAAGATGTTTGTGGAGATAATACCTTTGCTTTCAAATAGTTGTAATCCTTTGTATATGGCTTCCTTATACAATAAAACTTCCTTTGCCGCAGGATTGTTTATCTTTTCGATGTCGTCTAATGCGGCTTTGTACAAGTCGTCTTGTGTCGTGACAATGTTCTCTATTTCGCTCGAAGATTTACTTTCCTGCAATATTATTGTATTCAAAAGTATTTCAGGGTTTGGCAACCTCAAACAGCATCCTTTTAGTTCTGCCAATGCTTTGTTAGCCTTGATACACGCTTTAAAAATTTCAGGTGTCTCAAAGTTGATGTTTGGCGGCAGTTTCTGTAAGTTGTTGTTTGGTACGTTGTTATCGTGTATCATATCGTGTAGTTTTTGTTGTGCAAAGATACCTTTTTCTTTTGAAGTAAAAAAATCTCATGTCGAAATTTTTGCTTTTTTTCGACATGATAATGGTATCATGTCGATTGAATAAACATGATAAATTATTTATAAAAATCGCCTATTTGAAGAATTTTTTCGTTTAGGACGTTATAATTGATGGAATCTTGAGGCAATTCGTTTAAATGCGCATCTGTCGCAAAAAAATAGCCTGAAGGTCGCTTTTCGTAAATGTGTTTTTGGTGAATAAAGGCAAAATTATCTCGACTGCCAACCAAAAGCCAATCACGTGATGTGCTGTCTGAAAGCGTTTTCCCTGACCCAAAATCTGAACATTCGTTTCTTAAGCCAAGATATGTTTTCAGAAGGGTAGGGCAGAGGTCGTAATGCGATGTTCTATAACTAATAGTTTTAGCCTGACAATCAGGAGAATACCACAATAAATTTGTACCAATTTGAAAGTCGGAAAAGTTACCGTTATGACCCCAAAAGTTTTTGTGATTGTCGTTGAACTCTTGACCATGGTCACCACAGATAATAATAACGGAATTTTCTAAAAGTCCTTTTTCTTGAATTTTGTTCAAAACTATTCCAACAAGTGAATCCGCTTGATACACAGCGTTTCTGTACAAATTGAAAAATGGTTCTGGGTTCATATCTGCTGATAGTTTTGTGTAGTCGGCAAACTCCCAAGTTGGACGAAATTTCCATAACCGCTCTTTGGGCATTTCATACGAATGGGCAAGGTCATAAAAAAGCCATGCAAAAAATGGTCGTTTATTGTTTGTAGAGTCAAGATAATGTATAAAATTTTCTGATAACTTGCAATCTCTGTCATAAACGGTATTCCCTTGTGTGTCGGTTGTGATGTCGGGAAAATTCTGAAGCAAAACCCTATTGAATGGAGGATTCCTAAGCGAGGCTCCAGGAAAGGTTTGTACATCGTAGTTCAAAGCCTTTAACCTATCAGAAAAAATGGGACATACGTTGTTAAGTTCAAAATCTTGCCAATAATATGATGACAAAGATGTAAAAATCGTAAAAACACTGCCTTGCGTTCCGTTGCTCGAACTTACGTGGTCTGAATACCAAGTACATTCCTCCGCAAATTTTTTTATATTTGGTGTCGTTTCTGAGTTGAAAGAACGTCTATTCCATGCGTCAATCATTATTAAAATGATATTGGGAGGCGTTATGGAATCGTTCCAACTCAATTCTTTTTTTGGATAATTTAGAGTTCCATTGTTAACTTTTGCTGATTGATTTTTTTGTATGTCAACAATGCCAAGGTTGCTTAAAAATCTATTCGCTCTTATGGGGTAGTAGTACGGAATGGCTTCAGTACATTTTATGATGTTATTATCAAGTTGAACTGCGCCAAGAGCGTGCATAAAATTTGCAATTATTATCAGTAAAGATATGATTATGATTGGATACCGCTTTTTGTAGGTTCTAAAAAAAGTAAAATATTGAAGTCTGAGAAACGCTAACAAATTAACTGCTGTTATAACAAGTATACCTAATAAGCATTTGAGAATTAGCATTGTATCAAAAACAAAAATTTGCGCCGCAGCTGGACCTGTCAACATTCCTATAACAAAGCCGTTGATGTGAAATCTGTAAAGCGAAAATACAAAATAATCTGTAATTGCTAATAGTTGGATTAATGTTGATATAATGGCAAAAATGATGTCTGAAATTTTATTTTTTTTTAGTGATAAACATATTGGAGAAACAATAAGTGTTATTAGCAACATTATAATTGCACTATGACATACTGAGGACGAAAATAAATAGATTATTGTTTCAAAATTTGATTTTACACCGCAATTTGTTAGAGAAGATATAAAAAGTATAACGAATAATAAAATCGTAGAAATCAAATAGTTAGTAAATAAATGCTTTATTTTTTCTTTCATCTTTAGTGTTTTTATTTTTTTGAAGTTGCAAAGTTAAATATTTTTTTGTTATTATTTCAAATGCGGTATGTTATCATTGTGAAAAATTTTTTATGTACTGAAAGCAAAGGTTATAGTAAAAAAACAGCAACAGAATGATAGTAATTATGAGTAACCTTACGTAGTCGGAGATGATTTGTTTAAAGAAAAAGTCGTCATAAGTTATTCCTTGATTGTTAAATCGTTATCTATCATTCTTTCATGATATTGTTGAATCTCTGCTTTCAATAGATTCAGCATTTCGGTTTCTTGTGACGGGTATTTTCCTAAGAGGTTGTTTTTTAAGAAAACGTCTTCTTTTGGAATAAAAAAGCCTGTTTCTTTTTGACCGTCAAATTGAAGGAAAAACTCGCCTTTGGAGATTTGGTAGAGCGGTTCGCTGAAATTAACAACATAACCGCAAGTGTCGTTTTGGTCAAAAAACGAATTTCCGAAAGCAATATACGGTTTGTCAAAATTTAAATAATCCAAAATTGTAGGTGTTATGTCCGTTTGACAGAAAAGTTTTTCTGATATTTTTTTGATCCCACCTTCGTGATAAAACAAAATCGGAACTTTAAAAACGTTTCTATCTGTTGTATATTCTTGACTTAATGTTTGGTTTGTGTGGTCAGCGGTGATTACAAAAAGTGTATTCTTAAACCAAGGATACTCTTTCATCTTATTGAAAAACAGTCTGATAGCGTTGTCGGTATATTCAATACATTTTGTAATTGGTTGAGGACCTTCTTTGAATCGTTCTTTGTATTTTTCGGGGATTCTAAAAGGATTATGTGAAGTTGCAGTAAAACAGGTTGTTACAAATGGCTGCGGAATTTCGCCCATACTTTTGGCGTAATATTGCAAAAACTCCTCGTCCCAAATTGCCCAATGTCCGTCAAAATCGTTCATGCCGTTGAATGAAGAATCGTTACAATATTCTGTTAATCCGAAATAGTCTTGAAAACCAGCAAGACGTGAAAAATGCAAAAATCCCATGCTTCCATTTGGCGCACCATGGTAAAATGCTGAATAATAACCTTTTGACTTTAATAACGAGGCTATGCTGTTAACCTTATTGTTGGAATACATTCCCATAAAAAAATGGTCGGTCAAGTAGGGAATGCCCGCTAAAATGCTTGGCATCGCATCAATGGATTTTCTTCCTGTCGCAAACGAATGATAAAAAGTTAATCCGTTTTGATAAAGAGAATCCAAAAAAGGTGTGTAGCCTTTGTTTTGATTGAAAAAACCAGAATATTCTTTGCCGAAACTTTCCAAAATCAGAATCACAATGTTCATATTTTTGAACTCTCCCTGCGGCTTAGGATTATGAATAGGCGAATAAATTTGCTCTAATTTGTCTTTGGAAAAATATTCAGGGTCTGAAAAAGATATTTTGCCGATTGTGCGAATTATGCAATATGGTGTATTTAAGACGATTGCTGATTCGTTGCTTTTTTTGATGTATTCGTTTGCATTGTTCATGTTCATTGGACGGTGGTCTTCGTCAATTATTAAACTTCCGCGAAGTCCTGCCATGAAAAAGTAAATGCAAAGTAGAGTCATTGGTAATGTTTTTAATGTGTATTTTTTCCATGGAAAATCTTCTTTGCTGATTTTTGGATTGTAGTAAAGTTTTATTAATAAGGTAATTAACACAATTCCGGCAATCGTTAAATACCAAAAATCACCCAATCCTCTTAAAAAAATACCGCCAAGATTATCTTCGTTTTGAAATTCTTTAAAAAACGAAAAATTGGTTCGTCTACCGTTGAAACTGAAAAATGCTGAGTCAAAAAGGTTTGCAAAGATTCCAATTGATACTGGAATTAGAAAAAAATATTTCGCAATTTGTTTGTAAATCTTGTTGAAAACAAATTTTATTGGCAGAATCATCATAAAGAAACTTACTGCCGAAAGGTAGAAAACTGCTGCAAAATCGTATTTCATTCCGCCTTTGAAAAGTGTTAGAAAGTGCGAAAAGTCAATCTCGTTGTAATAATTAAGATTTGAAATCACAAATACAATTCTGCAAATAAAGAAAAATGCAAACGCTAAAAAATAGTTTGCAACGTATTGTAGAATAGGATGTTTTATAAATGTTTTTAGTGTCATAACAAACAATAAAAACTGCAACATTTTTAAGAAAAATCCCAAAAATGTCGCAGTTTGTTTTTACAAATAATTATGAAGCAAAATAATTTTATGTGTTGCCTACAACCATTTTACCAATGCGAAATCAGTTCTATGAGCAAGATTTACATTTGTAGGATAGAGTCTGAAGCCGTAGTTGAAGTTACCCGGTTTTTCAGGACGCAAATCTATGCTATAATGAGCAAATCTGCCGTTTTCTTTCTGAAGTTTCAAAGGTACAGCCGAGAGTAATTTTGAACTTCCGTCTTGACTAACTTCGGTCATTACCATTTCAATTCCGATGTCTGACGGTTTCAAATCGCCTAAGTCGAGAACTACTTCACCGAAATATTCCTCACCCATAAAGAGCGGATCTTTTACGATGTTGTGGAATGATATTTTTTCAACGTTGATTTTGTCCCAACCTTGAACAACTTTGTGTTTCCAAGCAGCCAATTCAAGGGCAACTTTGTAATTATCGGCGTTGACAACTTTTTCTGTATCAGCGAGTTTGCTGTAATAACGCTCATAATAATCATCAAGTTGACGTTTCATTGTGAAGTTAGGAGCGATATGTCCGATTGAATTTTTGATTACGCTAACCCATTGTTCTGGAACGCCTTGAGCGTTTCTTGTGTAGAATTTCGGACAGATGTCTTCGATGATTGTACGATAAATTGTTGCTGCATCCAATTGGTTTTGGAAATCTTGATTCTGATATGCTCTTTCTTGTGGTAAGCACCAGCCTCCGTCGGGACGGTAGCCTTCAACCCACCAACCATCGAGTACAGAATAGTGAATGGCACCGTTCATAACGGCTTTCATTCCTGATGTTCCAGAAGCCTCAAGTGGACGAGTAGGTGTGTTCATCCAAATGTCAACACCAGATACAAGACGTTTTGCAAGCGAAATATCGTAGTCTTCAAGGAAGAGGATTTTGCCAACAAATTCAGGACGTTTTGAAATCTCAACTATTTGTTTGATAATGCCTTGTCCACCGCCGTCAGCGGGGTGAGCCTTTCCTGCAAAAATAAACTGTACAGGACGAACAGGGTCGTTGACAATTTTTGACAAAATGTCAAGATTTGTCATAAGAAGGTTGCCTCGTTTGTAGGTTGCAAAACGACGTGCAAAACCGATTGTTAAAGTATTTGGATTCAAAGCGTTTTTGATTCTTACCATTGATGACGGGTCTTCGCCACGTTTTTGGTAATCGTCAGCCATTTTAATTTTGATGTAGTCGATAAGTTCTTTGCGTTTTTGTTGACGCATTTTCCAAATTTCAGCATCATCAACGTTTTGAATAGCATTCCAATAACTTTCGTTAGATTGGTCTTTGAGGAATTTCTTGTCGAAAGTCTTCTGATAGAATTGCTGCCATTCTTTAGCCGCCCATGTCGGATAGTGTACACCGTTTGTAACGTAACCGATGTTGAGTTCTTCAGGATAGTAACCGTTCCACATGTAGTTGAACATTTTCTTTGTTACCTCGCCGTGAAGCATTGATACACCGTTAACTTCCTGAGAAAGTTGACATGCAAGATATGAGAAGTTGAACTCTTGACCTCTGTCGTCAACATTGTTTTTACCCAAAGCCAAAAATTCTTTCCAAGAAATATGAAGTCTGTCAGGATAATGTCCCATGTAAGTTAAAATCATATCCTCAGGGAAAGCATCGTGTCCTGCGGGTACAGGTGTGTGTGTAGTATAAAGGGTTGACGCGCGTACAATTTCCAAAGCCTCGTTGAGGGTGAAATTGTGTTCTTGAATAAGATTATTCAATCTTTCGATACCCATCAAAGCCGCATGACCTTCGTTCATGTGGTAAATTTGCTTTGTGATTCCCATTTTTCTCAAAGCGCGGATACCACCAACGCCAAGAAGCATTTCTTGTTTCAAACGGTTTTCTCTGTCTCCGCCGTAGAGATGATGAGTTACCCAACGGTCTTGTTCCCAGTTAGCGTCAAAATCGGTGTCAAGAAGATAAAGTTCAATTCGTCCGACTTGTGCTTTCCATACTTGAGCGGTGAGTTTTCTGCCCGGAAAAGCAACTTGAATTGTCATTTGATTGCCGTCTTTGTCTTTAACAGCGGTAATCGGCAAATATCTAAAATCTTGAGGTACATCTTCCGCAATCTGATCGCCCCAAACGGAAATTTTCTGACGGAAATATCCGTAACGATAAAGCAGACCTACAGCCACCATGTCAACATTAGAGTCTGAAGCCTCTTTCAAATAGTCGCCGGCAAGAATACCAAGACCACCAGAGAAGATTTTCAGAGAGTCATGGATACCATATTCCATACAGAAGTATGCAACTGACGGACCCTTAGCGTTTTTCTTTTCGTCCATATATGCGCAGAAGTCTGCGTATACTTTTTCGTATTTAGCGATAAAATCGGCATCGTTTTCAAGTTCAGACAATCTGTTGAGGTCGATTTGACGAAGAAGTGCAACTGGGTTTTTACCTGACTTCTCCCAAAGACCGTCTTCACCGATTATTTGCCACATTTCTTCAGCCTCGAAATTCCAACACCACCAAAGGTTGTAGGACATTTCTTCTAAGCCTTTAAATTTTCCGGAAAGGTTCGGATGAACCTGAATGTTTCTCCAAATTGGGTTGTTCACTTTTATTTCTTTTATGTTAAACGATTCGTGTGAATATTTTGAAAAATCCGCTTCGTCAAAACGTTTTTTGGTACGTTCCAAAGCGGTTGAATATGCTTTTAAATAGTATTTTGTGAGGTTTTTCCACAAAAACTGTTGAGAAAGACTATAAGCCGCCTTTCTTGTTTTTTCCATTTCTTGAGGAGTTAACCCTGCGTAATCAATTACTGCTTTTGCAAGATTATAAACTACATCGTTGTAGTTGTCATCGTTGCGATGAAGCACAACCACTGGTTTGCAATCTTTTGGTAAAAGGCTTTCGCTATATTTACCAAAACCAGCAAGGTCAGTTGTAATTGTAGGTACGCTGAATGCGATACTTTCGAGCGGAGTATAACCCCAAGGTTCGTAGTATGACGGAAACGCTGTGATGTCCATACCTATAAGCAAATCGTAGTATGGCATGTTGAAAATACCGTCATCACCTTTTAAATATGACGGAACAAAAATAAGTTTTAGTTTGCTGTCTTTTTCGTTTGTGATTCCCAAACTGATTGCTTTGTTGCAAACTGCGTCATATTCTACATAGTGCAGACCATGAGTCAAGTATCTTGAATAATTGTCGTTTGTAACTTTGTCGGCTTTGCCTTCAAGTACTGCTTTAAGGTCTTGACGAGCACCATAGTTGTTAGCAGGTACCATTACAAACGCTAAAATGTTTTTCTTACATTCGCCTAAGTCAACAATTTTTTTCAAGGAATCCAAAAATACGTCGATACCTTTGTTCCTGTATTCATAACGTCCTGAAGTTCCGAGAATTAATGTGTCGTCAGAGAGTTCTTCGTTGAAGAGTTTTGATGCCACATTAAGCATTGTTTTTCTTGCTGCTATTCTTCTTGTGTTGAAAACGCTTCCTTTTGGTACAAAATCGTCTTCAAAACCGTTAGGAGTAACAACATCTACTGCTCTGTATGTGAATTGTTTACATTCTATTGCTGTGATGTCAGAAACGGTTGTGTACGCATCTGCATTTAGTGCAGAAAGTTTTTCGCAACTTTGTTTTGCCACCATATTAAATTCTCTGGCTTTTGTGTCGCCGTCGTAATTGTTGATAGGTCCATATAGCGGCTGACCATTACCTGCTATACTTCTGCCAATTGCGGTAGCGTGAGTTGTAAATACGGTTGCAATTTCGGGTGCATATTTTTCGATGTAAAGTATACCTGCACCTGTCATCCATTCATGAAAATGCGCTACTACGCGGTTTTCTGGTTTCAAATTGTACTGACAGAAACTTTCGATTACTTTTCCTGCACTATAACCGAAAATTACGGGTTCGATATAACCCCAATCTCCAGAAATAGAGTCGAGTTTGTAGGTTTCCCAAAATTCTGCAAAAATTTTGTCTTTTTTGGAAACGTTTTGAGAATAATCGACCAAAATAACGATTGGTTCACCGATAATTTTCCAGCGTCCTACTCTAACGCGGGTGTCAGTACGGTTGATAACTCTTGTCCAATCCGAAAACAAGGTTTTGTCTTCAATAAATTCGGGATTATCTTCCGAATTGTGCCAAATATCGGGTCCTATCATAACAAGGTTGTCACCGAATTTGGCTTTCAGAGTCTGTGCTTTGGTTGATACGACAGTGTGTATGCCGCCGACTTTGTTGCAGACTTCCCAACTTGTTTCAAAAACGAAATCTGGGGTTTGTTCAGTTGATGCCATTTTCTTTTTTTACTAATCCTTTTTTTGTTGAATGTTCAGGCAATTGGGCATCAATCTTCCGATACCAATTTGACCTAAAAAGTTAATTGTTTTTTGCAAAAAGTAAACTTATATTTTTTTGCTACCTTTCAGAGTGCCAAATTAAATAATTTTTTTCAAAAAAAACAAAATTCATTCTGATTATTTTTTTACTTTTTTTAATGAAGGCTGATTTTCAGACTGTTGGAGAAGAAAATTTTTGTATTTTGTACTTTTAATAAAAATTTTGCGAGAACTTTATGCAATATGCAATAAAATTATTCCGCCATGAAATAAAAAAAATGCTTTCGTGGCGGAATAATTTTTTTCATCATGAGAAAAAAATGGGTAGTCTTGTTGCAATATTGCATCTACCTTACGTTATTTTAGTGAAAAAATGTTATTGATGTTTTTTTTTACATTTTTTCCCTTTGCCGCAGCCGCAGTCTGGTTGTTTGCCTTTAAAAATCTTAATTATATTGTAAACGGCGACAATTGTCGCCGTAAATACAATAATGTATGTTATAATTTCTTGTGTCATAATAATTTACCTATGCTGTTGATGATAAACGCTATTATCCATGCCATAAAAATTGAATATCCTATTGATAAAAATGCCCATCGTTTCTGACCCGCTTCTTTTATCATTGCAACCGCCGTTGCTATGCACGGAAAATATATCAACACAAAAATCATAAAGCCAAATGCAGAATAAGGAGTCAGCGGTAGTGAAGTATCGGTATCGTTTTTGAGTTTTTCTGCTAACGATTCTGTATCTTCGCTGTCAGAGTGATAAAGAACGCCCATTGTTGAAACAACAATTTCTTTTGCCGCTACGCCAGTGAAAATCGAAATGCCGAGTTTCCAATTAAACCCCAAAGGTTCCAAAACTGGTTCTACAAATTTCCCTATTTTGCCGATATAACTATTTTCTTGTTGCTTGTAATCATCTTGAATTTCTCCTTGAATTGGTCTTGGAAAATATCCTAATGCCCAAATAATTATTGATGCAATAAGGATTACTCCTCCCATTTTTTTAAGGTATTGAGCCGCTTTTTCCCACATGTGTTTCAAAATGCTTTTTGTTGTAGGTATTCTGTACGGAGGAAGTTCCATTACAAAAGGTGCATCTTGACTTTTGAAAGTAGTTCCTCTAAGTAGAATTGCTGTCAAAGCCGCCATCAAAATACCAAAAGCATAAACGCTTGTTGTGATAAGTGCTTGACATTTAGAAAAAAAGGCTGCTGTAATTACCGTATAAAGCGGTAATCTTGCCGAACAACTCATGTATGGACTTATCATCATTGTAAGAAGTCTGTCGCTGCGGTTTTCAAGTGTTCTTGTTGCCATAATGCCCGGAACGTTGCAGCCAAATCCCATTATCAAAGGTATAAAAGATTTGCCGTGAAGTCCTATTTTGTGCATTATTTTGTCCATGATAAATGCTACTCTTGCCATATAACCAGAGTCTTCCATCAGCGAGATAAACATAAAGAGTATCACGATGTTAGGCAAAAAGACAATTACGCCGCCGACTCCACCTATGATGCCGTCAACAATTAAATCTTTCAACATTCCCTCTGGCATTTTATCCCTTACAAGCGAACCTAAATATTCTACAAATGCTTCAATCCAGTCCATAGGATATTGACCTAATATAAAAGTGGTTTCAAACATCAGAAAGATTATCGTAAAAAACACAGGAAATCCCCAAATTCGGTGCGTTACTACATAATCTATTTTGTCGGTAAGTTTTCTGGTGTAGTTTTTCCCTCGTGAAAAAGTTTCTTTTAATGCTCCGTCTATAAAACCGTAGCGGCGGTCAGCAATTATTGATTCGGTGTCCGAATTGTAGATTTTTTCAAGTTCTTTGATTTCTTTTTCTGCCTCTAACGTTATGCAGGAAGGATTGTCGATGTGTGTAACGTTTTGTTTTTGATGTGCGTGTTTTACGTTAATGGTGTTAGCCGACACAAATTCTGCAATTTTGGAATCTTTTTCCAAAAGTTTCAACGCCATAAATCTTGACGGTAAAACGCTAAGAATTTCGTTGTCGTTATGAAGGTAGATTTTGTCTTGAATTTTTTTTACGGCGTTTTCGATGTCTTCACCGTAATTGATGTGTATGTGTCTGTATGTCGGGGATTTATCTTCAAAAATTTTGATTATTGTATTAAACAATTCTGCAAAACCTTTGCCTTTGTTGCTCACAACGGGTATAAATGGAATGCCGAGCATTTTGCCGAGGGTGATATAATCGAGTTTGTCGCCTCTTGCTTGAAGTTCGTCATACATATTAAGAGCCGCAACAACTTTTATGTCCATATCGATAAGTTGTGTGGTAAGATACATATTTCTTTCAAGATTTGAGGAGTCAAGCATATTGATTACAATATCTGGATTTTGCTTTGTGATAAATTCCCTGACGTATATTTCCTCTGCTGAATATGCTGTAAGTGAATATGTTCCCGGAAGATCGGTTATATTGAAAGTATAATCTTGATAGACAAATTTTGCAGTTTTAGCATCAACGGTAACGCCGCTGTAATTTCCAACTTTTTCTTTGCTTCCTGAGGCATAATTATAAAAAGTGGTTTTTCCGCAGTTCGGATTACCGACAAGTGCTACGTTGATTACGTTTCCGTGGTCTTTTAGTTCGCGTTTTATTAATTCGTCGAAAGTAAGATTGAGATTGCTGTCTTTTGTTGCAGCCTCTGAAATATGCTCTAATGTTACAACTTCTATCATTTTTGCCTCACTTTTTCTTAGTGAGACATGATAACCCATAATTTCGTATTCTACGGGGTCGTTTAGTGGAGCCTGTTTTACAACATGAACTCTTTTGCCTTTCACAAACCCCATTTCCATAATTCTTTTGCGGAAAGTTCCCCTTCCGATGATTTTGGTTATTATTGCATCGCTGCCGATTTCAACTTCGTTAAGATTCATATTCTTTCGAGAATTATAAATTCGTCAAAAATATTTTTTTATTTTATTTTTGACAATACCTAATATTAGGTATTTTAGTAGAAAAAAAATACCTAATATTAGGTATTTTTTTCTTAACCTTTAAGTCCGCCGGTTATTGCGATAGTCTCGCCTGTGATGTAAGAGGCTTTGTCGCTTGCCAAAAAGTCAACTAAATCAGCAACCTCTTCAGCCGTACCGAAACGTCCTAAGGCTATGCCTTTTTTGAGTTCTTCTTCGTTAAGACTTTCTGTCATATCGGTTTTGATAAAACCGGGAGCAACGGCGTTGACAGTTATGTTTTTGCCTCCAACCTCTTTTGACAACGCTTTTGTTGCAGAAATTAGAGCACCTTTTGCAGCAGAATAGTTACATTGACCGGGAAGTCCTATTATGCCCGATACTGATGCCATGTTGATAATACGTCCGTGTTTTTTGCGTATCATTTTTTTGACAACTGTTCTTGTAACGTTGAAAAAACCGTTAATCGTGATATTCAACACTTTGCTCCAAGCCTCAGGCTCCATCATCGGCAGAAGCGAATCTGCGGTTACGCCTGCGTTGTTTACCAAAACATCAATGTATGCGTCTTTGTTGTCAGATTGCCATTTTTCCAAAGCGGCGGTTGTTTCTTCAAGGTTTGCAACGTCAAACTTTATGATTTCACCTTCAACGCCTGCTTGTTTTGTAAGTTCAAGTGTTTCAAGAGCCTTTGCTTCGTTTGACACGTAATTGATTAAAACGTGATAGCCCGACAATGCGAGCCTTTGACAGATTGCGCGTCCTATGCCGCGGCTACCTCCGGTAACTAATGCGTATTTCATTTTGTTTAATTATTGTTTTTTCTAATAGTAATACAAATCTTCTTCTTTGGTATTGAGGTATTTTCTTACCGTTATTAAGGTTGAAAATACTGTGATTGAGATTCCTATCAAAGCCATTGCCATAAGAGTTGACCAAAACGATGAAATCATAAAAACTCCTTGAAGTATGCTTTCTAAGAATCTGATTGTCAGTGCTAAACCTACTACTGAAATAAATACTGCCACAAGCGATTGCAAAAGGGCTGTTTTGATGTAATCCCATGATATTTTCCAGTTAGAGGCACCGATTAATTTCGCAGTTCTAATATCAAACCTATTGCCGGCAAGTTTTAGTCTTGCTGTATTGTTGATTAAAATCACTGTTACAATAAGCAATACGAGTGTCAGTGCCAAAACAATTGAAGCAACTTTTGATATTACCGTTGTAGCGTTTCTCCAAACATCTTTTGGATAATAAACTTCGTCAACGGCAACGTTTTTTTTCAGAAGTTTTTCTATCGAAGCGATACTATCCATATTTGTGTATTCGTCGGTAAGTTGTACTTCAATTTGTGAAAATAGGGGATTCTTGCCGTCAAGAATTTCGTAGAAATCCTCACCTAATTCTTTCTTGAGTTCTTCTGCCGCTGCATCTTTGGAGATATATTTTGTCTGACGTACAAAATCCATTGCGTCCAAAGATTTGCGGAAACTTTCTGTTTCGGCAAGAGAGCGGTTGTCGTTTAATGTAACTGTCATTTTTATATTGGAGCGGAACATATCGCTGATGTGCTGAGTGTTGAAAAGCAACATCATAAATAGTCCCGCCATATACAAAACAAGACAAATACAAAGCGTACTTGTCCCAAATGATAATATTAATTTACGCTTAAAGTTGCTGTTGTTTTTCAGTGGTCGATTTTCATTATTTTCCATTTTCCTTGTACCTTTGATTTTTTTTTCCTTTTTTTTTGAGTGCTTTTTGTATTTTCTTTTCCTTTTTAACTAAAACGAAAATCCTATTCTTAAAAGTATGTTACTTAGAAAAGTTTCGTCTTCATCGTCTATTTCTGTTCTGTTGTTCAAGCCTCTTTGTGCTTTTACGCCGAGATAAAATTTTGACAGCCAAAGTCCCGCTTCTGCGTTAACGCCGTAATCGTGAATTAAGTCATCGGGAAGATATTCAAGCATATAGAATGCTCCGATGTTAAAATCAAAACTGATTCCGAAGTTTAGTTTTACGCCAACGTTTATTGGTGAAATGTAAGCGGCGTGCTTTTGATCGCCAAATTCAAAATCTTTGATTTTTTCTTTTATGCCGTTTTTAGTTTCGTCCTTCCAGATAGTACGATTTTCACCGAGATTGCTACATGCACCAAAATCAAATTTGTAATACAAAGGTGTTCTTGCGATTCTTTTTTGCATTCCAATTTCTAAATTGTAGCCCAATGAACGTTCAATGTCATAACTTTTGTAGTCGTCCTTTACCTGAAGCCCCGAAAAATTGGCTCCAAGTTTCATAAACCATAATTTTTGACCACCTTCTCTGTATTGTTGCGAAGATACAATCTGCTTTGAAGTCATCGAAGAATTAGAGGTTGTTGAAACAATCTGTGCTGAAGCCCATTGAAAAAACATTGCAGGCAACATCAGCGTTAATAATAATTTTTTCTTGAACATAGTTTTTTACTTTTTAAAAATTGAAAAGCGAGGAATTTCGTCGGTATTTACCGGCACAAGTTCCGATTGACCTTGTCCTGAAAATTTCAAAAGTTCCAAATCTGATTGCTCAATGTCCTTAAACGATTTATACGTTGCAGGAAAACCTGTAACTTCGAGTTCGTATTTTTTGCCTAAACTTTTAATCACGTATGTTGCGCCTACAATTGCATCGTAAATTGGTTTTGAGTCGATGTTGCCGTCTTTGCATGCTATTGCAAGTGCGTATGCACGCATGTTGTTGACATTAAGTCCCATTGCGAGGGCATCTTTGCGTTTGATAGAGATTGTCCATGTTTTGCGCTCGCCAACCGAAAGACTTGCTACGAGCGGTTTTGAAAAAATTTCAACATCATTGACAGGAATCGTTCTCGCTTCCATGTATTTTGATGTACTACAACCAGCAAGACTAAAAAGTATTGCTGCTGAAACAACTGAAAGAAGTGTTTTTTTCATTTTCTTAATTTTTGATTTAATTTTGCTGTAAAATTACTTAAACTTGCTTTTTCGTGCAAATTTTTCTTTAAAAACTTTATAATATGTTTCTTAAAACACTAAAACCTATAATTATTATTAGCCAAATTGCACATGCTATTTCCCCATACAGAAAACTATAACGTTTGCCTATTAAAATTAATATTATAATATAAGTTACGGCAAAGTACAAAAGAGGATTTTGCATAAACGATTCTTTAAATTTGCCTCTTAGAAAATAATGCAAAGCCCTTTGACCGCCACAACCGGGACATTTATAACCTGTTAAGGTATAAAATGTGCATTTTGGAACCGACGAAGTTTCCAACGGGTTGTTTTTGTAATAAAAAATCAGGACTGCGACAATTAGAATAACAGCCGCAAGTCCTGAAAATATGATAACTATTTTTTTTGTTGACATTTAATAATTGTCGATACCCATATTAGAAAGCATTGTTGAGGTTAATAACGCTGAAAATGAGTATGATATAATTATAAGTATAAGTCCCAATACGGCACCTACAATTACCCAAATTTTGGCGTTTTTGTATTTCTCCCATGCTTTGTCGTAATTGCCTTTAGTCCACTCAACTTCAGCCTTTAGGTTCAAGACTATTCCTATAATTCCGCTTACGTTGCAACACAAAAATGCTGAAACAATCGACCAAATCAAAAGGTTTTGAAAATCAGGAGTATTTGTACTCTGACTTGAAGCATTACCCGAAGTTGAAGATTGATTGTTTGTAACCTGTTGAGGAATTATTTCGGTATTGCTCTCTGTTATAGTTTCTTGTGTTGAAGGTATCTCTGAAGAATTTCCAACGGCAAGTAACGCTGCAATTTCCGGCACGTCTTTGGCTTTTTTCCAATCGGTCATGCCTTGAGTCCATATTTCAGTCTCTAAGGTTATGTTTTTTAGCAATTCTTCTTGACTTACAGGACCTTTTTGTGTGTTCCCTTCGTAATAAAAATAATGACTCATTTTGTATTATTTTGTTATTAGTAAAGAATCGGGAGAATTTTTGGCTCTTGAAGAAGTAAATCTTTGTTTTCTCGTTTTATATCTTCAATTGCTTGCTCTATTGTTTTTAAGCAACATTCGTCTGTTTCTATCGAAAAATCGGCAGTCTCGCCCGAAAATCTGTTATGACCAACAGTTTCAATATTTATTCCTTGACGACCTATACATGTTGTGATAAGTCCTGTTGTGCCGGGTAGATTTTTTGTTTTGAAACTTACCAAATACGGAAAACAAACTTCTTTTGCATCGCCCAAAACGTATTTATCTTCCTCGTTGAAGGTTGCAACTTCGTGATGACGCGCTATGAAAACAATGTCAGAAACAATACTCATTGCGGTTTCTGTACTACCTGCTCCTTTGCCGATTAAAAAGTGTGTGCCAGAGTATTTGTTGTCAAGACGTACGGCGTTAACGGCATAGTTTACGTTTGAAAGCGTATTGTCATTTTTAACAGCCATTGGTCTTACCATAGCGTAGATTTTATTGTCTTTTAGTTTTGTAAGACAGATTAGTTTTATTGACGCATTGATTTCTTTAGCGAAATCCATATCGTTAGTGTTAATATCTTCTATACCAACAACTGAAAGTTCGTCCATTGAGATTTTTTTTCCGAAAGCCAATTTGGTAAGAAGTATAAGTTTGTGAGAAGCGTCGCCGCCGTTGATGTCCAACGAAGGGTCAGCCTCGGCATAACCGTTTTGTTGAGCCAACTTCAAAGCCTCTGAAAAATCAAGATTCTGAAGTTGCATTTGCGTTAAAATATAATTGGAAGTTCCGTTCATAATGCCGCTGACACTTTCAATTATATCGCCCGTAAAACTTTCTTTGATGCCTTTTATGATTGGAATTGCACCGCAAACTGCGGCTTCAAAACCAAGTTGAAGTTTCCTGTTTTCTGCTTCGGCAAAAATATCAGAGCCGCGCTCTGCAAGAAGTGCTTTGTTCGCCGTTACAAGATGTTTGTTGTTTTTGAGTACGTTAAGACAAGTATTGTGGACAAAATCGCTTTTGCCGCCCATTGTCTCTACAACAACGTCAATATCATTATCATTCAAGATTTCCTCTATGCTGACTTGTTTGGTGTTGGAATAGAAATATTTTTTGTCCAACGAAAATCTTTTTATTGCCGCCTCTGGATTGAGTTCGGCTATAAATTTAAGATTAATTTCTCTGCCAGAGCGTTTTGAGAGAAGATCTTTTTGTTGCGTTAGGATTTGTGCAACGCCGCCACCTACTGTTCCGCAGCCTAAAATCGCGATATTTAAAGGTTTCATCTTCGTTTTTTATATTAAAAATTTCGCCGCAATTTAGATATTTTTTTTGTGTTTTGAAAATTTTTTTTTACTCCGCTGATAGTTCCAAAATTGAGTGTCCGAAGTTTAAATCGTCATAAATTTTATTTAATTTATAACCAACTTTTTCAAGAATTTCAATCATATCTTTGCTATGATACATTTTGGAATTGCCGTTTGCAATTACCGTGAAATAAAGACTTGTCATTGTAAGACAATATGATGCTGTCTCGTATTTTTGTCTGTCCCAAAAGGTTTCCATTACAAAAAGTTTTCCGCCTTTGTTTAACGCTTTTTTGGCGTTGTTTACAATAAAGAAAATTTCTTGAGGACTAAAACAATCCAAAAACTGACTCATCCATACAACGTCATAACCTTCAGGATATTGAGTATCTTTCAAAACATTTGCGGCAAAGGTTTTGATTCGTTGACTATTTTTGGTGTTTGCAATATTTTTTTTCAACATTTCCAATTGAGGTGGTAAGTCCATAACTGTAACTTCAACTTCATTATTGTAATCTGTTGATTTCAAGGCAAATCTTCCTGTGTTGCCTCCTACGTCAAGAATCTTTTTAACACTCCTTTCTTCTGTAAAAATTATTTTCAAGGCTTCGTCAAAAGAGGAGTCAGAATAAAAATGGTCGAAATTAAACCAACTTTCTTTAACATCATCTTCCAATTGAGAAAGACCTTGATAAACGGTTTCAAAATTTCCGAGTTCTTTCAAACCCGCTGGTTTTTGTTTCAAAAGTGCCTCTTGAATATGAAAAAATCCTTTGTAGTTGACATCGTTGACAAAATCCATATTTACGTTTGTCATTTTGTCTGTAAGAAGATACCAACCTACCTTTGTTAGAAAAAACTTATTGTCTTTTACAATTACGGAACCGATAGAAAGAGAGGCTTCAAGTAATACTTTAATTGCGTATTCGCTTAGCCCTGTCTTTTCGATTATTCTTTCTAATTCTATTCCGTCGGGTTCAGAGTCAAGAATTTTGAAAATACCAAGTTTTTTCATCATTCTTGAGGCTTGAAAACTTATAGGACCAAAGGCAATTTCTTGTGCTTTGCGTTGAGCCTGAAAAATTGAAAGTTTCTCAGAACCGTATATTTCCTTTAATGGTGAGGAAAGTTCCATATTGCTTTTTTTTAATAGTGAATAGGTCTGAAACCGAAAATTTCTCTTACCTCGCGGATTGTTTTTTGAGCCTGAACGCGTGCTTTTTCTGCACCTAATTTTGCTACTTTGTCAAGATATTCAGTGTTGTTGTAAATATCATTGATTTTTTCGCGTATAGGGCTTACTACTTTTATGATGTCTTCCGCAAGTTGTTTTTTCATATCGCCGTAGCGGATAGAACAATCGTTCCAAGCATTCTCGAAGTGTTCGATTGTGGATTTATCCGATACAAGTTCCATTAAAGTAAATAAGTTTTGAATTACTTCAGGTTTTTCTGAGTTTGGCTTTTCTGGACCTGAATCTGTAACGGCTTTCATCACTTTTTTCCTTATATCTTTATCAGAATCAATAAGATAGATTCCGTTTCCTTCGCTTTTTCCCATTTTGCCTGAACCGTCAAGACCCGGTACTTTTATAAGTTTGTCGCCAAAAGAAAAGGCTTTGGGCTCTTTGAAATATTCAACTCCGTAAATATTGTTGAAACGTCTTGCAAACTTACAAGTCATTTCGAGATGCTGCTCTTGGTCTTTGCCAACGGGTACGAGGTCGGCTTTTTGAATTAAAATGTCGCAAGCCATCAAAACAGCGTATGTGAGAAGTCCAGCGTTGACGTTGTCTGGATTCTGACGCGCTTTGTCCTTAAACGAAACTACTCTTTCAAGTTCGCCGATATAGGCGTTCATGTTCATCAACATGTAAAATTCTGCTGTCTCTACAAGGTCGCTTTGGATATAGAGTGTTGACTTTTCTATGTCAAGACCAGAGGCTATGTATTGACTTAATATTTTTCTGACATTATTCTGAATGTCTTTTGGATGTGGGTGTGTTGTAAGAGAATGGTAGTCAGCCACAAAGAAAAAGCAATTGTAGTCGTCCTGCAATTTTACGAAATTCCTTAGTGCACCAAAATAGTTTCCAAGGTGCAAATCTCCAGTAGGTCTGATACCGCTTAAAACTGTCTGCATTTTTTACTTTTTATTTTTTTTCGGTTGCAAAGTTGATAAAAAAACACCACTATTGCAACATCTTTATAAAAAAAACCGCTTTAAGTTGAGAAAAAAACTTAAAACGGTTTGAAAAATTATCAATTATTTCTATATTAGAACTTAAATGTTAAGCCTGCGCCAATAACGTCTTTGAACTGAACTTTTGAATTGTAAGCCTTGTTATCAACTTCGATTTCAATATCTTCGTCGTAAATAAGTTCGGTTGCAATGTTGAATGCAAGCCATTTGTTAATCTGAAGTGTTATGATAACGTTCCAATCTACGTCAACCTCGTCAAAAGGACATCCGTCTTTGTAATTCTGGAAAAGTGTGAGGTTGGTGTTGAAAGTAATGTTTTTAGCAATTGAATAAAGTGCGTTTGCCTTGAAATACCAACCAAACTCAGAACGAGAATGACTGCCCTGTTCAACACCGTATGCGCCTTTGTTGCCGAAATATTCAAAAACTTTGTCACTTGTTACAACTGTTGTTTTACCGCAAAGTGGAGAGAAATAAAGCGTAAAGTTTTCGTTTGGCTGATAGTCGATACCGACTGCGTATGTTAAATAAAGTGGCGACCACCATTGCGAAGTTCTGGATTTATTTACAAATTCTTCGCCGTTCGCATCTTTTTCTTTGTTGTAAACGTATCCGTTTGCAAACTGACTTTTATAGTCGAAAATGGCTGAGTAATAGAATTTTTTGCTGAAAGCATAACCATATTTTGACGAAAACTGAAGTTTGTCGTCTGTTTTTCTAAACTCATCGGGAAGTTGATCGAATAGTTTTACTGTTCCGTATTGTGCAATCACCGAATTTTGCCATGAATGTTTGTCTTTTGCATAATTTGCATTGAGGTTTGCCAAGGCATTGAAACCAAACTGTCTATCACCACCGGCTGACCAGTTTTTAAGACCTGTGTGGGCTGCTGTTAAAGAAAGCATACCCGAAAATTTCCAATTTTTGCTACTGTCAACTTCAACTGTAACTTTTGAGTCTTTTGCAAGACCTGCAACATCTTTTGCAACTTCGTCGGTCTGTGCGTTTGCTGAGGCGGTAAGAACCGCAAAGGCTGTAATTAATAAACTTTTTTTCATTTTATTTATACCTTATAAATTATAGATTTTTTTAGTTTTTCTGTTTTGAAAATCTGTAGTATCCTTCCAAAGATTTTTGATAATTCTTTTGATAGGTTTGCCAATCTTCAAGAAAATCGTTAACTGCTTCTTTGTCAGGATATTTCTTCCAACAATCCTCCAACGCCATTCTCGAAGCGGAATCTTTTTGCGACATTCCGTTTTTCAAAAGAAAACTTGTTGCATTATCTATGCAAAGCATTTTCATTTTGGCGTAATCTTCCTTGAATTTCGGATAATAATAATCCATTATAAATTTCTGACCTTTTATGCCATCGTCTTCACCGGCAGGGAAAAATTTTGCAACTTGAAGATAGTTGTATGCAGTCATCATTTTTTTTGACGGCGGTTTGCTGGAAAATTGTTCTTCTTTGTTTATTTCGGTTTCAAAAATATTGTTAGCCTTGTAAATCAAATATTTGGGAATAAAGAAAAACAAAACGCCAACTAATACAACTGCGTATACAGCCCATTTCAAGACTGAAGGTTTTTTCTTTTTTATATTTCGGTTAAAGTAGACCATAAAGGGTTATTTTTTCATCGCAAAATTAACATTATCGCTCCAATTATCCTAATTTGTTAAAAAAATAAACAATAATTTAAAAAGGTGTACATAATGTTAATTTTTTATTATTATAGGAAAAAAGTTTAAAAAAAATTTGGTGGCGTAAAAAATAGTTTCTAATTTTGCAGTGTCAAAACAGAAAATACTGCGGGGTGGAGCAGTGGTAGCTCGTTGGGCTCATAACCCAAAGGTCACAGGTTCGAGTCCTGTTCCCGCTACTTAAATATTATGTAATGAAAGATTCCTGACCGACAAGGGTCGGGAATTTTTTTTGTTTTTAATAGTTTTATATTTTATATTTGCAACGTTTGTTTAAATATATTTTTTTAAGCGTATGGAAATATTTTACGAAATCGCACCGCTCAAACAAAAATTGGCGGCATTGAAATCTCAAAACAAAACAATCGGTTTTGTTGCTACTATGGGTGCTTTGCACTTAGGTCATATTTCTTTGGTGGAAACCTCCAACCGTGAAAACGATATTACAGTAGTCAGTATTTTTGTAAATCCAACTCAATTCAACAATAAGGAAGATCTTGAAAAGTATCCTCGTAATACTCAAGCAGATATTGCTTTGCTTGAAAATAACGAATGTGATATTGTTTTTATTCCTTCAGTATCGGAAATGTACCCCGAAGAAGATACAAGAGTTTTTGAATTAGGTTCGGTTGCCGAGGTGATGGAAGGTAAATTCCGTCCGGGACATTTCAATGGTGTGTGTCAGATAGTTAGCAAACTGCTTGATATAATTAATCCTGACAGAGCGTATTTCGGTCAAAAAGATTATCAGCAGATTGCCGTTGTAAAGGCAATGGTGAAAAAATATATGCCTAAATTCAAAGGCGTAATTGTGCCTTGTCCTATAAAAAGAGAAAGCGACGGTTTGGCTTTGAGTAGCAGAAATGCGCATCTTAATCCTCAGCAGAGAGAGTCCGCTGTTTTGATTTCTAAAACTCTTTTCAAGGCAAAAGAACTTTCTGATAATGGCGCAACTCAAAAAGAAATAACGGATTTTGTCAAGAAAAATATTGCAACCGATGCTAACCTTTGTCTTGAATATGTGGAAATTGCAGACAAAGATACTTTGTTGCCAATAAAAGACTATAAACCTAAAAACGCTGTTGTTTGTATTACCGTTTATGACGGAAATACAAGATTGATTGACAATATTTTACTTTAAAAAATGAATATAGAGGTTTTAAAGTCAAAAATTCATAGAGTAAAGGTAACTCAGGCAGACCTTCAATATATTGGAAGTATAACTATCGATGAGGCTCTTATGGAAGCCGCTGGTTTGATAGAAAACGAAAAAGTACAAGTCGTTAATGTCAATAATGGCGAAAGACTTGAAACATACGTGATTAAAGGTGAAAGAAATTCAGGCTGTATTTGTCTTAACGGACCGGCAGCACGAAAGGTTTCAGTTGGCGATATTGTGATAATAATGTCGTATGCGTCAATGGATTTTTCTGAGGCTAAGACTTTTATTCCGATAGTTATTTTTCCTGACAGCAATACAAACAGACTTATATAATTTTTTTTTAAGATGGCAAAACAAAATAAGGAAAAACATAAATATAAAGTAGTCTTTTATGACGAGGCCACCTTACGAGAGGTTAAAACTTGGAGCGCAACTACGACTGACGTAATTGCAGTTATAGGCGTTGTTGTATTGTTGTTAGCAGTGATTGTTGGCGGAATTGTGATATATTCACCGCTTAATAAGTTGTTGCCGCGTCAGGAGGACGGTAAATATAGGGACGAATTGGTTTCAAGCACATTGAAAATGGATAGTATTCAAAGCGTTTTGAACGAGAGAAACGAATATTTCGCGTCAATCCGTAATATTATGGACGGTAAACTTGATGTGGATTTGTCTAATAGTGATTCTTTGCTTGACCGTAAACAAGTAGATTTCACCAAAAGTAAGCACGATAGTATTTTGAGAACTCTTATTGAACTCGAGGAGCAACAAACCATTGCTGAAATTAGCGGCGAAGGAAAAAAGAAACAGAATATGTCTTTTTTTATGCCTGTAAAAGGTATGGTGACGGGTGCTTACGATGTCAACAGCGGACATCTCGGAATTGATATTGCTGCAAAAGACGGAGAACCTATTCTTGCAACTCTTGCAGGGACAGTGATTCTTGCAACTTGGAGTAGTGAGACGGGAAATGTAATTCAGGTTCAACATTCCGACAATTTTATCTCAATTTACAAACATAATTCGGCGCTTCTTAAAAAAGTCGGCGACAAGGTTGTTGCAGGAGAGCCGATTGCGATAATTGGCAATTCAGGCGAATTTACAACGGGAACTCATTTGCATTTTGAACTTTGGCACAATGGTGCTCCCGTTAATCCCGAATCGTATATTGCTTATTAATGTTATGGAAAAAGTTAAAAGACGTATAGCCGTTTTAGGGTCAACGGGTAGCATAGGAACTCAGACATTAGATGTGATTAGAAGAAATCCCGATATTTTTAGTGTTGAGATTCTTTCTGCGGGTAAAAACTGGGAATTATTGGCTCAGCAAGCCATTGAATTTCAGCCTGATACCGTTGTAATAGCAGATGAATCGTGTTATCAAAACCTAAAAAATGCCCTCGAAAACTATCCAATTAAAGTTTTTGTTGGAGCAAAGGCTATTGAGCAGGTTGTGGAATATGATACGATAGATATTGTTGTGGCTGCAATGGTTGGATATTCAGGACTTTTGCCAACTGTTAACGCTATTAGACACAAAAAAGCAATTGCATTGGCTAATAAAGAAACGTTGGTTGCCGCTGGTAAAATAGTTATGACGGAAGCACAAATTAATAATGTGCCGATTTTGCCTGTTGACAGCGAACATTCGGCTATTTTTCAGTGCCTTGTTGGTGAGGGCTACAACAAAATCGAAAAAATTCTTCTTACTGCTTCAGGTGGACCTTTCAGAGGAAAAGATAGGACATTTTTGCAAACTGTTAAAAAAGAACAGGCTCTTAAACACCCAAATTGGAATATGGGCGCAAAGGTTACTATTGATTCTGCCTCCTTAATGAACAAAGGTCTTGAAACAATTGAGGCTATGCATCTTTTTAACGTTCCTGTTGACAAAATTGAAGTATTAGTTCATCCTCAAAGTATAATTCATTCGGGAGTTCAGTTTGAGGACGGAGCAGTGAAATTTCAACTCGGAATGCCGGATATGAGACTTCCTATACAATTTGCGATTGGATTTCCTCAAAGACTTAAAAGCGATTATCAAAGGGTTGATTTCTTTTCGTTGCCGCAAGGATTAACGTTTGAAAAACCTGATTTGGAGGTTTTCAAAAATCTTTCGTTAGCGATTTATTCTGCAAAAAAGGGCGGAAATATGCCTTGCATTATGAATGCGGCAAATGAAGTGGCTGTTAAAAAATTTCTAAAAGATGAAATAGGTTTCCTCCAAATGTCAGACTTGATAGAAAAAACAATGCAGAAAACCTATTTTATAGAAAATCCTGATTTAGAAGATATTATCAAAACTCATCAAGAAGCAACTTTAATTGCGGAGAGTTTTTAAAATTCCATTTCCGTTTGTTTGCTGATTGTTACTTTTGATAGTTTTATGTTTATTGTTAACGGATACTTTCCATTGTTTGTTGGCTTAGTTGTGAAAAGTAAGTCAAAATGTGTGTCAAAATATTTTGTTTCAACATTTTGAATTTCGTTACAATAACATTCTATTAATTCGTAGGAGTAGTAACTAATGCCACTCTCTTCCATTTCTTGGGAGTATAATCTATCTTTTGTTGGTTTGTATCCATTTTGTATGTAATTATAAGGCGAAGAACCGTAAAATTTCACAATGTCAGACAAATCATCACCTGCTTTATGCTGCATGTCATAATCTTTTTCTGTTATTATTTCAATCGAAAAAATAGAATCATTTATTGCTTTGTTTGCGAATGGAATCGCTAATTTGCCATTCCATGTCGTATCATTGTTTTGAGAAGCAATAGAAAGAAATTTGTTTAGGTTGTCAGAAACTTCTAAGTCAATTTCTTTTTGATTAACAGAAATTATATTTGTACTATCATCGCTTGAAATATATGCTGAAGGTAATGCTCCCATTTTTTCGAAAATGTATTCTTCTACATTATGTTTTTGTTTATAGTTATTTAACCCACCACTTCCTCTATAATCATATTGTAGTCCATTAAGGGTAATATATAGGCTTGGCTTTTTGTTTTGAGAATCAGAATTTTGATGTATATCCATTTCTGTTGCATCAACATACGTTTGTATGTAGTATTTTGTTGATTCTTGAACATTATTATCGGTTAATTCATCTTTGTTGCAACTTGAAAGAATTATACAAGTTGTAAGAGCGTAATTTATTAGTTTGTTCATTTTTTTATAGTTTATTATCGTTCAACATTTTTTTGTTTTTATTTTAAAATTTGTTTTGCAAAAATAGGAAATAAAAAAAATACAAAAATACCTTCGTTATGGTATTTTTCGTATTAATTATACCGAATATTAGGTATACAAACTCGTTTTTGTACTTATTCTATTGTGAAATTTTTTACAGCGTTTCCGTTTTCGTCAATAAATCTGACACAAAAATCGCTCATGCCCGGTCCGTTGATTATTGAGCCGCTGAGAATGTTACGTCCTTTTTTCAAAGTGATTCGTTTTGACACACAATCGTCTTTCACCATTCGTCTGTCGCCTGACATCAATAAAACTTCTTCACCGTTGAGATACCAAGATGAGGCAGAATTACTACCAACAGCAAGTCTTACATTTTCAATATCTTTATCGCAGTTAATTACTGTTATACTTGAAAATAAAACGCCATAAACACTTTTCTGATATTTTTCAGCAAAACGGAAAAGTTTTACGTTGTAGTTTTCGCTGTCAAGTTTGTGCCAAACAAGATTTTGGTCTTTGTATTTTACTTTTTTGTTATTGAAAGGTATTTCAGAAAAAAGGTTTCTATAATCAGGCTCAGAAAACTCTTTTTTGAGGTACGAATCCACAAAAACAGTGTTAGAAGGATTCGGTTTCGAAATCGGTTCCAACAATAACCAGCGTCTTATAAAACCGTCATTATCAGGATTTAAAGCCGAGTTTGTAGCAGGTGAAAAATATTTTTCGCGATTTTTGAATTGTATGTTGTCAACCTCAAGACCGCCTTTGTTTGTGGTGATACAAAGATTTGTAACTCCTTTCGGACAATATTCAAGCGGCGCAGTAACAATAAGCCATTGACCTGTATAATCGCGTTTGAATTGTCCATCGGTTATGCAAACAACCGCTGTTTGAGCGATGATTTTGCCTTTAGAATTGTTTTCTCTGATAACTAAATCGGTATTTTTGTCGGCTTTGACGTTTATTGTAACGTAGCCGTCGTTAACTTTTGAAAAGTCAACATCGTTGAAAATAAAGTAACTTCCTTTTTGTGGCAAAGATGCCGCCCAACCTAAGAATTTGTCTTCCAAATCGACAAACGAAGATTTAACATCTTTTGAAGATGATGAAAATCTATCAACTTGAATTTTGTCAAGAGCGTTAACAATTCCAACTCCGCGCATTGTTGGTTTTACTTCTTTGATTGTACCGTCAGGATTGAAGTATAGTTTTTCGATTCTTACGCTGCGGCGTTTGTCCATATCGGGCGAATAGTCGTTGTGATGATAAAACAAATACCATTGTCCTTTGTAATTGATGATTGAGTGGTGATTTGTCCAACAACCTGAAGCGTGTTCTTTCATTATTAGACCTTTGTATTGATATGGTCCCATAGGATTCTTGCTGACTGCATATCCCAAAACTTCAGTGCTATCTTTAACGTAAGGATATGTGAGGTAATAGTTCTTGTTATACTCGAAGACAAAAGGTCCTTCTGCTTGACGGTTAGGCAAATCTTTAAGACAATTAATGCCGCTAAATTGCATTTCTCTATCGCCAAATTTTATTGTTTCAGTTGGGGTATCGTCTTCGATTTCAATCATATTGTCTTTGAGTTTTGCGCATCGTCCAGCACCCCAAAAAAGATAAGCATTTCCATCGCTTGCTAACAATACGCAAGGGTCAATACCGTTGACACCTTTGATATTTTCTTTTACAAGTTTGTATGGACCTTCGGGTTTGTCGGCAATTGCGACACCGATTCCAAAGCCGCGACCTTCTTTAGTTAAGTCAGGAAAATAGAAATAGTATTTCCCGTTGCGTTCTATGCAGTCAGGAGCCCACATACTATAAGCCTCAGGATTGCCCCAAGGGACATCTTTTTGGTTTATGATTACTCCATGGTCAGTCCAATTAACAAGATCTTCAGAGGAGAAAACATGATAGTCTTCCATCACAAACCAATTATCTCTTATACTTGCTGGCTGTGGCTCAGGCGGGTTAATATCGTGCGAAGGGAATAGATAAACTTTCCCATTAAATACCCTCGCAGTAGGGTCGGCTGTAAACTGAGTGTTTATAATAGGATTTTGTGCTTCAAGACAAAGCGGAAACATCAAAACCAAAGGTAAAAGTCTTTTCATAATTATTAATCATTTATTTAATTCCTGCTTGTTTTTTAAAGAAATCAATCATTTTTTTGTAAGTATCGTCGTTGAAAGTTATAGGTCCATGTTGACCATTAGGTACTATTATAAATTCTTCAAGAACACCTTTCTTGGAAAGTGTGATACAAAGTATCAAAAATGTTAGTAGTAACATGTGTCTTTTCATTATCTTTTAATTTTGTTTAATTATTAATACAAAACCTCCTCTTGGTAAGCATTTTACGTTCTTAGGAAGTTCTTTGTTTATTTCCCAAGAGTTTTGTTTTTGAGAATCGTAAAAAGCCTGAATAACTTGGCTTTTGGTGATAAAATCCAAGTTTAGTGGTAATTCGCATTCTTGGTCTAATCCGTTAATGCCAGCAACATACCAAATATCGCCTTTTCTACGAGCCAAAACTGCTGACTTTCCCGGATAGCCGCTTACAAAACGAGTCTCGTC